>CACXIR010000109.1 GCA_902767785.1 Fibrobacter succinogenes | reverse complement strand
CATTTCAAGGTGGAATCCCTGGTAGGCCTCGGTCTAGATGGCCGCGATAGGGAAACGGCGGTGACGGGAGCCCTTCTCCAGTACCTGATGAACCAGAAAAAGTCCGAGCTGTCCCACTTTACGGGCCTCGAGATTTTGAATCTGGACGACTACATGACGCTGGACCCCAGCACGCTTAGGAACTTGGAACTGACCCGCCCCCTGAATGCCGACGACTATTCCAGCACCCTGTGTTCCGTTCTGGACTTTACCGTTACCGCCATGGGAGGCCGCGTACTGAAAGACTGGGTGAGCCACCCGCTGATTTCGGTTGCCAAAATTCAGGAACGGCAGGCTGCAGTGGCCGAGCTGGCGGGGAACCCCGTGGCCCTGGACGAACTGAAGGATTCCCTGACCTCCATTCTGGACATGGAACGCCTGATGGGCCGGGTGGGGAGCGGTCGAGCCAACGCCCGTGATTTGGCGGGTATGGGTCGCTCCCTGAGCCAGGCCGCTAAGGTTTCCCGGGTACTGGAGGGCCTTACCGCCCCGCTTTTCCAGGAATTCCGGCAGGTCCTGATTCAGGCGGAAGGCCGTGGCGAAGAGCTGCTCAAGAACTTCAATGACGATTTGCCCCTGACGGTTCGCGAGGGCGGCATGATTCGGGAAGGCGCTAACGCCGAACTGGATGCCATGAATGCCGACATCAAGGAACGCCGCCAGTGGATTGCCTCCCTAGAGAGCCGGGAACGGGAACGCCTGGGAATCCCCAGCCTCAAGGTGGGTTACAACAGGGTGTTCGGCTATTACATCGAGATTACCCGCGCCCAGATGGCAAAAGCCACCATGCCCATTCCGGAGGAATACATCCGCAAGCAGACCACGGTGAATGCGGAGCGCTATATTACCCCCGAAATGAAGGAATGCGAGTCCATTATCAGCAACGCCGAAGTCAACATTCATGCACTGGAATACAAGATTTTCTGCGAAATTCGCGACCGGGTGAACAGTTGGCGTGCCGAACTCCAGGAAATTGCCGACTCTATTGCCCGTGTGGACTGCCTTTACAGCTTTGCTCGTGCCGCCCGCCGGTACAATTACGTTTGTCCCGAGGTTTACAGCGGAACAGGAATTCAAATTAGGGGAGGGTTCCACCCTGTAATCGTGGCGGTGAACCCGGATTTGGACTTTATCCCCAATGACGTGGATCTTTCTCCCGATGCCACCCGCCTGATGCTCATTACGGGCCCCAATATGGCGGGTAAATCGACTTACCTGCGGCAGACGGGACTGATTGTGCTTATGGCCCAGATGGGCTGTTTTGTGCCTGCGGAAGCGGCACGTATCGGAATCGTGGATCGGATCTTTACCCGCGTGGGGGCCAGCGACCGCTTGAGCCGCGGACTCTCCACCTTTATGGTGGAGATGATCGAGACGGCCAATATTTTGCGGAACGCCACTCCCCACAGTTTGGTGCTGTTGGACGAGATTGGCCGTGGCACCAGCACCTTCGATGGACTTTCCATTGCCTGGTCCATCGTGGAGACTTTGCATAGCGAACCCTCCCGCATGGCGCTTACCCTGTTTGCCACGCACTATCACGAATTGACCGGCCTTGTGGACTCCCTGGAACATGCGGGGAACTTCCAGGTGGCGGTTCAGGAGAAGGGCGACAAACTCATCTTCTTGCACAAGATCCTTGCTGGTGCCTGCGATTCCAGTTACGGTATCCATGTGGCGGAAATGGCGGGGCTGCCCTCTACGGTGGTGCGTCGCGCCCGCAAGATTTTGTTGCGCTTGGAAAAGCATAAGATTGACCCCAGCGACGAGGCCATTCACAAGAAGATCAAGGACTCGCCCCAGGTGGACCTGTTTGCCGCCCCTGACGAGTCGCTGACGCTTTTGAAACAAGAGATTCGCCGCTTGCGTCCGGAGGAGATGACGCCGCTGCAGGCCCTGCAACGCCTTACGGAACTGAAGGAAAACTACGGGAAGTAGGTGTAGAAAGCGTCATCCTCGCGAAGGCGAGGATCTAAAAAAAGTTTAAAAGTAAAATAGGAGTAAACAATGTCTGTAAAAGTAATGGTTAATGGAATTCCGGGCAACATGGGCCGCATTGTGGCCGAAACTTGCGTGGCCCGCGGCTTGGAACTGGTCCCGTATTCTTTGACGGGCGAGATTATCGTGGAGAACGAATCTGAGGTGGCCGGCAAGACCATTCAACTTTTGAAGCCTAGCAATCGCGAAGAACGCATTGGCGAAGTGCTGGCCAAATACCCCGACCTGATTTGCATTGACTATACCCACCCCACGGCAGTAAACGACAACGCCGCCTTCTACGTGAAGCACAAGATTCCCTTTGTAATGGGTACTACCGGTGGTGACCGTGAAGCCCTGGCCAAGTTGGTGGCCGACGCCAATCACCCCAGCGTTATCGCTCCCAATATGGCAAAGCAGATTGTGGCTTTCCAGATGATGATTGAGTTCCTGGCCAAGGAATTCCCCACAGCGTTCAACGGCTACAAGCTCTCTGTGGTAGAAAGCCACCAGAAGACCAAGGCGGACACCAGCGGAACCGCCCGTGCCGTGGTAGGGGACTTCCAGAAGATGGGCTTTGACTTCTCTGTGGATGACATTGAGAAGGTCCGTAACGAGAAGGAACAGATGGAACGGATGCACGTGCCCGAGGAATACCTGGGCGGTCACGCCTTCCACACCTACAGCCTGGACAGTGCCGACGGCACGGTGCATTTCGAGTTCCAGCACAATGTTTGCGGCCGCAAGATTTACGCCGAAGGCACTGTAGACGCGGTGAACTTCTTGGCTTGCCATATCGCCAACGGAACTGCTAAACCCTTCAACATGATGGACGTGCTCCGTTCCGGCAAAATGCGATAGGATCGGCGCTTTCGCCTAACCATGCGTTCCTACATCCTCCGACGCCTGCTGCTCATGATCCCGACCCTCATCGGGATCTCGCTGGTGTGCTTTATACTCATCCAGCTGCTGCCAGGCGGCCCTGTAGAGGAAATGATTTCTAGGGCCCAGCAGGCCGCCGCCATGAAGGGCGGGGTGGATGCCTCCAAGGCCCTCTCGCCAGACCAGATAGCACAAATCCAGGCGTACTTCGGGTTTGACCAACCAGCCTGGAAGCGCTACCTGACCTGGCTCTGGAACGTGCTGCATCTGGATTTGGGTTCTAGCTATACCTATGGCCTCCCTGTGTGGGATGTCATTGTGAGCCGTTTCCCCATATCGCTGTTCTTTGGGATAACCTCGTTCTTTTTGAGCTACCTGATCTGCATACCTCTCGGCCTCTGGAAGGCGGTGCATCACGGCAGCAAGCTAGACTCCCTCAGCTCGGGCCTGATTTTCTCAGGCTACGTGATGCCGGGTTATGCCCTGGGCATTCTGCTTATCATCTTCCTTGCGGGAGGTTCTTACCTGGATATTTTCCCGCTGGGGGGCCTTACCAGCGACGACTTCGAGGACTTTAGCTTTTTCGGGAAGGTGGCGGACCTGGGCTACCATCTGGTTCTGCCCATTTTCTGCTACATGATTAGCGAATTTGCCTTCCTCACCTTCCTTATGAAGAATTCCGCTTTGGAGGAACTGGGCAAGGATTACATGCGTACAGCCCTTGCAAAAGGCCTGAGCTTTAGACAGGCTTTGGTTCGCCATGCACTTCGTAACGCCCTGATTCCCATCGCCACTCGCCTTTCCGAAATCTGTACCCTGATGTTTGCGGGGGCACTTCTTATCGAGAAGGTCTTCGATATCGACGGCATGGGCCTGCTTTATTACAATTCCATGGTGAACCGGGATTACAACGTGGTCATGGGCATTATCTTTTTGAGTAGCCTCATGGCCATGGTGGGTCGCCTTTTCAGCGATATTTTGTACACTCTGGTAGACCCGCGGATCAAATTCTCCTGAAAAGTGGGTACATCCCCAAAAAGAAGCTGGGAAAAAGCTGTTTTTTTCTACATTGTGTGCGTAGATAAAAAGAAAGGAGAATCCTATGAAAAAATATCTTTTGACGGCCTCTGTAGCCTTGGCTGCCGTGGCGTGCCTGACAGCCTGTGATGACAGCTCCAGCAGTTCAAGCAACAGCATTCCCGAATACAAGACGGCGGCTAACCTGCCGGATTCTTGCGAAATGGAAATTGCCAAAGTGGATACGGCCTACTTCGCCTGCTTCGATAACAAGTGGGTGGAAGTTACCGACTCTGCTACCATCGAACAGTTCAAGGAAGGCCTGGACGAAAAAGAACTGAAGAAACAGCTCGAAAAGCTGGAAGAAAAGTTGGAAGCAGCAGCTGCCGCTGCCAAGAAGCCCTCTAGCAGCTCCAAGAAAGAAGAAGCCTCTGATAACGAGGGCGGTGTCGAGCCTGAATCTAGTGCTGCCGCCGATGAGGAAGAATGCACCGGCCGTCATTGCAAGGACAAGTCCAGCAGCTCCAAGAAGAGCGACGATGAAGAAGGCTCCGGCTCGGGCAGCGGTTCTGGAAAAAGCTCAAGTTCAGCGGGTGGATCCTCTACGGGCGTAGAGGGCCCTGCCGGATTGTCTTTTTTAAATAGTGGTGTCACTTGGACAAAGGCGGAAAGCCAGGATTGCCCTATAACGCTTGACTTTCCTTGTAAGGAGGCTTTTCATTATGAGGCTACCATTACTGATGAGAGTATTACAAGAAAATTCGCAGAAAATGGCATGACTGGATTTTCTGCCAAGAATTTGTTAGAAGAAGCCCCTGCTGCTCAGGTAGCTGCAATTGAAGCTGTTATGCAGATAGGAAAGTTGCAAGAATCGGATTCGTTGTTTTCGAGCAGTGCGGACAGCCCGATTTTGGAAGGAGAAGATTATACCCTTTATAACGTTGTTCGGCGTGGCTTAAATCTATATGTATACCGGCAAGTACTTGATATGACCGGTACCGTAACTCCGTCGTCCAGTTCGTCTTCTGGCACAAGCATCGGCGAATCCAGCTCTAGCGTCGAGGTGTCCAGTTCTAGCACCGAAGTGTCCAGCTCCAGCATTCAGGAATCCAGCTCCAGCGAAGTCGAAAGTAGTTCTGGATGCACCGACCCCGCCCCCAATACAACGGGACGTCCAGATGCAGTCAGCTTCCTGGATGATTATTTGAATTGGTATTTCGACTCAGATATTATGGGAACGTTCAAATGTGGTGTTAAGAGTGCTCAGGTTGTGTCCGCTGTTACCGGAGAAGGATATGGCTGCATAGATGTAACGAAAGGTAAAGGAAAACAGGAACAAACATGGAAAAAATGTACTAAGACAATAGGTTCGAGTAAGTATACAATTGAAATCTACTCCGCCGGCGGATTGAAGCCGACATTTCCTGTGACAGTAACCGTCAAACCAACATCTTCAGCTGGTCGTCCAGAAGCATTCAGTTTCTTGGATGACTATGTTGTTGAATGGTTGTCCGACAAGGAAGCGACTTATGTAGTGAAAGCAGCAGACCAGATGGCTGCCGCACTAGCAGAAAACGGTTATAGAGAGAGGACTCTTACAGATGAAATGCTTTTAACGTTGAGAGAAGAATTTGAATTCAAGATGGATGCTTCAAATGCTGTTGTTTATGTAAAACTCGAAAGAAAGACAGATGGAAAAATTACAGTAATGGTGCTTTATATAGTTGTTTACACCACTGATGGTTATTTAGGTGTGATGATTGATGAAGGGTCATCGTCCTAAAATATAAGCCCCCTTTCGGGGGCTTTTTTCTTTCTTGTTACAGCGGCAGTTCCATCTGCTCGGAGGCTTTGCGGCTGGGCATGCTCTTGTGGAGTAGCTTGTAGGCACTGCTTGTAGCGACGCGGCCTCGTTGGGTGCGTGCAAGCAGACCTTTCTGAATCAGATAAGGTTCGTACACCTCTTCTAGGGTGTCGTTCTCTTCGCCCAAGGCCGCACCGATGGTATTCAGGCCTACGGGGCCTCCGTCGAACTTGTCAATCATCATGGAGAGAATCTTGCGGTCCATGGGGTCCAGGCCCTGGTCGTCGATACCCAGCATCTGCAAGGTTCTGTTGGCCGCCTCCAGGTCGATAACTCCGGAGCCACGGACCTGCGCTACGTCACGGCACCGCCTTAAAATGCGGTTGGCAATACGGGGCGTGCCGCGGCAGCGCCCGCCTAGAATCTGGGCGGCGTCTTGGGTCAGTTCAATCCCGAGAATCTTGGAACTGCGCATCAGGATTTGCACCAGGTCGCTTTCGTCGTATAGTTCCAGGCGGTATTGCAGGCCAAAGCGGTCGCGCAGAGGGCCGGTCAGCAGGCCTGTGCGTGTGGTGGCGCCCACCAGGGTAAAATGCTTGAGGGGCAGGTTCACGCTTCGGGCCGCCGGGCCTGAATCCAGCATGATGTCTAGCCGAAAATCTTCCATGGCGGGGTAGAGGTATTCCTCGACGGTACGGTTCAGCCTGTGAATCTCGTCGATGAACAACACGTCGTTCTCCTGAAGGCCCGTCAAAAGCCCTGCCAGGTCGCTGGCCTTTTCTAGCACAGGGCCGCTGGTGATGTGGATGTTCACTCCCATTTCCTTGGCGATAATCCCAGCCAGCGTCGTCTTTCCAAGGCCCGGGGGACCTGCAAACAGGCAATGGTCCAATGCATCTCCCCGGTGCTTGGCGGCTTCCATGGCAATGGAAAGACTCTCCTTGACGGAGGCCTGCCCGGTGAACTGTCCAAGGCTCATGGGGCGGAGTGTCCGTTCCATTTCGCTGTCGTCAGAAGCCTTGCCCGGAGAAATTATGCGCTGATCATCCATACTGCACAAATATACACTTGCGTAAAGGGCTGTGTCAAGTCTTTTTGTATAATTGCGTTAA
>CACXIR010000108.1 GCA_902767785.1 Fibrobacter succinogenes | reverse complement strand
AAGCTCAAGTACTTGTCTTCGGTAAGGCGCAGGCCCTCGATGGAGCGCTGGATGGTATCTTCCAAAAGGGAGGCACGGTGCTGAATGGAATCGTAACTCACAAAATTGCTGAACTTGGAGGCCTCCTTCAGTACTTCGGCGGTAAGGCGGCGCAGGGCACTGTCTTCGGCGGTTTCGCAAAGCTCCTGAAGTTCCACGAACTGGGTGACCGTATTGAACTTGCGGAAAAACTCCGCATTGGCGTGCTTGTTCTTTAAGTAGGTAATGTACTTGACAATGATGATTCCCCAGGAACCCAGGGACATGACAGCAAGAATACAAAGCACCACGATGGTGGCGATGTCGGACTGCAACACCATCTGTACAAGAGGAATGGAATTGTTCAAAACAACCTCCGTCTAACGTTACAATGACAATATAGCAAAAAGGCCCTCTCCACAAGGAGAGGGCCTTTTCGAGAATAGTCTGTTAAAACAATCTACTAGAACTCAGTAAAATCAGTCGTGAGGTTGTTGTTGGCAGACAGGGAATTCTTCTCTCCCAGGTCGGTCTGGCCAATCTTGTACTTCACCCACTCGAAGCCGTTAGTTTCGCAGGAATTCTGCACGTAGTAAGAGGGATTCGTGCATGTACCGGTCTCCTCGATATAGGGGACGATGACGAAGTCGTACTTCTTGGTAGTGGTCTTGCTGTATTCCGGAACGGGCTTGGTGAAGGGCAGCTCAACATTGTTAATCTTAGTGTTATAGGGTACAGCAAAGCTAGAGGATGCCTGATCCCTCAGCAAGTCGCCCTTGTAGTACAGCTGGAAGCCATTGGGCATGTTGGGACGTCCGTCGGGCGTCGTAGCCGCCCATTCAGCACCCTCGTCCTCGGTCACCGACACGGTCAGACTTGCGGAATAATACTCGCCAACAACGAGGCCAGCTCCGGTAGTCGAGGTGCAGGTGGCGCCAGTTGCGCCGCACCTGTAAACCGCAGAGAGTTGAGTCTTGGCTACGGTGTTGTAACCGTTGGTCTGGATAGCATAGACGGCGTCGTCGGCGCGGTCGAAAATCTTGATTTCAAGGGGCTTGGCATCCTTGGCAAGAGCTTCGCCGGCACTGTTCTTGGGGAGAACAATCACGGTCATCACCTTGGGCTGCTTCTTGCTGGCCGGGTAGTCGAGGTACTTGCCGCCATTGAAGATTTGGGCGAGGTTCAGAGTGGCGGTAGTATCGCCAACGTCTGCAGCAACCAGCTTGTAATCGGCAAAGTCTTCGACATCGCCCTTGGCATAAACGTTATAAGCGTCGACGCCCTTCTCGATACCATCCCACTTGATGTGGATGACTTCATTGTACTTCAGGTCATCTTCACCTGCAGCAACCTTGTCGGCAGTGTAAGTTCCCTGGAACCGGAACTCGACCTTGTCGGTCTTGGCATCGTCATCGTACTTGTCGATTGCCAGGTTCTTGATCTGGCCAGGAACGGCGAGGGAACCGGCAGTGAACTTACGATACTTCTTATAGGTCTTGCCAGCGATCACGACCTCGTCCTTCAAGTTCTTGGCCAGCTTGGACCACACGTCGAATTCAACAATGTAGTCCTTGCCGTCGGCCCATGCGCCAGAAATAGACTTGATGGTGATGGTCTTGCCGTCGTCAGAGAGGCTGACAGAAACGGCCACGTCCGTCACGTTGACAGGCTTGCCGTCAGCATCTTCAGGCTTTGCAGCATTGATGCGCTTGACCTTGATGTACTTGGTGGTGACGGAATCCTTTTCCAGAACTTCGGTGAAGTTCAGCTTGATATCGTCCTTGACTTCCACGTTGGCAAGGTTGCTGGACACCATCTTGGGATCCAAAGAGGCAACCACTGCTGCAATGGGGTCCATTTCCTTTATCACGCCCTTACGCTGGGCAGTGGCACCGATGGAATCCACTTCGTAAACAATGCTATCCACGGTGAAACGTTCGGTTCTCACCTGGAAGCCAACGTTGGCGGCCAGGTCCGTGAAGGTGTAGAAACCGTTGGAGTCGGTGGTCTTATAGACTTCGTTAGGATAGATTTCGGAAGAATCCGGATAGTCCACATAAACGCGGGCATTTGCAGCGGGCAACCAGTTCTTGGTTTCGGGGTCGACGTAGAAGAGCTGGCCCTTGACGGTAACGCCGAGCTCATACATTTCCACCTTTTCAGTGTTGTCGTTCACACGAGACACGTCGTTGGCGATGAGGTCTTCAACCAGAACGTCATGACGCTTCATGGCGTAGCCTTCCTTCTGCAGGTCGAAGTAGGAGTGGCCAATATCGACACCCTTCCACACGATAGTACCGGTGGAGTCGGTCTTCTTGGTCTTGTCCGAGGTACGGTAATAAACCGACACATCCTTCAAAGGCATCCTGGTGAGGACGTCGTAGGCGAAAATCGTCACGGTGCCCTTTTCCTTGATTTCATCGTTGGCATCGGAAACCGAGGAGTCGCTACAAGCAGCGAACAGCACGGCGGCCGAGGCGAGAGTCAAGAGTTTATGTTTCATACATTCTCCTTGTGATTGTATTTATTGTTTTGTTAAAAAACTCGTTGATTGTTAAAAGTTCAGGATCCAGAAGGAAGCGCGTGCGCCAATGTGCCAGGCGTAGCCGTCCACCTTGCTGGTAAATTCCATGGTATTGTTGAGGTCGTAAGAGACGAAAGCTCCCACTTCGCCGGCAAGACCGGCAAAGGTGACGCCATAGCCAGCGCCCAGTTCCAGGTCGTATTCAGACTGGGGCCTGTAAACCACCTTGGCATAGCTGGTGGTGTGGGGCTGCAGCAAAATGTCGTCGGAAGTGACCCATGCACCGGTAATACCCAATTCAACAATGAGGCCTTCCTTGATAGCGGGCATCCAGCGGCCATAGAGGCCGAGGCCGGCACGCCAGTAGCTCTCGTTCACGGTGCGATTGCGTGATTCGCCCACATACAAGCGGTGGTACTGCATAGAACCGGTGAGGCGTGCGCCAAACTGGCCCATGCCAAAGAGTCCGCTCACGCCGAAGGTGAAGGGGAAGTCCTTGAAGTAGTTCTCGTCGTACTTGATGTTGAAAGCGCCAAATGCACCAGATCCGGTAACACCCACGGCAAAGCGGGGAGCGTTAAGGGCGGCCGCAGAATCGGCGGCAGCCTTCTTGGCAGCTTCTTCGGCGGCAGCGATAGAGTCAGCCTCGGCTTTTTTGCGGGCTTCTTCTTCGGCAGCGGCAATGGAATCGGCACGAGCCTGTTCGGCAGCGATAGAGTCCGCGATAGCCTTCTGGCGGGCTTCTTCGGCAGCGATAGAATCGGCAACGGCCTGCTGACGGGCGGCTTCCATAGCGGCAGCGCAACCTTCGGGGTCAATCTGCTGGCCCAAGGTGTCGACAGCGCAGGGGTCCACAGCCGGAGCTTCGGCTACCGGTTCAGCGGCAGGAGCAGCCTCGGGAGCGGCGGCCACAGGGGCTGCAGGAGCAGCGGCGGGAGCCGGTTCAGCTGCAGGAGCGGCGGGAGCTGCGGGAGCAGCGGCAGGCGCCGGAGCAGGGGCGGGAGCCACCGCAGGGGCGGGCGCGGGTGCCGGGGCAGGCGCGGGTTGGGCTGCAGGTGCCTGAGCGAAGGCACTTCCAACCATTGAGGCAAGGAATACTACCATTGCAAGTTTTTTCATAGTTTCTCCATTCAAAGTGAGGTTTTCTTATAAATTCGTGGTTAAATGTATAAAAAAAAAGCTATTGCCCCTAAAATAGTCCTTTGGGGTGGAACGACCTGCGGTGGACCGGCGAAAGCCCCAATTTGCAGATTGCCTCCCTATGAGACTTGGTGCCGTAGCCTGCATGTTTTTCAAACCCGTATCCCGGATATTTTAACGCCAGCTGATCCATATGGCGGTCACGGAACACCTTTGCAAGTATAGAGGCCGCAGAGATGCTGGCCACCAAAGCGTCCCCCTTTACCACGGGCATCTGGCACTGCTGGTCCAGCCCCCTTATTTTCAAGTTCCCGTCCACCGCCACCAGAACGGGTGCGTCGGGTTTAAAACTTCCCCGAACCTCCACGGGTAGTTCGGGGTCAGTTTCGGCAAGACCAGGCATCCCTAAAGCCTGCAAGGCCCGGCGCATGGCCAAGAAATCCGCCTCCAATATATTAATGGCGTCAATCTCTTCTACGCTGGCACTGGCTATGGCAAAGCATTCGCAGGCATCCTTTACTTTGTCATAAATGGCTTCCCGCTTGGGCCGCGTGAACTTTTTAGAGTCGTTGAGGATAGGCAAGATGTCAGGGGACTTGAGTACTGCGGCGCAGGCCACCACAGGGCCGGCCAAGGGGCCTCGGCCCACTTCGTCAATGCCCACCACTATAGTGTCGGGGCCGTAGGTCGAGGCGGCGTACTTGCGGAATGCGATTTCGCCCTCTACCGGGGCGGCAACGTTCGCCATAAAATCGGGAGTTTTGAATTTCATGGGGGTAAATATATATAGTGTTGGTCGTGGAGTGCGATGTGCGGGGGTGATTGTGCTGCATTTCGGGGCTGCCGACAAACTGAACAGTCTAAAAAGCAACCATTTTTAACTAAAGTTCAAACCAAATCGACAATCTTTCATCAAACTTCAAAGAAAATTCGTAAATTTTAACAGGCACCAAACTTCAAAACATCTGATTTTATAAAATTTCAAACATTTTTCACAAAAAGAAATCACACCAATGGTCAAACTATTCAAAAAATTTCAAACATTTTAATCAATTTAGGCAAAATATCTTGCCACGATGCACAAAATCATCTATATTTTTATCCAAAATTTTCAAAACAACCTCATAATTACAGGAAAAACTATGGCAAATAAAACCTTGAGCGGTGCCGAAGTGATTATCGAATGCCTGAAACGCGAAGGCATCGACACCATTTTCGGCTATCCCGGTGGATCCGCCATCCCGATGTTCGATGCGATTCTCGATTCCAATATTAAAGTAGTCCTCTCCCGCCACGAGCAGGGAGCGACCCACATGGCCGACGGCTATGCCCGCCAGACCGGCAAGGTGGGCGTCGCCCTCGTGACCAGCGGTCCGGGCGCCACCAATACCTTTACCGGCATCTATACCGCCCTCATGGATTCGAGCCCCATCGTGGTGCTGGCCGCACAGACCACCACCCCGAACCTGGGCAAGGACGCCTTCCAGGAATGCGATACCAGCGGCATGACTTTCGCCGCCGTCAAGCATTCTTACCTGGTGAAGGATTCCAACGACCTCCCCCGCGTGATGAAGGAAGCCTTCCACATCGCCCGCAGCGGCCGCCCAGGCCCTGTGCTCATCGACCTGCCCAAGGACGTGACCGCAGGCCCCTGCACCGCGCCCTTCACCGACCAGATGGATTTGCCCGGCTACAAGATTCCGACCTACGCCTCTACCGAAAGCGTGGAGAAAGCCGCCGAGTTCCTGAAAAATTCCAAGAAGCCCCTTTTGCTGGTGGGCCACGGCGCCATGATTAGCGGCGCTAGCCGCCAGGTTCGCGAACTTGCCGAAAAGCTGAACGCCCCGGTGTGCTGCACCCTGCTGGGCCTGGGCGCCTTCCCCGACGACCACGAACTTTCTTTGGGCATGCTGGGCATGCATGGTACCGTGTACGCCAACAAGGCCGTTCTTGACTGCGATTTGATTCTTTCTATCGGTAGCCGCTGGGACGACCGCATTACCGGCAAGCTGGAAGTGTTCTGCAAGGACGCCATCAAGATGCACATCGATATCGACCCCGCCGAGGAAGGCAAGGTGTTGCAGCCAGATGTGTTCATGTGCGGCGACGCAAAGCTGGTTTTGGAACAGCTCCTCCCCATGGTTCACAAGCTGGACACCGCCGACTGGGTCAAGACTTGCCAAACCTGGAAAAAGCGCTTCCCCCTCACCTACCCCAAGCAGGGCGGCCTCCGCATGCAGCACGTGATTGCAACGGCAAGCAAGCTCACCGACGGCAAGGCTATCGTCACCACCGACGTGGGCCAGCACCAGATGTGGGTGGCGCAGTTCTTCCACATCAACTACCCGCGTCAGCTCCACAGCAGTGGCGGCGCAGGCACCATGGGCTTTGGCTTCCCTGCCGCTATCGGTGCCGCCTTCGGCAACGAAACTGGCTGGCCGGTTTTGAGCTTTAGCGGTGACGGCGGATTCCAGATGACGGAAGCGGAACTGGCTACTGCCGCCATCCACAAGCTGCCCATCAAGATTTTCGTGATGGACAACAAGTACTTGGGCATGGTCCGCCAGTGGCAGGAACTCTTCTACGACCACCGCTACTCCAGCGTGGACATGCAGGGCAACCCCGACTTTGTGAAATTGGCCGAAGCCTATGGCATTCCGGGTCTTCGCATCAAGCGCGCCGCTGATGCCGAACGCGTGATTCAGAAGGCTCTGGAATACAACGACGGACCAATTCTCATTCACTGCGAATGCGAAAAGGAAGACAACGTGTTCCCCATGATTCCGGCCGGAGCACCGCTTACCGCCATGATTACCGAACCGCCCAAGGCACAGCTGGAAAAACCCACGGGATCGACGTAATAGGAGGACTTGAAAATGAAAGATATAGCACATTCTATTAGTTTGTTGGTGGCAAACCGCCCGGGCGTTCTGGTGCGTATCGCCCTCGTGTTCTCCCGCCGTGGCTACAACATCGACTCGCTCGTTGTCTCCCCCACCCTGGACCCCAACTTCAGCCGCATGAACATCATCGCTCACGGCAATCCCGAAATCTTGATGCAGATCATCAAGCAGCTCGAGAAGCTGGTGGACGTGGTGCAGGCCAAGGACCATACCGGTACGGATGCCGTCGAGAAGGAGCTGGCACTCATCAAGGTGCGTTGCACTCCGGATCAGCGTACCGAAATTTTGCAGCTGTGCGACCATTTCCACGCCAATACCGTAGACATGACTGCTACTTCCATGATCATCCAGATTACCGGAAACAGCATGAAGGTCGACACGCTCAAGAGCCTGTTGCAGAAGTTCGAGATTGTCGAATACATCCGCACGGGCAAGGTCATCATGTTGCGTGGTGAGGATAAAACGTAGGCGACCGCTCACGCTAGAATCAGGGAATGCTTCTCTGGTTAGCGCTCACTATCGCAACCACGCCTGGTTAATACCAGGCGTTTGTTGCTCACGGGCGACCGTTCGCGCATTTTAGAACAAAGTCCTCGCGAAAGCGAGGATTTTTTCTACATTCAAACCATGCTTACAATCAACGGACAGTCAGTTGAGGCGGCGGGCAAGACCGTTGCGCAGTACATCGCAGAAGCGGGCTACAATACCGCCCGTATTGCTGTGGAACTGAACCAGGCCATTGTCCCCAGGGCAAAGTATGCAGAAACAGTGCTTGCCGATGGCGACGTGGTGGAAGTGGTGAACTTTGTAGGTGGCGGGTAATGGAGCCGCACAAGCCTACACACGAAGAAATGCTCTCTGCCCTAGAACTTCGCCAGGGTACAGAAGCGGTACGCAAACTGCAGGCCGCCTGCGTAGCCGTTTGCGGGCTGGGCGGACTAGGTTCCAACATCGCCATATCCCTCGCCCGTGCAGGCGTAGGCAAGCTTATCCTCGTCGATTTCGACTGCGTGGACGTGACCAACCTCCACCGCCAGCAATACAAGGCAAACCAGGTGGGCCTCCCTAAACCAGAAGCACTTATGGCAAACCTGAAAGAAATCGCCCCCTATACGGAGTTCGAAACCCACTTTGAAAAAGCGACGGCAGAGAACCTGGACAAACTAGTGGGAAACGCACAAGTCATTTGCGAAGCATTCGACAAGGCGGAAGCCAAGGCCATGCTGGTGAACACCGTGCTTGAAACCATGCCAAGCAAATACCTGGTGGCCGCCTCGGGAATGGCAGGCTTTGAAAGCGGAAACGCCATACGCACACGCAAAGTTACCGACAAGTTTTACATTTGCGGGGACGGCGTAAGCGACGTGGATGGCGGAATCGGCCTAGTGGCCCCGCGGGTCATGCTTTGCGCCGCCCACCAGGCATTGACAGCCATCCGGCTGATTTTGGGCCTGGAATAGCCTCCATTCCAGAACTTTTTTATATTTCCTTCCACAAAAAGAAGGCTTTATGGCAGACTCTCAGGTTAAAGACACTCTCGTTATCGGCGGTCACGAATTCAGTTCTCGTTTTATTCTTGGTTCCGGCAAATACTCGCTGAAGCTCATCGAAGCTGCGGTACGCGATGCCGGAGCGCAGATCGTAACGCTAGCCGTACGCCGAGCCAACACCAAGGACCACGAAAACATTTTGGACTACATTCCCAAGGGAGTGACGCTGCTGCCCAATACTTCGGGAGCCCGGAACGCCGACGAGGCCGTGCGTATCGCAAGGCTCTCCCGTGAACTGGGCTGCGGTGACTTCGTGAAAATTGAAATCATGCGGGACACCAAGTACCTGCTGCCCGACAACTACGAAACGGTAAAGGCCACCGAGACTCTCGCAAAAGAAGGTTTCGTGGTGATGCCCTACATGTACCCCGACCTGAACGTGGCCCGGGACCTGGTAAACGCCGGCGCTGCCGCGGTAATGCCCCTCGCAGCCCCCATCGGGTCCAACAAGGGACTTTCCACACGTGAGTTCATCCAGATTCTGATTGACGAAATTGACCTGCCCATCATCGTGGACGCGGGAATCGGAAAACCCTCCGAGGCCTGCGCTGCCATGGAGATGGGGGCGGCAGCAATCATGGCAAATACCGCCCTTGCTACAGCAGGCGACCTGACGCTCATGGCGGGCAGTTTCAAACTTGCCATCGAAGCGGGTCGCAAGGCCTACCTGGCAGGCCTTGGGCGCGTACTTACGCGCGGAGGCTCCGCCTCCGACCCGCTTACGGGATTCCTGCGGGACTAGGCGTTCTTCCCGAAAATTCCGGCCAAAGTTTTTTCTAAAACCGCCACATCGATAGGCTTGGCCACGTAGCCGCTCATTCCCGCTTCCATGGCCTTTTCCATATCGCCACTGAAAGCGTTTGCAGTCATTGCAACGATGGGGACGTACGCCTGTTCCACGTCACTGAGATTGCGAATTTGGCGGGTGGCCTCGTAACCGTCCATGACAGGCATCTGGATATCCATCAAGACCACATGGTAGTAGCCGGGATGGGCGCTAGACAACTTGTAAACCGCCTCCTGGCCATTTGCCGCAAATTCCACCTCGAAACCCATGTTTTTCAAAATCAATCCGGTCACCTCGCGGTTGACGGGCATGTCTTCTACCAAAAGGACCCTTTTGCCCGCAAAGTTCACCGGACAATTTGGCAAATCGCCACCCCATTGGGCTTGCAAGGCCGACTGCAGTCGCATGGGAACCGTCACCACGAACTCCGTTCCCTTTCCGGACTGGCTTTGTACTTGAATTTTGCCGTCCATCTGGTCCACGATACGTTTGGTAATGGCCATTCCAAGCCCAACGCCCTGGACGCCGCTCAACGAGGAGGAACGCTCCATTTCAAAAGCATCGAACAAGCGGAACACAAGGCTTTCGGTCATGCCGATTCCGCTGTCCTTCACCCGCAATTCGTACAAGCCAAAGCCTTCCCTATCCGAGGGAATCTCGGACAACTTCAAGGACACCGTTCCGCCATCGGGCGTAAATTTGCAGGCGTTGCTCAAAAGGTTCATGACCACACGGTTAAAGCCCTGGCGAGAACAAGTGACCAAGGGGTCCTTAATGCTGTTGCAATCCACGGTGAAATCGATGTTCTTCTCCTGCATCTGGGGAGCAAAGGTTTCCTGCCACTCAGCCACCATTTCCCTTAGATCCAAGGTGGATTCTTCCGTCTCTATTTTGCCACTTTCAATACGGCTCATTTCTAGCACGTCGTTCACCAGCGACAGCAAATGCTGGCAAGCACGTTCAATCTTGGTCACGTTCTCCTTAATTTCAGGCAAGGTGGCCTCTTCCTTTTTGCAAAGGGCGATACATCCCATAATCACGTTCATGGGAGTGCGGATGTCGTGACCGATATTGGAAAGGAACGCAGACTTGGCCTCGTGTTCCTTCTTTTCTGCTTTCAAGTCCTTGTGAACGGCCCCAACGCGCTCCTCGCCCTCATCTACCTTTTTAAGGATAATCTTCATCAGGGAAAGGATCAAAAAGACAAAAAGGCTACCACCGAAAAGGATGGAAGGGACCACGTTGTCAGATGTTCCCACGTAGCCAACCGCCAGGTAGCCCAAGAGGAACAGGACCAACAGCGCCAAGGGAATATGGAGGGGGCCTCGGCCCTTGTCCCAGTAGTTCGACCTGAGGACAACCCGTTCCAGCAAAATGTAACGGACAATGTTGAGAAGCATCAAGGCGCTTCCGGCGTAAACAAGAATCAAAGGCAATTTTTCCATAACAACACCTTAAATCAAACTTAAATATAACGAATTCTTAAAGATGGCTGTGTTCCTTTTTCTAATTTCTTGACGCTATGGTTAAGCTTGAAGAATCCTGGCTGAAACTTCTGGGCGACCAGTTCGAGCAGCCCTACTTTCAGAAAATCAAGGAAGCCCTCCTGAAGGAGAAGGCGGAGCATCATGTGATTTATCCGCCTGGACCGAAAATCTTTGCCGCCCTGGACTTTTGCCCCGTGGACAAGGTGAAGGTGGTTATCATCGGGCAGGACCCCTACCACAATCCAGGGCAGGCCCACGGGTTGTGTTTCTCGGTGCCCAACGGAATCGAGCCGCCCCCCTCCCTCATCAACATCTTCCAGGAACTCCACGACGACCTTGGCATCACACCTCCGCCCCACGGAAACCTGGAATGCTGGGCCAAGCAGGGAATTCTGCTCTTGAATGCCTCCCTGACGGTGCGGGCCCACATGGCCGCAAGCCACGCGGGAATCGGCTGGCAGACTTTCAC
>CACXIR010000107.1 GCA_902767785.1 Fibrobacter succinogenes | reverse complement strand
CTACCCACGTGCTTCGTGGCGACGAATGGATCAGCTCTACGCCCAAGCATGAACTGTTGTACAAGGCTTTCGGCTGGCAGCCGCCCGTATGGTGCCACCTGCCGGTGATTCTGGACAAGAACGGCGGCAAGCTTTCCAAGCGCAAGGGTGCCGCCTCCGTGGGCGACTTCCGTGACCTTGGCTACCTGCCCGAAACGCTGGTGAACTACCTGGCTCTCCTTGGTTGGAATCCGGGTGACGACCGGGAAGTCATGACCATCAAGGAAATGGTGGACTGCTTTACGCTGGAACGCATTAACCCCAAGTCTGCAAGCTTCGACGAGAAGAAGCTGCAGTGGATGAACGGCCAGCACATTCACCTGTGCGATGACGGCATGCTCAAGGGAATCATGAAGGAAGGCCTTGCCGCGAAGGGAATAGACCTCTCCAAGGAATCGGAAACTCGCCTTGACGAAATCGTGAAGCAGCTCAAGCCCCGTGCTCACTTTGTGCAGGACCTGGCCGAGATGGCCGTGTACTTCTTTGTGGCTCCGACCACTTACGACGAGAAGGGTGCTAAGAAGCATTTTGGCGAAGGTTCCAAGGAAGTCGCCACTCTCGTACGCGACATGCTGGCCTCCATCGAAGACTTCAAGACTCCAGTAATCGAGAAAGGCTTTTACGACCTGGCAGAACGCTGCGGCCGCAAAGTGGGCGAACTGGTGGGCGCTCCCCGCCTCGCTGTGTCCGGCGTTACCGCTGGCCCCGGACTTTGGGAAATGTTCGAAATCATCGGCAAGGAAGAAGTCCTTCGCCGTATTGACGTGGCTTTGCCGCTGATGGGGTAGCCTTCGTCCATGCGCAAGCTCTTCCCCCATAGGCTTTACTCCCAAAAGATGTTCTGTTGCCGCTGCCAGCGTGTAACAGTCCATGGACTGTTTGCCAGGGAACCCTATTCCACCTATGGGGGCATGGAACCCAAAATCCCGCTGCTCTGTTCCTGCGACACTTGCAACAATGTGATTGTCTGCTTTTCTCACGAATTTTATTTTGGGGCTAGGGAAGAGCATGCGGACTACACCAAGATTTATGGATACAACCGTATTGCTCCTGGCAACTGGCTGTATTTCAAGGGCGCGGTAAAGCCGGGCCTGGTCAAAAGTTGCTTCCAGACAAACGACAAGGAAATTTATGTGCTGACCTATGGCGGCGTGAAGGACGAAAAGGTGGAATGCCCCAAGTGTCCTGTGGAAACGGAGGTTTCACCTGGGGGATACCGCTTGCTGCCGGCACAGAGTGCCTTGACCCTTATCGGGGACCACGTCTACCATGCAAAACGCAACATGTTCGGCGTGGCGGTAGGCTATGTGAACGACGGCGAAAAGGACAAGCTGGCGGTACAGTTGGAAGACGATTCCCTGCTGTTTATAACGCTTCCCCAGTCCATCCAGAATCTGCCCAACGCAAAGCTTTCGGATATGACCCGCAACAAGCTGATGCAGTTTTTCCCGGAAGATTCCCGCAGGATTTCCGTGACGGTGGGGCAGGGCATTGTTTACCTGGACGGCTTGGTCAGGAACCTGTCTGTAAAGCGGGCCTTGTGCGCCTGCGTCAACGGCATGCAAAGAGTCCGTGGCTGCGTAGACTTTATGAAGGTCCGCATGGATTCCTACGTCTCTGACGAGCAGTTGGAAAAATCCATCCTCTCTTTGCTAGAAACGCCGGGGCTTCGGATTTTCAATTACAAGGTTCACGTGAACAAGGGCGATGTGCAGGTATCCCTGTGCTGTTTCCGGGAATACTACCCCAAGGAAATCGAAAGCAAGATTGCGGAATTTCCGGGAGTTCAGAAACTGAAAGTTTCCATAGAATCCATGTCCACCGAAGAAATGGAAAATGTCAAGGTTTGCAAGGAGCTGGAATATGAACTTTCAACCCATACCCGCTTGGCGGATGCCTTGATCCGGGTGAGTTTTGTGGACAAGAAATTTTTATTAGAAGGAAAGGTCCATTCCCTTTTGCAAAAGCAGCTGGCTATGTTCTGTGTTGCAAAAAAGGTAATGTCCCCTTCCATAGAGAACCGTTTAAGGATCGCTTAATGTAGGAGGAAAAATGGCTGGTGCAGGATACGAAAAGATAAATGAAGTCAAGGCCCTGTTGAAGGATTACAGGACCATCGAAGAGATTGCGACCCATATCGGCCGCGGAACCAGAACCGCTTTCCGCTACATTGAATACTTGAAAAAGGAAAATTGCGGGCTGCGCAAGGGAAAGAATATGCTCAACCAAACGGCCTTCAAAATCCAGGTGGACGAGCAGGTTTCCTTCAATCAGGAGTCGGTAAAACAGCTTGAAAAAATCAAGAAGAACATGCAGGGTGCTACTCCCGCCGACGTAAAGAACCGCAAGCTCATAGACAAGTTGATTTCTGCCATGCAGACCACCAATCCCGACGAATTCAAGCCCGAGGCAATTTCTACGGACAAGGACTTGATTCTGGATTATGGCCCCTGGAGCGACGACAAAATTCAGGACAATTTTGTAAACAAGGTTCTGGAAGCTATACACAATGGAGTCAAGATCCGCATCAATTACCGCCACGCCACCTCTGGCAAAGAGGACATGGTGGTGGAAGTAACCCCCGTGAAGGTGGTGATGCGCATAGATACGGTCTATATCATTGCCGCTGACGACACTTTTGCCGAGACGAACATTTTGAAGATGTATATGTTGGAAAACGTGTCCAACATTACGGTAACCAACAAGCTGGCGCAAAGCGGAATCTTTTTTGACGAGCAGACCTACTACAAGTTCTCTTATGGAAAGTACATTGGCAAGGATGCTCCCCAGGAAATTTCCCTGATGATTAAGCCGGGTTCCGAATGGCTCAAGACCCAGTTTGAAAAATCCCACTTCAACCCGCCCGCCATTGTCCGCAAAGACAAGAACAGGAACGACATTGTAGACCTGAAACTTCGCCTTACTCCGGATTTCAAGGCTTGGCTCTTGGGCGTGCTGCCCGACGTAAAAATACTGAAGCCAGAATCCCTGAAAAAAGAGATGAAGGATTTGTTGAAGAAAACCCTTTCCGAAATGGGCTAGCGAGAAAGCTGCGATGGAAGCAGAACACAAACTTTCCGATTACAACTTTGAGTTTCCCAAGGAACTGATAGCCTCCCGCACGGCGGGGAAGGGCAATACCCGCATATTGCACTGCCCCAAGGACGGTGGAGAACGCCGCATCCTGAAGGCTCCTGAAATAGTAGAACTGTTCCGCCCTGGCGATTGCCTGGTGGTGAACAACACCAAGGTGATTCCTGCAAGGCTGTTTGGCCATACCCTCCACGGCGGAGAAGTGGAAACCCTCTTGGTGCAGTCTTTGATTCCTGCAGAAACAGGGGAGGCCCGCTACGAGGCACAGGTACGCCCGGGCAAGGCCTTTAAAATTGGGCGGGAACTGGAAATTGCCGGCATCAAGACGGTGGTGGAAGAAATCAAGGAAGACGGCGCCCGCGTCCTTCGCTTTGCCGTGACACCCGTGGAACTGGAATCGGTAATGAATCGGGAGGGCCACGTGCCGCTCCCGCCATACATTGACCGCCCCGACGACGAAAGCGACAAGCTGGCCTACCAGACGATTTTTGCGAAGTATTCTGGTGCGGTGGCTGCCCCTACGGCGAGCCTCCACTTTAGCGAACAGATGCTCGCAGACCTCAAGGCGAAGGGCGTGCGCGTGGCCGAGGTCACTCTGCACGTGGGTCCCGGCACCTTCCAGAATATTTCGGTAGAAGACTTTACCCAGCACAAGATGCACGGCGAGCATTACGAGCTGACTCAGGAGAATGCCGACATCATCAATGCAGCGAAGGCCGCTGGCGGCCGTATTGTAACGGTGGGTACCACCAGCACCCGCGTGGTAGAAACCATTGCCGACGAAAATGGAGCCGTAAAGGCGCAAAAGGGCGTGACCCATGCCTTCTTTTATCCCGGATACCGCTACAAGATTGTGGACGGCCTCATGACCAACTTCCATTGGCCCAAGAGTTCCCTGATTTTGCTAGTGTCCGCCTTCTATGGACGGGAAAACACCCTTGCGGCCTACAAGATGGCTGTAGAAAACCGGATGAAGTTGTTCAGCTACGGCGATGGGATGTTGATCCTGTAGAGCGTCGCACTTGCTGCAGGAACATTGCACTTGCTGCAGGAACATTGCACTTGCCGCCGGCATGTAAAGCTTATTTCGTTGTGGAAGAATCCGCCTTCAGGGTGGGAATCAACTTATTTTCTTGGCACAAGTTTTCTTCGCGAATTTTAAAGGTAAAGTCCACCAGGTTGTTTTCGAACATCTTCTGGTAGGGCTTCTTTTGCTGCACGCTTTGCAGGGCGCAAGTGCAGTAGTTGATACGCTGCACCAGTTTTGCCTCGCTAGAGGGCGTACCTTTGGCAAAAACGCATTCGTGCATAATGGCGTATTCCATGGGGTGGTCGTAACGGCCCTTGCACTTGTTTTTCAGGTCGGGCTGAGCAGCCACCGTCTCGATGATCCCCTGGGAGGGTACGTCGTTTACCACTTTGCAGGTGACAAAGCCGCCTACAAAGAACACCAGGCACAAGGCCATGTTGATAAGGAACCTTTTCCCGCGGCTAATCTTGTTGTAGTTTCTTTCAACCGCTTCCAGGGTTTGGGTGGCGTGGAGCCTGACGTCGTCTAAATCGTTGTTTTCCATAGCGCTCGCCTTTCCTTAGTTCTCGTTTTCTAGCGTCCAGATGTCGGGCATGGTGCGGTATTCTCCGGCACAGTCCAGGCCGTAGCCCACCACAAAGCCGTCTTCGATGGAGAACCCTACAAAGTCTGCCTTGATGTTTGCCTTTCGGCGGGCACGCTTTTCCAACAGCACACAGCTGCGTACCTCTGCAGCGCCCTTCTCTTGCAGGAACTTCACCATCTCTTGCAGGGTAAGGCCCGTGTCCAAAATGTCGTCTACCAGCAACACCTTTTTGCCTGTGATGTCCAAGTCATCGGCCAAGGAAATATTCAGTTTGCCCGATGATTCCGTGGCGTCTCCGTAACTGGAAGCCTTGATAAAGTGTACCTTGATTTTTTTATTGGGAAAATGCCTGCACAAATCGGAGGCGAAAACAAAGGAACCGGTCAATAGTCCCACCACCACGTCGAACTTGTAGTTCCGTGCGATTTTTTCGCTAAGGATTTGCACCATCTCTTGGATGGCTTCTGCCGTGTAAAGCGGCATTAGGCTCATCTTATACACTGGGTACCTCGAAGTTCAGCCACTGGAACACGGGAATCAGGGCTTTCAGTTTTCCCTTGGGGTTCTCCCTAAATTCCTGGAACTTGGGGAAGACTTGGTTCTCGATAGAGGTTTTGTCGATGTAGATGTGCAGCCAGTCCGCCAAGGAAATCAGGTTGGTGATGTAGAGGATGGTGGACTGTTTCAGGTTCTCGAAAACTTCGTCCAGGCAATTCACGAGCTTCCGGTGGATCATGCGGCCCGTTCCGCCAAAAGAGAAGGTGGCGTTCAGGGCGTTGGCTTCTTTCACCAGCTTCTCGATAGTCGCAAAATGACTCTGTTCCGGAGTTTCCAGGTATTCCAGCACCAGGTGGTGGATCTTGGAATTGATGTCCAGGGAGAGGATGGTGCGGATGGTGTCGGGCAGGGTGTGGTCTGGGTCCGCCAAGCTGTCGATGGAAAGTCCCTTGGCCACCGCAAAGTCGGAGAAGGCTTCTGTAATGTCCTTGAGGTTCCGCTTGGTTTCCAGCTGATTGATACGCTTCAGGGAGTCGCTCATCAGGTTCCGCATCTGCACCACGTAGGCGGTGGGGAACTGGTGCTGCAATTCTTCGGCAGACATGTTGGGGTTTTCCACAAAGGAAAGCTTGTTCACCTCGGGTTCGCCTTCTGTCACCACCAAGTTTACGCGGCCCATGGAGTCGGAAAGCACCAAAATGGTGGTCACCCGGGAATCGCCGATGGACTTGTCTTCGTAGGTGGCCCGCACCAGGGTCTGCTTCCTGCGGGAGGCAATCTTGGTAGAGGTCAGCTTGTCGTTCATCTGGTCGTAACCCTCTTCCAGGCCCAGGTGGAAAATGGCGGCGCGCTCCGCCATCAGTTTCACCACCACGGGAACCTCGTCCTTGGCGTAGCGGGTATAGACCTCCGCGCCATTCCACTTGTGTTCGTTACTGGTGGCACGGGCCAGGATGCTCATGAACTGGTTCTCTATGGAATGACCGAAGGGCAGGAACGGCTGCATCAGTTCCATGGCGCGGAGGGCGTAGCGCATGTTCTGCACCGGTTCCAGGCCCTCGATGTCGTTGAAGAACCAGCCGCAACTGGTAAAGCTGAATAGGCAGAACTTCTGGATTTCTAGAAGGCGTACCGCACGGGCACTGTCGTCTGCGTTGTCCGGCCTTTTTAGCACGCCCTTGAGGAACGCCTGCAGGCGGGAGCCGTCTTCGGGAGCCACCAGGGCGGCCACGTAATCGTTGCGGGCGTCCCAGGGATTCACATCGCTCAACTTTTCGAATTCCCGTACAAAGATTTCGTCGGCAAGGGACTTCAGGTGGTTGAATGCGTCACGCAGGGGACCTCGCCATTTCTGGTTCCAGTCGGGTCCGCCGCCGGTGGAGCATCCGCAGTCGCGGTACCAGCGGCCAACGCCGTGGGCGCAACTCCAGGCACAGCCTTCGCCGTGGAAATTCTTCAGCAGCACCTCGTGCTTGGGCGGGAACTTTTCCAGGTACCAGCCGTAGTTGACGGGAACCATGTTGTTCTCGGGGGCAAAACGGTTGAAAAGGTAGGCGGCGCACATGTCGCCAAAGGGTTCGTGATGCCCGTAGCTCTCGCCGTCGGTGCCGATGCTGACCAACTGCGGGTCATTGCGGTTGGGGTCCCAGGCGTCCTGGATGCGCTTGCCAAAAACGCCTGCGTCACGGAGCAGGTGTTCAAAGCCCACGGCGCTGCTGAGCCACGGGTTGTAGAAGAATACGTCCAGGTAGCCGTCGCAAACCAGGTTGCCCTTCTCGTCCCTAGGGTAAATGCGGTAGGGCCTGGTGGTGTCGATGTCGGTATTGCTGCAGCCTTCCCATTCCTCGGTGCCCAGCTCACGGAAGGAATCCGCCTGGGTGGGGGAGAGTATGGTAAATTTGATTCCCGCCTTGATCAGTTC
>CACXIR010000106.1 GCA_902767785.1 Fibrobacter succinogenes | reverse complement strand
AGTTGGACCATGCCCTTTATTGATATTAAGAAAACAGGAAGTGATTTGACGGTTACAGGAACAATTCCCGATTATTTCAAATACCCAGAACATAATGGGGAAAAGATTAAAGACTCTTTGACTATTAACGGGCAAATATATAGGATTTCTTTTACGATACAAAATGAAGAGATTGTCTATTCTAGTTCTAGTGGAAGTGCTATGCCAGTGTTGACAACGATCACTACGCAATTCTCCTTAAAGGCGTTCAATCGCAATCTACAGATTTCTGGAGCAAAAAAAGGTTCTACTTACGCAATCTTTGATATGCAAGGACGGGTGCTAAAGAAAGGTCGTGTTGAGTCTGCGGATTTCAATATTCCAATGAATATGGCAGGAAATTACCTTGTACGGGTAGATAATCGAACTCAGCTAATTACCATCAAATAATTCTATGCCATAAATCGTAGATGGCGGTTGCGAGGGAACACCGTGACCGAGCAACCTCCTGCGTAGCGAACCCATTTTTCGAGGCGAGAGGGCATAGTTGCTAGGCAAAAGATCCGGAGGGTAGCAACGAACGAAGTGAAATTGCGACCGACGGTCTTTTTTGCAGGCGACTGTGCCCTTGAGGCTCGGATTATACAAACAAATTAAGCAGTTTACGAACTCGTCAGCCCGATTAGCAAAGGGTTTTGCAGAAACCCCTTCGGCTCAGCCATAACAATTCGTGCAAGCACGCTTGTCACGGCATTCGCCTTATGGGGTTTTTAAGGGGCGGGCCCCTTAGGTGAGGGGGTGCTGGAAGACTTGCCCTGGACCCTATCGAATGACTGTTTGTGGATTCTATCGCCTGCGGCTCCAGAATGACACTTGGGCAGGGCAAGGCTGCAAGCAGGGGGAGGCCTCCCCCACCATTTTAGTGACCCCTAGTCCTGTTTTTAGGCTGTCCCGTCGTTTTTCTTGGCCCAAAGTTCGTGGCTTTTGGCCCATTTTTCTATCTTTTCGCCCACTATGAACAATTCTGTGAACGATTTATGGGTCGGCGTGGACGTGGGTTCTACCACGGTGAAAATCGCAGTCGTCGATCCTGCTACTTCCAAGCTTTTGCACTACACCTACCAGCGCCACAACGCCATGCAGGCCCAGAAGGTCTTCGAGGTGCTGCGGGAGGCCCACGGGCTGTTCCCGGGAAAGAATTTCAGGGTCGCCTTTTGCGGTAGCGGCGGTCAGCCCTTCGCAGACGCCACCCGCGCGTTTTTCGTTCAAGAAGTCGTAGCCAACGCCCTTGCGGTGCGCGCCACCTACCCCGATACCCGAGTGGCTATCGAATTGGGCGGCCAGGACGCCAAGGTGGTGTTCTTCGAGAAGGACCGCACCACGGGCAAGCTTATCGCCTCTGACATGCGCATGAACGGCGTGTGCGCCGGCGGTACAGGCGCCTTTATCGACCAGGTGGCCGAACTTCTGCGTATCAAGACCGAGGCCTTCGAAGGTTTTGCCAAGCGGGGCCAGAAGGTCTACGAGATTTCGGGCCGTTGCGGCGTGTTCGCCAAGACCGACATCCAGCCCATGCTGAACAACGGCGTTGCCAAGGAAGACATCGCCCTTTCCAGTTTCCACGCCATTGCCAAGCAGACCATCGGCGGTCTTGCCCAGGGCATGGAAATCAAGCCCCCTGTGATTTTCGAGGGTGGCCCCCTGACCTTTAACCCGACCCTGGTGCGAGCCTTCAAGGAACGCCTGGGCATTAGCGACGAGCAGGCCATTGTGCCGGAACATTCCGAGGTGCTGGTGGCCATGGGTGCGGCCCTTTCGCTGGGCTCCATGTTCGCCGAACAGGAATGCCAGTACCGCATGGAAGGCTCCCTGGACGCCCTGATTCACTTTAACGAGACCCGCCAAGCCGAAAACAAGGCCAAGGCTGCCGCCGATCTTTTCTTCAAGAACGACATGGAATACAAGATGTTCCTGGAAGAGCACAAGATGGCGGGCAACAACTACCCTCAGCCAGCTTCGGGCTCTACTCTGAACGTGTACCTGGGTATCGACGCAGGTTCTACCACCACCAAGTTCGTGCTCATGGACGAACAGGAAAACGTGGTGGAGGGCTTTTACGCCAGCAACAACGGCGAACCCCTGCAGGTGCTGAAGAATGCCCTGAACGAACTTTCGGACCGCTACGAGGAATACGGCTGCACCCTGAACATTCTGGGTGTAGGTACTACGGGCTACGGCGAACAGCTGTTCGCCAAGGCCGTGCACGCCGACTACCATACGGTGGAAACGGTGGCCCATGCCAACGCCGCCCAGAAGATCTGCCCCGACGTAAGTTTCATCTTGGACATCGGTGGCCAGGACATGAAGGCCATCTCCGTGCAGGACGGCGTGGTGACAGGTATCATCTTGAACGAGGCCTGCTCCTCGGGTTGCGGCTCCTTTATCGAGACCTATGCCCGCAGCCTGGGCATTCCCATGGAAAAGATTGCGGAACTGGCGTTCAACGCCAAGAGCCCGTCCCAGCTGGGTAGCCGCTGCACCGTGTTCATGAACAGTTCCATCATCACGGAACAGCGCGACGGCAAGCAGCCCGAAGACATTATCGCGGGCATCTGCCGCTCCATCATCAACAACGTGTTTACGAAGGTGATCCGTATCCGCAACCTGAACACCCTGGGTCAGAAGGTGGTGGTGCAGGGCGGTACCTTCAAGAACAACGCCGTTCTCCGCGCCTTCGAGCAGTACACCGGCCTTAAGCCCATCCGTCCTGAACGTCCGGGCGAAATGGGCGCCATCGGTATCGCGCTCCTCACCAAGAAGTACATGGAAGAGAAGCGGAAGACCGAACCGGAACTCAAGAGCCGCTTTATCGGCCTTGACGCCATGAAGACCTTCAGCTGGCACAACCAGCCGGGCCAGCTCTGCCAGTACTGCACCAACCATTGCTCCCGCACCATCGTGACCTTTAGCGACGGCCAGAGCTTTGTGACGGGCAACCGCTGCGAGCGCGGCGAAGTCACCGCCGACCCCAACGACCCGAAGACCAAGGCCCTCATTGCCGAAATCAACAAGAAGATGCTGTCCGTGCCCGACATGATCAAGCGCACGAACCAGCTGTTGGTGAAGGACTACGCTCCCGCAAAGCTTGTGGAGAACAACGGCAAGACCATCGGTATCCCCCGCGTGCTGGAATTCTGGGCAAGCCTCCCCTTCTGGAAGGCATTCTTCACCAGCCTCGGCTACACCGTGGTGGTGAGCCGCCAGAGCGACTACAAGATGTTCGAGGAAGGCCTTCACAGCGTGCCCTCTGACACCGTGTGCTTCCCGGCCAAGCTGGTCCACGGCCACGTGCTCAGCCTCATCGAAAAGAAGGTGGACCGGATTTTCTTCCCCATGATGGTGGCTGTGCCCAGTGACCATACCAAGTTTACCGCTACTTCCGTGTGCCCCGTGGTGCAGGCCTACCCCAACGTCTGCAAGAACACTGACGAGCCCGAGAAGAACTACGGCATCCCCATGGACCAGCCCATTTTCCACTGGTTCAACGCCAAGCTCCGCCGTAACCAGACCGTGGAATGGTTCCACGAGAACTGGAAACTGGACAAAAAACTTTTGAACAAGGCCGTAGACGAAGGCGAAAAGGCCCTCCAAAGCTACCGCGCCACCCTCCTGGAAGAGGGTCAGAAGGTGCTGGACGATGTGCGGGCCAAGAACAGCTTTGCCGTGGTGATAGCAGGCCGCCCCTACCATGCGGATATGCTCATCAACCACAACATCGCAAGCCACTTTACCGCCATGGGTATCCCGGTGCTTACCACCGAGTCGCTGCCCGGCGTGTACGACCAGGATGTTCCCAGCCACACCCGTATCGAAATCAAGAACACCTTCCACCTGCGCATGATCGGCGCCACCATGATTGCGGCCAAGGACCCCAACGTGGAATTGGCCCAGATTGTTTCTTTCGGCTGCGGTCACGACTCCATCTTGACCGACGAGATGATGCGCATGATGCACCAGGATTCCAACAAGGAAATGCTGATGCTCAAGCTGGACGAAGGTGACGCCCGCGGCCCCGTGGGAATCCGCATCAAGAGCTTTATCGAGACGGTGAAGGCCCGTCGTGCGGCAAACCTGCCCGACAAGCCCGAAAGTCACGAACCGCTGTTCCACACGCCCTTTATGCCCGAAGACAAGCAGCGCCGCCGCATTCTGACGCCGAACCTGTCTCCCGCCTTTACGGTGCTGGCCAGCGTCTACATGAAGCGGGAAGGCTATACCGCCGAATACCTGCCGGTGGCCGACAAGGAAGCCATTGAACTGGGCAAGAAGTTCGTGCACAACGACATCTGCTTCCCCTGCCAGGTGAACATCGGCGAGGCCCTCAAGTGGCTTGTGAACCACCCCGAGGTTCCCCAGAACCAGGTTTCCATGTGCCTTGCCAAGAACTGCGAGAACTGCCGAGCCGTGCAGTATGCGGTGCTGGCCCGCAAGGCCCTGGACGAGGCCGGCTTCAAGGACGTGACCATCATTACCACCGGCGTGGACTACAAGGGAATGCACCCCGGATTCCAGCTGGGTCTGGATTTCCGCCTCCACATGCTGTGGGGCCTTGTGACCATGGACGCCATCGAGATCATGTACCGTGCCGTACGCCCCTACGAAGTTCACGAAGGCGACACCCAGAAGATTTACGACGAATGGATGCCCAAGGTAATCGGCGTGGCAGGTAACCTGACCACCACGCAGCTGGTACGCCCCTCCAAGCTCTTGGAAGTGTTCGACCAGTGCATCGAGGCCTTCAACTCCATCGAGATTACCGAAGACCGCAAGAAGGGAATCCGCAAGCCCCGCGTAGCCGTGCTTGGCGAAATTCTGATGAACTACCACCCCAGCGCCAACGGGTTCATCGAGAACTACCTGATGAACAACGGCATGGAAGTGTACCTGCCCGGCATGACAGACTTCTTCCGCGTAGACGAAGTGGTCCGCGCCGAAAAGCTGAAGCGTGGCTTCTCCGCCAATCCGCTGAAGGACCGCATCGAGGGTAGCGTCACGGCCAAGGTCTATACCCACGCCGTAGAGACCGCCCGCAAGGCCATGCACAAGTTCAAGCTGTACGAACACCATGCAGACTGCGTGGAACTGAAGGACTACGTATCCGACATCATCGACCCCACCTACAATACCGGCGAGGGCTGGCTGATTCCGGGCGAAATCCTGTACAACTCCCAGCATGGCATCAACAGCCACATCATCTTGCAGCCCTTTGCCTGCCTTGCCAACCACATCTCCGGACGTGGCCTGACCAAGGCCGTGAAGGAACGTTGCCCCCATATCCAGATTCTCAGTCTGGACTATGACCCAGACACCAGTTTTGCTAACATCGAAAACCGCCTGCAGATGCTGATCATCAATGCCCGCGAGCTTGAAAAGGCCAACATGGGCGGCGAGCACGGTAAGGAAAATAGCGAGGCATAGAAAATCATGATTGAAAACATGAACGAAAAGCCCAAGCTTTTGAAAAATCCTCCTGACCTGAACAAGATTGCCAGGCCCAACTGGATTGAAATCAACCTGGATGCACTTTGCAACAACATCAAGTTCATCCGCAGCCAGATTCCCGCCAATACCAAGATTCTGCTGCCCGTAAAGGCAGATTCTTACGGACACGGCAGCCTCGCCTGCTCCTTTGCCGCCAAGTTCGGTGGTGCAGACTACCTGGGCGTAGCCCACATCAGCGAAGGCATGCTGCTCCGTCAGTATGGCATGGACCTGCCCATCTTGGTGCTTGGCCCCTGCACGCCCTCTGACTTTGCCTACTTCGTGGAATTCCAGCTGACCGCAGCCATCACGGACATCCGTACCGCCATGGCTTTTGACCAGTTCCTGAAAGAGACGGGTACCACCTGCAAGGCCCACCTGGCCGTAGATACGGGCATGAACCGTTACGGCTTTGACGCCGAGGATTTCAACAACATCCGTGCGGCGCTCTCCCTCAAGAATTTGCATTTCGAAGGGATGTTCACCCACCTGGCCACTGCCGACATGCCGGGGAACCCGAAGACGGATATCCAGATCCAGAGATTTACGCGGCTCGTAGACGTGCTGGAAGCGGAAGGACTTCGCCCTGCCATCTGCCATTGCAGCAGTTCCGCAGGCACCCTGACCCGCCCCGAGAGCCACTTTGACATGGTGCGTCCGGGACTTGCCCTCTACGGTTACAACTGCATGGGTGCAGCACCTTCCCCGTGGCCCATCAAGCCTGTCATGAAAATCAAGAGCACCATCCGCCACATTCACGACGTGAAGCCCGGCGAGACGGTGAGTTACGGCGGTTACTGGATGGCACAGCAGCCCACCCGTATCGCCACCGTGGCCATCGGTTACGGCGACGGATACCTGCGTGGCGAGTACAACAAGGGATTCGTATTTATCCGCGAACAGCTCTGCCCCATTCTCGGCCGCGTGTGCATGGACGCCACCATGGTGGACGTGAGCCATATCCCCGATGTTCAAGTCGGAGAGACTGTCGACGTGGTGAATGGTGAACTCGACTTCCGTATTTCAATGGAAAGCGTGGCCGACGACCACCACACGATTCCGTACGAACTGACGAGCCGCGTGGCACGCCGCCTGTACCGCAAGTACTACTGGAAGAATCGCCTGGTGCGTTGGGACTACCTGCGCCAGGAATTCGGCGTTAAGGACTACAGGGAATTCCCACTGCGTTAAAAAGGGCGTAATTTCTATATTTACCCGGGAAAATTTAAGAAGGCACGGATTTTGCGGCTATTTGACGGCGAGAAAACCGTGCCAAAGAGGAAAAGATGAAAGTTTCTTTGAATTGGCTCAGACGTCACGTTGATCTTCCGGAAAATGCGGAAGAAGTTGCAAAGGCGCTCACCTCCATCGGTCTCGAAGTCGAAGGCACCGAGGAACCGGGCAAGGTATACGAGAAGCTCGTTGTAGCTAAGGTTCTTACCTGCGAAGCTCACCCGGACAGCGACCACCTGCACATCACCACCGTGAACGACGGCAAGGACTGTGGAGCGGCTGACCAACGTCCATCAAAATGAAGTTCGTGATATCGACCACGTTGTTGATGCTGTTCATGCCCACGGTGTGCACCCTCAAGATGAAGAAGTCCAAGATTCGCGGCGTGGAAAGTTTCGGAATGATTTGCGCCGAAGATGAAATCGGCCTCAGCGACGACCATGCGGGCATCATGGTTCTCGACGACAGCATTCCGGCTGGCACCCCGTTCGTAAGCCTCGGCCTCTACGACGTCTGCTTCGAACTGAACGTGACCCCGAACCGCCCGGACGCTCTCAGCCACCGCGGTGTCGCCCGCGAACTCGCAGCCAAGTTCAACCGCCCGCTCAAGCCCCTCGCCTACGAACTCAAGGAAGATTCTGAAGCTGCGAGCTCTGCCATCAGCCTCGAAGTGATTCCCGGTTGCGGCTGCTCCCGCTACGTGGGCCGCGTCATCAAGGACGTGAAGGTCGAAAAGTCTCCCGCCTGGCTCGCAAAGCTTTTGCACACCGTGGGCATGAACAGCATCAACAACGTGGTCGATATCACGAACTTCATTTTGATGGACGTTGGTCAGCCGCTCCACAGCTTTGACATGGATCAGCTGCACGGCAACAAGATCAAGGTCCGCCGCGCCGTGAAGGGCGAAAAGATTGAAACCATCGACCACACCGCTCACGAACTGCTGGAAAGCGACCTCGTGATTTGCGACGGCGACCGTCCGGCCTGCGTTGCCGGCGTGATGGGCGGCGTCGAATCCGAAATCGTCGATGCCACCAAGAACGTGTTCCT
>CACXIR010000105.1:929-8338 GCA_902767785.1 Fibrobacter succinogenes | reverse complement strand
CAGGGAAGGAGGCTCTAGCCCATTCCTCAGGGAATCCTTCCACGCTCTTGCCGGAAGTCGAAGTAATCTTGAATGGCTGCCCATTGATAACCATGTAGTCGCTCCAGGGTTTAACATAGCGATCTTCCTCTTCCGGCTTGGCAAAGAAGTTGAAGGCAAGTCCGTCACCGCTAATCAACCCAGACTCTATCACGTTTCCATCCTTGTCCACCAGAATGCCGCTAAAGGAGTACATCACGCCATTGGCGCCTTTGTTTTCGCCATTGCTCATTTCCGTCACCACAAAGCCTAAGGTATCCTGCCCTATGACCTTGCCAGAGGCATCGTACTTGTCACGAAGGACAATGACGACGGGAGCAACACCAGCGGCACCCAAGGTGCAAGATGTTGCCGTACAACTGGAGGCGGCCTTTTGGCCATTCTGATTAATCAGGTCTATGGTTTCCTGACTCAAAGCCGTGTTCAAGAACATATGGGCTTCGGTTTTACCGTCCTTGATGGTCACCATGACGTCGGTAACCGTGGGCTGGCCATACTTGGAAGGAGCCAGTTCTGCAAGCGACGTACGAATCAGCATGTTGGAACCATCGGTCTGGCGGTCTGCATAGAAGAAGTGCAGATGGTGCCAGGAATTTTCTCCCCAGCCAGCAGACGCTCCAGTACAGTTGGAATATCCGGCCAGAGGCTCACCCGGATGGCATCCATGGTTGTTGTCAGCAAGGGTCTTGATGTTCACGGCTCCAGGAGCAGCCAAGTGCGTACCGCCAAGGTCCACCACCAGCACACCGTCCACAAAAATCCACATGTCGTCGTCACCCACAAATTCAAAGACTTCGCCACCATCAGCCTGGTTGGTAGACTTGTACTTGAACTTGGCGTAGCCCATCATGGTGAAGCCGTAGTTACGAAGGTGCTTGCTTCCCAATGCACCACTGGCGGAAGCGGCAGCCTGTGCGGCGCTTTCTGACCTGGGACCTCCATTCTGCAGCCACTTGGTGCAAAGGCCAGATGTATTGGCTCCGTCCTTGTCCGTCTGTTCGGCAGCATACTGGTAGTTGTACGGAGGGCAGAATATGGACAGGCTCTGTGCGCCAAACTGGTTGCACGTGGTATTCCCAGTCGGGTTGTTTTCGGGGCTGTTGGCCGACACGTTGCAAGGGGCATTGCCAACACGTTCGCCTCCCTGAACGTCATCCAAGGGAGCGTATCCTCCGTTGTTGTAGTTGTAATTGACCTGGTAGAGGTTCGTTCCCACGGACGGCAAGTCCAAAGTCGTATTGATGTGGAAATTGGTGCCAGCCACATCTTCATACCACTCGCCAAACCTTTCGTTGTCGCAAAGCTCGGCGGCCTTCCTGATGTGTACACCGTCGTACATGTCGTATTCGCCTTCCGCGTTGGGCGGATCGAATTCCAGGTACTGACTCACCATGCCAGGCGTATACCACACCTCGTTGGACCAAGCACCCTCATTAGCGCATTTGGCACCCTGTTCATTCATCGAAGCAAATGTGGAATTCGCGTTCACATATCCACGAGATTTATCCGCACACTCGCCATATCTCAACACACCTAGAGAACTGGTCTTTTGCAAATAGCCCGGAAGCTGCTGATTTGCAACCATTGGATAGCCGTCGGCACCGATTTGCGAACCGGACTTAGATGCCTGGTTTCCGCAACTCTGGTGGTAGGCGGACTTGGACATCCATGTGTCGTCAAAGCCATAGGAGCCATAGTTCCTTATGTCATTGAGGTGAGCCTGGGCCTCTTCGGAAAAGTTTTCAAAATCGGGATGGGTCACGGAAAAGTCACGAACCACGACGTCCAGCTGTGCGCAGGTAAAAGTCTTTCCAGCGGCATCGGTACACGTAGCAGCCCACGCTCCACCAACGGAAGCGATTAAACCTAATCCAAAGACACTCAAGATTTTTTTATTCATATTCCAATCTCCACCTATAATATAGGTACGATATAACCTAGCTAAATATAACCCAAAACGACGTTTCCTGCCAGCATTTTTCTTTATTTTTCTGCAAAAACCGGCACATTATCGTTTTCCTGTGACCTTAGACATGGAGATTTCACAACGAATCGTAAAAATTCTATTACGCAGCCATGCCATAGGAGTTAAATCATCGACCCTAGCCGCCAATTCCTATAATTGGCCCCATGAGCTGGACCATCATTGTTACCGTTTTGTTCATCCTGCTGTTCCTGAGGATTTTCTGGGCCCATGTAAAGGCCAACAACGCCCGCACCGAGGCCTTCAGAAACCTGGCCCCCAAAGACAAGCTGGCCGTTCTCAAGGAATGCCTTCTGAACAACCCCACAGAGGGAAATCTTCAGAATTTGAGTGAGTTTCTCAAAGAAACGGGAGTGGACTTCGACACCCAGTCCTACAAGCCTCTAATAGAGCGTCAACTGGCACTGGCAGATAAAAAAGCAGGGCTTGACCAATGGGACGCCCTGTACCTGGAGCAAGGGGTCTGGATGGACCAGCTGCAGCCATTGGAGTTCAAGGAAGCACAGGCTGCCCTGACCTCTGGGGATCGCGACACTTACATAAGCCGCAGCCTAGAAGGAATTTCCAGGCTCTATTCCGACCAAGCGATTGAAAAAGCCCTAGAACAGTTAAAACCAGACTATTCCAAGGCAGAAAAACTGCTGTTAAGTTATCGTGATTTAGTGGAATCATGCCAAAACAGCAAAGCCGACGACAAGTCCCTGGAAGCCCTCCGCAAAAAGCGGGACGCCTGGATCGAGGATTTGCTGACAATCGAGAAGTAAAACCTCTTCCTCTAGGCCGAGCGGTCCCCGTGAGCAACAAAGCCCCCGGGCGTTAACCGGGGGCGGTTGCGAGAGCGAGGACCAGCCCTGCACTTGATTAACTAATTCTAGTCCGAGCGGTCGTTATACTTTTAAAACCAACGCCAGGTTATTCCGAACAGGACCATGTTCTTATACTGGACATCCACGTCCTGGTCCTTGTCGTACACCATGTCGTAGCCCACCTGGAGTTCGATAAGCGGGGCAATAATCACAGCCAGAAGGTTTTCCCACTTGGCATCGATTTCGTCCTTGCCCTTGAAATTGGTAAAGGTCCACAAGCGAGTCTTGAAGCTCACAATGTCAGAAAGGGCGTACTTGAACTCGGTGATGGTTTCCATACCGGGTTCGTCCTTGACCTCTTCAATCTCGTCTTCCGTGTCCGGATCGTCGGCATAGCCGTATCCATGGGAGATGGTCATACGGTTGGCAAATGCTACACGCTGGCTAAAATTGTCGTTGGGAATAAAGGCGATACCAACCATCTGGGTCAAGTAGGCCGGGTCCATGAAGCAAGACACCGCCGTCTTGATCTCTTCGCCAGTCTCTTCGTCTTCGCTATACTTATAGCCCTTCATGAACTGGGTCTCGTAACGGGCACCAATATAAGGCTTGAACATTTCGGTCATGTTGAAGTCCAGGGTGGATTCCCAGAAGATCTTGTCCACGGACTTGCGCTTGCCCAAACCATCAGTCCAGGACTGCCCAAGCTGCAGATCGATCAGGTTACGCCAATTGGCCACGGACCACTTGCCCTGCACATCGGCGTAGTAGGTCACCAACCAGGTGTACATGGAAGTTCCGTCTTCTTGCCAGTTGTCAAACTGCATGCGGGTGTACTTGACACCGGCAACCACGTCGGCAGTCCAGTTTTCAGGCAGGGCACCCTCGAACATACCCCCTTCGGCATGAGCAGTCGTTACAGACGCCAGGGCGGCAAGACCAAACAGGATTAAAGATTTTAGTTTCATAATGAATCCTCTCTTTGGCGGTAAAGATAGCACTGTTTTATGGATTCTACCGGCCTTTGCCCTCTAGAATGACATATTTAATTACGGATTTGTTTGCTTTTCTATAATTAAGGCATGCTTTCCAAGAGTTCCCTGCGGATTTTGATATCAACCCTGGCCCTAGCCACGACCCTCTCCTTTGGGGAAAGTCCTTGGCGATTCGCCGCCGGAGCTTCTGCAGGCACCCTCACCCCCCTTATGGTGTCCCTGGGAATGGGGTACGAAAATGCCATCATGTATATCGAGGGTCTAGGAATGGAAAAAAGGTCCGAAGAAAACGATTTCTGGACAGCCATCCGTGGAAACCTCTCATGGACCCTTTTTAAAGACCTCCCCTTTAACCTGGACCTGGGAGTCAGTGGCGGCTACCAGTACGCCCGCGCTCCCAACAAGATGCACCAAGCCCTAAACGACGCCAACGGGAAAATTTTTGTTTTACCCTACAATTACAGGGAAACTTTGGACATTTCTGTCGAATATAGAGTCCACCTCTATGGCCTGTTTACTCAGCTGACCTATCCGGTCCATCAATTCCGTGACCACGAAAGCCGCAGCTTCCAGTGGCGTGTAGGGTACATGACCAATATATTTTAGGCGGTTTTAATGCGAGCGGTCGCTTCTGTGAGCAAGTCGCGACCGATATAAATCGGTCGCGATTGCGAGAGCGAGCACCATCCCTGCTTTTGATTACCAGATTCTAGTGCGAGCGGTCGCTTATCCGGGCAGTCTTCCGTGAGCCGCAGGCGACTCGTATTAACGAGTCGTCGAGGCGAGAGCGAGCACCAGCCCTGCTTTTGATTACCAGATTCTAGTGCGAGCGGTCGCTTAAACGAGCAGTCTTCCGTGAGCCGCAGGCGACTCGTATTGCGATTTCATCGCATAAACCGTCGCCTCAACAATAGAAACAAGCAAACTTGTTTCTGCTGTATTCGGCTTGGATTTATTTAACGAGTCGTCGAGGCGAGAGCGAGCACCAGCCCTGCTTTTGATTACCAGATTCTAGTGCGAGCGGTCGCTTATCCGAGCGGTCTTAATATGTTCCTAGTAAGGAGCGGACCTTCTCCATCATGGCCTTGGACTTCACGCGGGCCTTCTCCTTGCCATATGCGAGAATCTTGTCGATTTCCTCGGTGTGGGAGAGCAAGTAGAAGTACTTTTCGCGAGCGGCGCCCAGGTGTTCTTCCAGCACGTTCTGGAGTTCCTGTTTGGCGTGGCCCCAGCCCATGCCGCCTGCACGGTAGCGGGCCGCGAGAGCCTCGGTCTGTTCCGGAGTCGCGAAGAGCTTGTACAGCTTAAACACGTTGCAGGTATCAGGATCCTTCGGCTCTTCGATGCCCTGGCTGTTCGTGACGATCTTGCCAATCTTTTTCTTCAAAGCCTTGCTCTCGAGGAAGATGTCGATGACGTTGTCGTAGGACTTGCTCATCTTGCGGCCATCGAGACCGGGGATGATACCCGTCGTTTCCTGGAACACCGGCTCCGGAATCGTGAACACATCCTGTCCAAAATGCTTATTGAACTTGATGGCGATATCGCGCGCAAATTCCACATGCTGCTTCTGGTCCTTGCCCACAGGCACGATGTCGGCGCTGAACATCAGGATGTCGGCATCCATGAGGCACGGGTAGCAGTAAAGGCCCATATTCACGTTGGCATCCGGGTCTTCGCCAGCGGCTTCATTTTTAGCCACCTTGTCTTTGTAGGCATGGGCACGGTTCATAAAGCCCTTCGGCGTAAAGCAGCTGAGCGCCCAGCTGAGCTCGAAGATTTCGGGAATGTCGCTCTGCTTGTAGAACAGGCCCTCTTCGGGGTTCAGGCCCAGCGCAAGCCAGGTCGCAGCAATCTTGTAGATATTCGCACGCATCTCGGCACCGTCCTGCACGGTAGTGAGCGCGTGATAGTCAGCGATGAAGTAGACCGTGTCGTAGGTCTTGGAAAGTTCGAGAGCGGGTCGAATTGCACCGAGGTAGTTACCCAGGTGAGGAGTGCCGGTGGGCTTGATGCCCGTAAGGGAAATTTTTTTCATGGGTGCAAATTTAATTAAATTTCTACCTGATGTTGCAAAACGAGAACTACATCCTGGTCAATAGCGAAGAGTCTCTAGCAAGCCTGCTAGCAGACCTGGACCAATACGATATGGCTGCCGTAGACACGGAAGCCGACTCCATGCACCATTACCACGCAAGACTTTGCCTTATCCAAATAACCATCGGAGAACACCACTACATTGTGGACCCCCTTTGCGGGCTAGACATCGCACCCCTATTCCAGGCAAAAGCCATGCAAACCCTGATTTTCCATGGGGCCGATTACGACCTGCGGCTACTATGGCAAACCTACGCTTTTTCGCCAAACAAAATATTCGATACCATGCTTGCGGCAAAAATGCTAGGCGAAGAGCACTTGGGGCTTGCAGACCTGGTACGGGAATACTTTGGCGAAGAACTGAAAAAAGAAAACCAGCGGGCTGACTGGTCGCTTCGTCCTCTTCCTTTAGAAATGTGCGAGTACGCCATCCACGACACCTTCTTTTTGCACGAACTTTGCGCCATCCTTGCCGAAAAATTGCAAAAGGCAGGACGGCTACAATGGCTCATGGAACAGTGCAACGCTCTAATAGAACACTCCCGCCAACCCGCACCCGCCAAAAAGGACTCCTGGCGAATTCCCGGATCCAGCAACTTTGACCCCTGCAGCCTGAACATCCTGAAGTTTGTGTGGGAATGGCGGGAAAAAGAGGCAGAAGTTCTAGACCGCCCCCCCTACAAGGTGATGCCGTCAGACCTGATTCTTGCCATTGTCCGCCATGCACGGTACAACTTCCCGAACTTAGAAGCAGTGCAGATGCCCAAACTCCCCAGGAACTTCAAGGATTCTCGCCTGGACTCTTTTATGGAAATGCTAAAAACGGCCTTTGGCACCCCAGAAAACCAGTGGCCCGGAAAGCTTCCCAAAGCACCACCGCCCCAGGTAATCCCCCACTCGGAGCTACTGGCGGCACTGAAGCTTTGGCGGGACGAAATGGCCAACGAACTGAAGCTTGATCCTTCCCTTGTTGCCAACAAGAACCAGCTCATATACCTTGCTGTACCGGGTAACACTCCCTGGGAAGAGCGTTACCACAACGCGCACCTCCTGAACTGGCAAAGGGAAATCTGGAACAAAATTCTGCAAAAACAATTACCAGACGCCAAGCGCATCGGGGAGTGAAACCATGGGTGCCTCTATCGCTATCGCCGCCATCGTGATTTTAGTTTTCAGCTCCAGCGCTATCGTGGAACTTATCCAACGCAAACGCCGGGACAAAACAGGCGATTCCATCATCAAGGAACCCTGGGTGGAAATTCACCAGATTCCAGGCTATCGCGACGCTCGCAAAGTAGCCGCCTTCTACCCCATGAAGGGTGAACCCAACCTGTTACCCATTGTAGAGGAACTGGCACGGGAAGGCCGGCTTTTACTCCCAAAGGTTACGGGGGATACTTCCATGGAGTTCTACCCCATCGACAACCTGAAAAAAGATTTGGCTCCCGGCAAGTTCGGAATCATGGAACCCAAATCTGGCCTGGAACC
>CACXIR010000105.1:0-923 GCA_902767785.1 Fibrobacter succinogenes | reverse complement strand
CCCGGCACCAAGTTCAATTGGGACGGCAGTAGGCAGGGACACGGCAAGGGCTACTATGACCGCTACCTGGCAAAATTCCCCAGTGCCTACAAGGCGGGAATCGCAACGCCGGCACAGATTAGCGAGGCCCCGCTGGAACAAAAAGACACGGACATAAAGATGAACACCATTATCGCCTGCAGGGAAAGGTACTAATATGGCATTTGACAAGAACAAGCGGTTTGACAGACCCTTTACCGAAAAGCGAAACTTCTTTGAAGAGCGTCCGCAACGCCGGGTCGAAAACGTGGTGCGGGCCGTGGGCGACAGCGACTCCGCCCCGCAGGTGGCAGTAGGCGGCATCAAGGAAGTAGAGGCGCTCCTGACCAACGAGCCCCTGAAGGTCCACCGAGTGCTCTTTATGCATCAGTCCGGAAACCCCAAACTCTATGGATTGCAAAAGCTGGCCAAGCGTGCCCACGTACACGTGCAACAGGTGGATTCCAAGATTCTGGACAGCTACGCCCGCCCCAACCAGGGGGTGGTCGCCTTGATGAACGAGAAGGAACTGCTGGCCTGGGAAGACGTTCGCGAGGAATTTTTTAATGCCCGCGATACCGGAGAAAAGAAGCTCATTGCCGTGGCCACCAACATAGAAGACCCGCGAAACCTGGGTGCCTGCATCCGCAGCTGCCTCGCACTAGGCGTAGACATCCTGCTCATGCCCGCCAAGGGGATGTGCGGCATCACCCCCAGCGTAGAAAGGACTTCCGCAGGAGCACTCAAAAAAATGCGACTCTGCAGGCCCGACAACTTGGAAGGGGCCATCGGGGAGCTAAAACTGGCGGGTTACCAAATTCTGGGCCTGGACGCCGACACGGAAACAAGCCTTGCCGACTTCAAGTTCGCAGACCACGTGGTACTGGCCGTTGGGGGCGAAGACG
>CACXIR010000104.1 GCA_902767785.1 Fibrobacter succinogenes | reverse complement strand
AGGCGGAACTGGTGGGGCTTGCCGTCGCCCGGGGCCTTGACCTTGTAAGGTCTCCTTTCGTTGGCGGTAAAATAAGAATTCGGCTTGCCATCCATGTCCAGGCGGTAGCGGGCCTCCCCTTCAAGGTCAAAGGACACCTCTGAAGTAGAAGCACTAAATTGGACCATGACTCCGGGTGCGCTGGCACACAAGCAATCGGGGGACACTTCCCAGCGACCGGTCAAAAGAACATGGGTCAAAAGCGGATTGGTCATAACGGATTCTCCATGAGCCGCGGCCACAAGCCATGCCGCCACCATCAAAAATCCCGCGATGGGACTATGGACTTTCTCGGTATTCATTGTTGTTTCACAATATAAAAAAACTGGTTCCGTTGGCACCTGATTTCTGCAATGTTTCAAAAAAATTGCAAACAAAGTTGCAAAAGCGATTATCTATATTCTTCCCATGCTTCCACAAGTCCTCTTACCAAGGGTAATCTTTCCGCTGCTCTGCTGCGGATTTTTCCTTGGTGTTTCTGTACACGCCGAAGAGGCCGCACCAGCGCCTGGATCCGAAGGTGACACCCTTACCAAAGAGGACAAACGCATGGCTTACCTGGTGTACAAGCTCCTGGACCCAAGCGGAAAGATAAAGGGGGCCAACCTGAAACGGGGCGAGAAGCTCTTCTATCAAAATTGCAGAGGCTGCCACAATATCGACGGCAGACGAATCAATTTCACACCGCTAGAGGCAAAGCCCACCTACCTGGGGCAAAGGGCCAGAGAAGACATGCCCACATTCTGGTACCAGATGAACTTCGGTGACGAATCCCGCGAGGGAATGGAACCGTTTTACGACGAACTCACGCTGGACGAAATGACGGACATAGCGGGTTACGCCCAGACGCTGCCTTAGGCTCTACCTAGCGGAAAAACCGCCGAAACTACACCGTCTTTTTCTGAAAGACCTTTACCTCTTGAATGAAGGACAAATGCAAGGGGCGGTTGGTTTCGCTGCCAACTTCTTGAATGTCCGCATTGAAGGGGGCCTTGGACAAATGCAAGGAATGGACATAGAAGGTGATTTCCCGCATCTTGTCGGAACGCTTTTCAGGGTCCTTTACCTGGGCTCCAAGCATGGTGCCAGTCATCTTGGCATAGCGCAAAACTTTCACCAGATCGAAGGTGTCCAGCTTGTGGTACTGGCTGCCGTACTTGGTGGCATCCAACGACGACTGCAGGGAAGAATCATCCTTGCCGCCCTTAAGCTCGTAATCCGGAGTCTTGACGTCGTAATGGGGAATGCAGAATTCCTTACGCCACTCTTCCGTAGGGGCACGCAACCCACCCTCGGCAGAAAGGCCTGCGTTGGGGCAGAACCCGAAACCTTCCAGGATACTAAACACGCAGGATTCCCGCTCTGGCTTCAAAAGGAATCCATACCCCGGAATAAACTCCTCCACATTTTCCATGAACTGCACGAAGGAAGAAAGTTCCTTCAATGTCTTTGCGTCGTCTATTTTCAAAAGGCGAACCGTGCGGACCCTGGCACCGTAGAATGACCCGTTCCATTCGTCCAAGGTAGAAGACACGTTTTCCGGAATCTTGATGCAATGGCGGAAATGCTGGATTTCCGATTCAGGGAAACCGCTCCGAAGGCCAGACAAGTACACATCCTTGTCAAAGGTAAAGCAGAGGAAGGCCTCGTCGTTTTTTGGGGTGGCCAAAGTAGAGAGGACAAACAAGATTCTGGGAGAAGTCCCCACCGATGCCACTACGTCAAAATTGGGCAGTACCGACACCGAAGCCTCGGGCAAGGGCATCACCGAAGACTCCAACCACTCTCGGCCGTCTTTGTTCAGCGACACCTGTTCAATTTTCCGGGAACCCTTCTGTTCAGAAAGGGTAAAGTCTACAAGGCCCAACAGCCATGCTTCTTTCAGGGGGCGGGGCAGATTTTCCAGACCCAGGCTCTTGCCTTTTTCCAAAATGCGGAAGGTGGGGTCCAGCACCCAGAAAACCCGAGCGGCATCCAATGCCGACACTTTGGAAGAAACGCCTTTGAAAATCCTTTTACAAAGGAACTCGTCCTTATGGAAGCGAATTCCCTTCCACCAAGACAATACATCCTGATGCAGGCGGAACCCATTCTTCCTCAAGAATTCCAATGCCTTCCGCGAAGGCCGCAAGCATGTACCAAACAGTTCCAGCCATTGGTTGTGCGTAAGGAAACTAAATATCAGCGTCAATTCCGATTCAGCGGCACTACTCCACAACCTTGAAGCCGTTGCAAAAGCTTCGGTACAGAGCTGCCTGCTGCGACGGTGCAGCGTACCATTGGCATTGATTTTCAGTTCGCCCCTTTGGGCAAGGCCCAGCACCCTGCAAATGTGCCAATCCAATAGAGTGGAATAGCCTATCGCTGTTCCCTTGGCAAGCTCCTCCGACTCGGGAACGAATAGGATTAGGCCAGCAAAATCCTTAAATCCGAAATAAACTTCCGTATTGGAAGTGGAAGAGCGCCAAACATAATATTGCGTGCACAGGTTCAGCAGGAACTTCTGCAATTCACCGCTTTTCAGCGCGGGAACCGACAGGCGGAGTTCATTGTACGAAAGTCCGCGGGTTCCACTCAGGTAAATCAGTTCTAGGCAACGACGCTGCCAAAATTCCAGCTTTTCCATAAAAGCTGCCAGGCGGTCGTGACTGGAATAGAAGGACAGGACTTCGGATTGGATCAGCGCATTGTTCAACAGCCCTTTTTTGCCAAAGGCACGAGCGTGAACCTCCCGTAACATGGGTTTAGACATTCCGTCAAAATATGCAGCCAATTCCATCATTTGCGTCCCCTAAATAGGGTCGCAAATTTAGCAAAAATTGGAAATTTCGTCAATCGAGTTAGCGACTTGCTGCTTGTTGTTCCAAATTCGCATGAAGGTCTTGCCGTAGGCCTCGTTCACCACGCGGTTATCGAGAATCAGGATTTTTCCAGAATCCGACTCCGTGCGGATAAGGCGACCAAGACCTTGGCGCAGTTCCATGTAAGCTTCGGGAACAAAGAAATTCTTGAAGGTGTTTTCGCCTCGAGACTTCATGTCGTTAGAAATTCCTGCCACCAACGGGTCCGAAGGATTAGGGAATGGGAGCTTGGTCACCACCAAAAGCTTCAACGCATCGCCAGGGAAATCCACCCCCTCCCACAGAGTCTGGCAGCCCAGCAGGCAAGCTCCGCGGGCGGCACGGAACATGGACACCAATCCATCTAAGGAACCATCCACATGCTGGCACAAAAGCAACTTGTTTTTCTCTGCAAACGCAGGTGCCAGCACTGCCTGTGCCTTCATCATGGTGGCCACGCTGGTAAAAAGAACCAAGGTGTTTTCTTCTACCTGGGGCAAAACTTGCAGCAAGGTATTGTTGAGGGCTTCGCCATATTCCGCGGCAGAAGGCTTGGGCAAGAACTTCGCCACCATTACAGAAGTGCGAGAGTCCCTAGCTTGTTCATCAGGGAACACCTTCAAGAAGGGGCGCTTGCCAGGGCCATCCATATTCATGCCCATCTTCCCGACAAAGTAGGAAAGGTCCCCCTGTACTGCCAAAGTGGCCGAAGTGAACAGGGCAGACTTGATCCAGGGGTAGAATTTTTCTTTCCAAAGTTCGCCCGAACGGAGGGGATAGCCATGCATCTTGAGGGTGTGGGGATTAAAGGGCTCTTCCAAATAGAACACCCAATCCGAACGATGTGCCTTGACCAGGAACTCAAAATTCGTGACAAATTGGGCAATGTCATCCATGGCACTTTGGGAATCCTTCACTAAACCCGCCGTAGCGGGAACCGCTGCAAGGGCGGCAAACAGCTTGTCTGCAACGCCCCTGGTAACCAGGTACTGGTCCAAGAAGGCCTTGGGATCCGCATCGTACTCCGCAAGAATTCCATTCTGGTAAATCAATCCCGACTTGTCGCCCTTCAACTTGCCTATCCGCTTACCAATTTTCATAAAGAAACGATGCAATGCTTTTTCCGTCTCGTTCAGGGCGTTAATCAGTTCTTCGCACTGGTCGATCAATGCGGCGGCGGCCTCAGGAATACGGTTTTCTATTTCCGAGAGCAAGCCGTCTTTGCGCTGTTTCGAAGGAACCAGGGTCTTGGCGATATTCCTAAAACCAAAGAAAGACACCACACGGCCTTGAGCCTGATTACTGATTTCAGGGAGGCGATGGGCTTCGTCAAAAATAATGTGTTCGTAAGTGGGCAGCAGTGCGAATTCCAACTTCAAATCTGCCATAAACAGGGAATGGTTCACCAGAAGCAGGTTGGCCGCCGCCGCACGCTTTTTGGCCAGCTGGGCAGGACACAGTCCCTGATGAGAATGACAGCTGCCCGCACAGGGAGCGACACAGCCCGAAAGCTTGGACCAAAGGACCCTATTGCGGCTGTGGTTAAAAGCAGGGCATTCGTTGATGTCGCCTGTAGTGGTGGTTTCCACCCAAGGAATCAACGCCATAAAAGAATCCCGCTCATCAGCCTGCAAAAGGCTTGCAGGGCTTTCTAGAATCTGTTCAAACTTGCGCAGGCAAAGGTAGTTTTCACGGCCCTTCAACATGGCCACTTTCAAAGCCCCGCCAAACAGCGGAGCAATCTGTGGAATATCGTGATTCCACAACTGTTCCTGCAAAGCGCGGGTAGCCGTGCTGATCACCACACGCTCCCCCGCCACCGCCTTGTTGGCAGCTGCTATCAGGTACGCCAAGGATTTTCCAGAACCTGTGGGAGCCTCTATAACACAAAGGCCACCCTTGTACATATTCCTTTCTACAATGGAAGCGTATTCCGCCTGGTTCTTGCGGAGGGTATAGCCGGGAACAGCCTGGGACAACAGGCCGTCCTCGTTAAAAAATTCTGACACCCGCCTGGACTTTACCTCACCAGGCACCACAGGTGTTTCCTGCACATTCGCAATCTGGTATACAGGTTCTGCTTCAGGGTAGTTGTCGGGGCTACCGAAAAGCTTTTCCCAATGGCTACCTGCGCCCACCTTCGCAAGGCTGCGCTGGATCCAAGAATCCATGGAGCGTATTTTTTCTAGAGCTTTTACAAACAGGTCGCCGCAGGCCTCGGCATCGGGCAGTGCTCGGTGGGCACGGGAACGTTCTATCCCTAACGCCTGCACCAACGTGTCCACGCGGTGGTTAGGGACATCCTGGTACGCAATCCTGGAAAGCGTCAAGGAATCCCATACGGGATGATTTTCAAAATCAATCCCCACCTTGGCAAAAGACTGCCGCAAAAAGCGGGCATCAAAAGCCGCATTGTGGGCTACAATGGGGTCATCCCCAATAAAACCGCGAACCTTCCCTGCCAAGGATGCAAAATCCTCGGACTCATCCAGCTCTTTTTGAGTTATGCCCGTAAGGCTCTCAATAAAGGGCCGCAATTTGACATTCAAAGGCTTTACCAAACAATCTAGCGACTCTGCGGCTTTGCCATCCTTGAAGCGGACCAAGGCCACTTCAATTATTTCGTCTTTATCGAACTCCAAACCCGTTGTTTCCAGGTCAACCGCAATAAAAGTCGGGATGCTCATCTTTAGCTCACTCCTTTGACAGCACCGGCAAATTAGGAATCAACACATTCAAATCGTTTTCGCCCTTTACCAATTTCAACGTATCGTTGGGCGCTCGCCAGGGCTTTCCAAACCTGAATGGGTTCAATTTCCCCGCATCGGGAGTATCCTTCCCTTCTTCGGGATAATAGTACTCGATAAAGAATCCGCCTTCTTCCAAATCGAGGAATGCAAAATTGCCAGAATCGTCACACTTGGCAATCTGCACCGCCTTTGTCTCGATAGAAGTGAGTCGCACCGTCACACCGCTGTTGCCGCCAGGAACGGCTCCCTTCAAGGAAGCGAGCTTTAACCTGGACACAGCCTCTACACGAGTCAAACGCTTGTATTTGAGTTCTATTACCGTATCCCTGACGCCATTGCTATCCGCCGCGGCAAGGGTCGTATCTTGGTAGCCTTCCAGCACTTCGATACTCACATCCGTAGGCCATTCCTGCTCGCTTTTCAGCAAAAGTGAAACGGCAGACAAAGGTTCCACCTGCAATTTGGCGGTATCTTTGTTGATAACGCTATAGAATTCCTGAAGGATGCTATCGCCATAGGGCTTGTCGTAATAGACCACCAAGGAGTCGTGAGGAAACACCGCTTTGGACTTGCCCTTGAATTTTGCCGAAGTCACAGAAGGTGCCAATGTGTCCTTTGCCATATCCTGCCATTCCCACTCCACATAGTTTCGGAGCGTATCCAAAGGCCTTGATAAAGAATCCTTGGCCGCAGAGCAACTAAACTTGTAAACCGTTTCCTTTTTGGGTTTTCCTGCGAACAGGAATTGTGGATTTTTGGAAGAAGGACTCAGGTACACTTTGGACGGATACATCTTTTTGCCGTCCGTGTTAGAAGTCAAGAAACAGTTAGCCGTGTCCGCAAAGGCAGAGTCAAAGTAAACGGAACGGGAGAATTGTGCTTCCAGAATATTGGCATAGGGCTGGGTCACGGATTCCATTTCCAAAAGGCTGGTATCTTGGTCTCCCAAAGGTATCCAAAGGGTATCGGCAGACGCCTCTGTCAGAATCAAATCACGGCCCCAGAAGCCCACCAACTCGACAGAGGGTTCAATTTTCTGGTTCCCGTTAGCATCCAAAAAAGCAGCCACCCGATAGCGTCCAGGCTTCAAGCCGGACAATTCAAAATTTCCAGCACTGTCCGCATGGGTCATGAACAGGGGCGGCTCTTTGGCCAACATGGGAAGCGTATCCAGCATTTTTGTAGCCGTGTCCCGGAACTTTTGCAAATAGCGAACTCCTTCTCGTTCGCTCCCCATCAGGAACAAGCCAATACTGGGGTATAGTTTCTTTTTGACCATGGTGTCGTTCACCATGATACGGCCAAAAAGCTTCAGGGAATCGAGGTGGGCACCTGTGGAAAACACCACCTGGAAAGGCTTTGCCAGTGAATTCCCGTGAAGGTCCTTAATGCCTCCCGCAAAAGTCACCGTGTATGTGGTTCCCGTATCCAAAAGTCCGCGAGAGGTCAGTTCCAAGGTATTTCCACTAACCTCAAAACGCATTTTCTTTTCGATGGGCGGCGAAATGGAAACGGCGTTCCTGGGAATAGAGGGGTTAATCCACTCGTCAAATTCCAGCTTGATATAAAGCTCGTTGGGGTGGTTCGTAGTTCCCGGAGCAGGGTACACCGCCGCAATTCGCGGGGGGAGCTTGTCCTCCGGGCCACCACCGGGCGCCACCTGGGTAGCACAGGCCAAAAGCCCAGCGCATGCCAGCACAAGGACAATCCAGAACCTATTTGCAACGACCCACTTTCTCATCGTCAAATCAGCGGTATGACCTTTCCTATGCGACTCCAGCGGATTCT
>CACXIR010000103.1 GCA_902767785.1 Fibrobacter succinogenes | reverse complement strand
CGGTTTCGACGTGAACGCCGAATGGGCAAACGTCGGTGGTGCAGCATACGACGAAAGCGGTTCTCCGCTTCCGGAAAGCACCCTCAAGCTCGGTGAAGCTTCTGACTGTATTCTTTTCGGTTCCGTGGGTGGCCCGAAGTGGGAACACCTCCCCCCGAACCTGCAGCCGGAACGCGGTGCACTCCTCCCGCTCCGTAAGCACTTCAAGCTTTTCTGCAACCTCCGCCCGGCCCGCGTCTATAAGGAACTCGCTGGCGCATGCCCGCTCCGTGCCGACATCGTGGGTGACGGTTTCAATATTCTCACCGTTCGCGAACTGACGGGTGACGTTTACTTTGGCCAGCCGAAGGGCCGCGAAGGCGTTCCGGGCTCCAAGGAAGAAATCGGTTTCGACACCATGAAGTACAGCCGCTACGAAGTCGAACGCATCGCCCGCTTCGCTTTCGACGCCGCTATGCTCCGCAACAAGAAGGTCGCTTCTATCGACAAGGCCAACGTGCTCACCACGAGCGTGCTCTGGCGCGAAGTCGTGAACGAAGTCATCAAGGACTATCCGGAACTGACTCTCGAACACCTCTACGTGGACAACGCTGCTATGCAGCTCCTCAAGCGCCCGCGTGAATTCGACGTGCTCCTCTGCCCGAACCTCTTCGGCGACATCCTCACCGACGAATGCGCAATGCTCACCGGTTCCATGGGCCTCCTCCCGTCCGCTTCTATCGCCGAAGGTTCCTTCGGTCTGTACGAACCGGCCGGTGGTTCCGCTCCGGACATCGCTGGCAAGGGTATTGCTAACCCGCTCGCCCAGATTCTCTCCGTGGCCCTCATGCTCCGCTACACCTTCAAGGAAGAAGAAGCGGCAAAGGCTATCGAAGCTGCCTGCGAAAAGGTCATCGCTCAGGGCTTCCGCACTGGCGACATCTACCAGGAAGGCTGCACCAAGGTCGGTACAGTTGGAATGGGAGATGCTATAATTGCCGCTTTGGCTTAATGCTAAGCCGCTTCTACGGTTAGCCAAAGCTCTCGCAACCGCCCCTGGTTAATACCAGGGGCTTTGTTGCTCACGGATTAAAGCTTTGGCTTAAAAGGCGATTCCCGGTCAAGCCGGGAATGACATTATAAGAGAAAAGGCTTCCCGGTATCGGGAAGCCTTCTTTCTTCAAGGAGAATCTGTAGAAGAAACTTATGCTTCGACGGTCTTGCCTTTTTCAACAGCATCGGCAAGGCTCATGCCCGTAAATTCCTGGGCGCTGAACCAGCGACCGCTCTTCTTGTCGTCCAGCATCACGGAGACCATGGAGCCGGGAATCACGGATTCAGGGGCGTTGGGAGCGTTGGGGCCGCCCAAGTCCGTGCGGAGCCAACCCGGGTCCATCACGTTCATCATCACATCGGTGCCGTTCAGCTTGCAGGCGAAATCCTTCACGAACTTGGTAAGGGCAGCCTTGGCACAGGCATAACCCATCAGTTCGGGTTCGTTGGCGATACCGCTGGTGGTGAGCTGCATACGGCCAAAACCACGCTTGATCATGCCCGGCAAGAAGTGGTAGGCAATCTTGATGGGAGCATAGAAATTCACCGCCATGGCATGGTGGAAATCGTCCATGGTGTTGGTCAGGTAGTCGGTAAAGTAATGGCTCATGAGACCAGCGTTATTGAACACCGCCCCAGCTGTCGATTTCAGCAAGGGCTGCATCGATTTCGGACTCGTTTTCCAGGTTGCAGCCCACGGCACGGCCTTCCACGCCGAGCTTCTTGATTTCGGCCAGCACCGGCTCGGCATGGGCCTTGTCGCGGCCCTGCAAGATGATATTTGCACCCAATTTCGCCATCTCGATGGCAGTCAGGCGACCGACCCCGCGACAACCGCCGGTAATGAGGCACCATTTTCCCTTTACATCTATCATTTTTAGTCCTTTGCGCCCAGGCGCGATCGTTTCCGTTACAAAAAGAAAAATAGCCTTTTAAACCGGGATTTGACTCCGTCAAGGCCACGAAAGTGTTTACGGGTGTAAAGGAAGGCACCGAGAATGCCGTAAAATCAGGCACTCACCGACAGGGACTGTACGGCCAGCGCAGGGACCTTGGTGCTGGAAAAGTCGTCGTAGTAAGCGTTTCCGCAGGCCACCACATCTTGGATAATGTCGAAATAGTTCCCGCTCAAGGTCACGCTGTCCACCGGATGAACAATCTGACCGTTCTCGCACCAGAATCCGTGCGCTCCGATACTCAGTTCTCCACTCACCGGATTGCAACCAGAATTACCTTCCAAGCGGGCGACCAACAGGCACTTGGGGAATAGTTTCAGCAGTTCTTCCGTAGATTTTTCACCGCAAGGGACCAGCATATTGAAGAAGGCCGTGGACATCTTGGTTCCCATATCCCGAACACCGTTTCCCGTGGATTTGCAGCCCGCCTTGGCGGCAGTTTCCAGGTTATAGAGGCCCTGGCTGAAAACTCCGCCGTCGATGACCTTCACCAGCTGGGTGGGCACTCCTTCGGAATCGTAGGGGAAATGGTGTCTGAACATGTCGCCGGCGCCTACGCTCCACAGGGAAACGCAGTCTGAGGCAATCTTCGAGCCTTCCTTGCCCGAAAGCCTAGAAAGTCCCTTCTGCATAGAGTCGGCCAGGTAGGGCTGGGAATACATCCGCATGAACCTGCCCGACACACGCTCCGACAGGACTACGGGGATCTTGCCGCCCTGGATTTTCTTTGCGCCGAACAGTTCCGTAGAGTATCCCGCCGCACGGGTGGCGATTTCTTCCACATTGATTTCGTTCCAGTTCCGGCTGGACTTGGTAAAGCTTCCGAGCTTCTTGATGCCGTCACGGCAAGCTACCGCACCGACACCTACAGAGACAGAGTTGGAACGGGTCCTATAGAAAACACCTTTGTGGTTTGCCACAAAGTCCTCACTGCACGAAAGGTCAGCACCCAGGTAAGGAATGTTCTCAATCTCTTTTGACTTGGCGAAGGTGGACTTTTCCAGTTCGACGCAGACATCCTTCATCTCGGAAAGGCCTATTTTTTCCAAGGCAGGATTGTAGTCCTCGTCTGGCTGCGGCACAGCACCAGGCTCCGGCAAATCTACATCAATTTCATCGGTCCATTGGGTATGGCAAAGGGCATCCTTCAGGGTCTGCTCCAGGGCGTCTGCCGTAAGACGCTCCGTATGGGCATAACCCGGACGGCCATTCTTGATGACGCGGATTCCCACACCCACAGAATCGGAAATTTCCGTATTCTGGACCTGTCCCTGAAAAAGGGAAAGCCCTTCGGAATGGGACTTGGAAGCAATCACGTCGAACTGCTCCGCCTGCCCCTTGGCCTTGTCGTTGATGTAGGAAATAGCGTCTTCGAGATTCATAAAAAAACTAAGCCCTCTGGGATTTCCGTTCCAACATTTTCCAGTAGGCGGCGGGGCTCCCGGTCACCGACTCAAGAGAAGAGGCCAGTTCCGCCGTAATGGGCGCCTCCCCCGCAATCAATTTTTCCAGCAGGTCTTCCGAAACGCCAAGCCTGCGGGCGAATTCCGCCTTGTCCATCTTGAGCCATTCCATGCCCTCGATAATCGCCTGACCCGGAGTGGGAACGCCATGTCTTGCCATAACTACCCCATCACCTTATCTAGAACGTTACGCATTTTCTCTGCCATGGCGTCCCAACTCATGGAAAGGGCCCGCTCCTTGGCGTTCTTTTCCAGCGTGGCAAGGCGATCCTTGTCCCGAATAACCGCCGCCACCTTCTGGCAGAACCCTTCCGGATCGTCGTTCTCGTACAAAATTCCAGTCACCCCGTCAACCACGGAATCCTTGAGACCCGCCACATTGTTGGATACGGAAATGGTCCCGCACAGGTTGGCCTCGATGTTGTTGATTCCCCAGCCTTCCTTGAAGGAGGGATTGATGAACAGGGTGGAACGGCTCAACAAGTCACGCTTCTCGTCTTCGGAGACTCGGCCCAAGAACCGGACAGAATCGGAAACCCCGAGGGTCTTCACCAACGATTCCAACTCTCCACGATAATCGCCACCACCAGCCACTTCCAAAACAATTCCTGGAACAAGTTCCTTTAGGCGGGGCATGGCATTAATTACAAACTGGGCATTCTTGTATTTCATGAGACGCCCCACGTACGAAATCACGGGCGGGTTGGCCTTGGCACAGGTGGGCTTGAAATACTCCGTATCGATTCCCGGCTCTACTACGGCAATATCCTTCGCCTTGATTCCCATGTCCAGAATTTCATCGGCGGTACTTTGGGAAATGGCCAGGAAATGTTCCTTCTTGTAGAAAAGGGCAACAGAGCGTTCCATCAGGTAAACGTAAAGGGCCAGCGGGAAAAACGTCTCCCGGAAAATGGACTTGCGGAAAAAGTGCATGACCATGTGGAGGCGCTTGATCTTGGTGCAGAGCGGCGTGAAAAAGGGAATCTTGTTCAGGTCTTCTACAATCAGGTCATATTCCTTCTGGTGCTTGCGGGCGTAAAAGAATGCGGAATAGTTGAAAAGGAACTTGCTGCCGATTCGAACGGTACGCATGCCGTCTACCACTTCTTCGTCAGGAAGACCAGGCACCTTGTGGGCAAGCACCGTTATGTCGTAGCCATTGCCGTTGATACGCTTGAAAAGTTCATGAAAATACAGCTCGGCACCGCCCGCTTCCGGGTTCTTGATGTCTCGCCAATTAATGAGTAAAACTTTCTTGTTTGCCACGGGGAGTAATATATAAAAAAAGGGTCACTTCAATCGCTGAACGGCTGCAACAAACACTTCAGGCGGTTGCAGCAGGCTTACCACCACCCAGCCGTCTTCTTCAAAGTCAAAGAAGAATCCCGGCTGTACCAGCACTTGCTTTTCCCGCAAAAGGCGTAGCGTCAATTCCTCGTCGTCTGTACCCAAGCGGATAGCGGCATACCAGCCGCCCATAACATCGGGGCAATACTTTGACGGGAAGGCGTCCCGCAGGGTTTTCCAGTTGGTGCGAATGCGTTCACGGACCTTCGATTCGTAGGCAGCAGACTGTTCCAAAAGCGGGGCGGCCAACGCCTGTGCCATGGAAGAAACGCTCAAGTAGGCATCCGCCACAAATTCCAGTTTTTCGTGAATGGATTCCCGAATGTCTTCGGGAGCGTAAACCGCCATCCAGCCCAGCTTAACCTGGGGACTCCCGCAAATCTTGCTGAGGCCGTTGAGCCATACGATAGGACACTTGGGGCTGACCGCAGACTGTCCAAGAAACTCCCACGTTCTTTTGACATCTTCGGAAAAACCATAATCGCCAAAAACTTCATCCACCACCAGAACCAAGCCGTTCTTTTCGCAGAACGAAACAGCCTCGTTCCATTCAGTGCGGGACACGCAATGCCCCGTAGGATTGTGAGGCGATACCAACAACAGGATTTTGGAACGCTCTGGTGCCGTCAGCAGGCTGTCCGCATCAAGGGCGAAGCGAAAATCGCCACGCCGTTCCTTTCCAGAACCTGTGCGGGACAGCTTCAAGAAATACGGGGCGCATTCCAAGTGTTCCAATTCCGCCAGCGTATCCAGCAGCGGGTAGCCCGGCAGAGGCGTCAAGATTACGTCCCCCGGGTCGCAAAAAGCCTTGAACAAGATGGAATAGGCCTCGCTGGTGCTGGCCGTAAGGATTATCTGCTCTGCCGAAAAGTTCCCGCCACGACTGCGGTAATACTCCGATACCGCCTCACGGGCTTTAAGCGTCCCTGCAGGGTTGGTGTCCCAGCCATTGAATTCTTCCTTGACCGCATCTACAGCGGAACCCAGTTCAAAGGGAAAGCCCACCCGCATGGGGCTGCTAACCGTCAAATCCACAAATGGCAAAACCGACTCGTCGCTTTTTGCAAGCGTCTCTGCCTTGGCCTTTTCCAGTTCCAAGAAAAAGGGACTGGGTGTCAAGTCCCGGTTTTTCATTTGCCCTGGCTCTTGATGAATCCCGTAAGTGCTACAGCGATAAGGATTCCCGCAGGGAGGCACACGGCAATGGACAAAAGCAGCAGCTTCTGAAAAGGAGGCATGTCCTTCACCTTGTGGCGGAACTCCTTGATTTTGCCGCGAAGTCCCTTTCCGCGAAACTCTCCTTCAGAGAGCTTTTTCATGCCCGCTTCTTTCATTTTTTTAGTAGAACGAACCACGGACTGCACCTGCTCCGATTTCCAAAGCTTGTTTACCGATTCCTTGGAATCGTCCACAAACTTTTCAAGGCGTTCCCTCTTTATCTTAAAGGGCCGGACTACATCGGATACGGCTTTCCACATAACAGCCTACTTGTACAAAAGGTTCACGCCGCTGAACAAGGCACGCATGTTGGCCTTCAGGGTATCGCTAGAAACTCCGCGGCCCTCTTCTTCCTTGCCGTTGGCACGCAAAAGGATACGGCTCAGGCCGCGGCCGGCCCACAGCTTGTCCTTATCGGGAACCACAACCTGGCGGTACTTCACCAGTTCCACCGGCATGTTGATTTCACGCATCAAGATAAGCCCGGCCTCGATGGGGCCTTCGGCGGTCACGGACCGGCGAATGGCCTCGCCGTCTTTCTTGAAATGGAATATAAAGCGGTTCTCGTCGGGAATCACTTCCACGTTGTTGAACACCAGACGGGCATTCACGTTCACGCGCTCTTCGCGGAACACGTCCAGCACCCGCTCGGCGCTGAGTTCCCCTTCTTTTTCGCTCAGTTCCTTGAGCACGGGCTGCAGTTCCGCCGCCTCGGCCAGGGAGAGCCTGTAGCCGAACTTGGTGATAATCTCGTAAACCGCGGTGCGGCCGCTCTGGCTCGTGAAGGAGATGGAATCGTTCTGGTGGCGACCGATGATGGAGTAGTCGATGGGGCGGTAGGCGCCCTTCTTCATGTCCTTGGTCTTGGAAGCACCATCCTGGTGGATACCGCTACGGTGCACAATGGCTTCGGCACCGATCAGCGGGGCACGGCTGTAAATGCTCACGCCGGACCACTGGGAAATCAGGATAGCCGTCTCGTAGATGCGTTCCAGGTGCAGGCCCGTATTCACGCCGGAGTTGTGGAGCGCCACGGCCACCTCGTAGAAATTGGTGTTGCCGCAGCGTTCGCCCAGGCCGTTCAGGGCCACTTCCAGCTGAGTGGCGCCCACAAAGAAGCTTTCCACCGTAGCGGCCGTAGCCATGCCCAAGTCGTTGTGGCAATGGACCGAGATGGCAATGTCCTTGGGCAAGGCTTCATAAACCTGCTTAATCTGGTTCACGTACAAGAAGGGCCTATACCGTTCCACCGTATTGGGCAGGTTTATGGTGGTGGCTCCCGCCTCCACCACGGCCTTCAGCACGTCAATCACAAAATCCATGTTGTCCAGGCAGTCCCCGAAGTGTTCGGCGCTGAACTCCACGTCGCCCTTGTCCCCTACCAGGGACTTGGCCAGCTTCACGCACTTGACGGCCTTTTCCTTCACCTGTTCCGGAGTCAGGTGCAGCACATGCTCCATGGAGAGCTTGCTAGTGGCGAGGAAGGTGTGGATACGGGGGTGGGGGGCGTACTGCACCGCCTCCCAGCAGCGCTGGATATCGCTTTCCACGCAGCGGGCAAGGCCCGAAACCACAATCTTCTGGGCAACCTCGTCGCCTTCTTCCGCCATCTTGGCAGTCAACTGTGCCAGCTCCTTGCAGGACTCGAAATCCATTTCGGAAGAAGCGGGGAAACCCACCTCGGCGCCCTGGACCCCGAGCTTCAGCAACAGCAAGAACACGTCCTTTTTCTGGGCGTTGTTCCAGGGCTTGGGCAGTGCCTGGTTACCGTCACGCAGCGTGACGTCATAGAAGAAGGGTTGTCTTTTTGCCATTTCGGCAGCATTCATATCGCTCATCTTATCTCCTCGCCCACACAACATGGCCGCAAGATTCATTTTTCGGTTTCAAAGATAGAAATTGCCCCAAAAATGAAAAACCCGCTGCCATATTGGAGCGGGCTCTTTTAGGTTTAATTCTATCAAAAATCCTTGAAAACGGCCTAAAACCTCGCTCCAGCAGCAAGTCGCAATAGAAGTAGCAGGTTCAGGGTCTTTTTCATATCAGTCAATATACAAAGTTTTTAGCATTGTGGCAAGGCTTAGTTTGCGTTCTTAATGCAACGCACAGAGAGGCCTATCATGTCATCCGTATCTTCTTTAGTGACCCAGAAACGCCAGCCAACCATCAAGAAGTAGGCCTCTTTCGCATCGTATGCGCTAGACCAGAATCCTGTAAAGTAGGTGCCGTCACGACCGTCACCCCAGAAGGACTCGCCGTACGATCCACTCCTTTGCGTAGCGCCAGCGGGAATCGGAGCAAAACGGCCTATTGATTCGCTAACAGCGTATGTGCCAGATGTATAGGAGTACGGCTCTCCCGCGGCCCAAATTTCAAGCATATTCATACCTATAAGTTCTCCTACTTCTTCATCTCCATTTTCTGTTTCAGCATTAACGAAGCCCTCAAATTCCGCCTTAGTGGGCAAATGCCATCCATCGGGGCACACCCCCTGAACTGTGCCAGAAGGAGCGCATTCGGCACCCAAGTCTAGGCAATTCACAGCGGCTTTCCAGGTATAAAGCCGCCCATACTTGTCACAGTTACTGAGTACATTGTCAAGGCAGCGACTAGTAATCAATCTTTCGGAGCGGCAGAATTCGCCTTCGGGGCAAGTCGCAGTAGGCGTTACGTAATTCAGATTTTCGGCCATCCAAGTTCTTCCGCCGATAGCCACATACTTGTATGTTGTTGCCGGCGAGCGCGTATCGCAGAACTTTTCTTCGGGATTGTACTTTGTAGTCCCGCAAACAGGCAAGGTCGTAACCGTCGTTCCATTCTTGCAATACTGTTTCTCGGGATTGTATCTCTCGCTAGCACAAGTCGGCAGCTTCGTGATTCTAGAACCATCCTTGCAATAATGGGTAGCAGGGTCATAAAGAGGATCCAGTGCACCAACAAAGGCATCAAGAATACATGTCAATTGCTCGCCACAGCAACCATATCGCTCGACTTTGCCGTTCACACAAACATCAAGATCGCCAGGGTTATATTCTTCCCCTCCGCAAAGAGTGAGTACGGTATCTCTTTCCGGATAAATTTGGTTCTGTAAGCAGAACTGCTCTTCCGGGTTGTACTTGTACCGTTTGGTTTTATTGCAGACCTCCAAATCCGTAAGCGTCGTGCCGCCCTTGCAGTACTGTTCCTTGGGATTATAAATCTCGCCCCCACACATTTGAGGACTGGAGGAACTGCTAGAGACCTCTTTGCTACTGCTAGAGCCGGAGTTGTCATCGCTTTGGTCA
>CACXIR010000102.1 GCA_902767785.1 Fibrobacter succinogenes | reverse complement strand
CATTTCGTTGTTGAAGATCATCAGCTGGCTAATCGCGGTGTTGAAGCTCATGTTCTCGATGTCGCTCGTGACCTTGATGACGGTCTGGTGCATCACCTTCTCGATGGCTTCCGGAGCAGTTTCGTCAACGTAAACCGGAGCGGCATCGTCGTCGCCCACCACGGAGCGCCAGGCGCGGCCGAGGAAGCGGTTCATGCCTTCGATGCCCTTGGTCTGCCACGGCTTCACAGCATCGAGCGGGCCCATGAACATTTCGTACAAACGAAGGCTGTCGGCACCGTAGTCGCGCACGACGTCATCGGGGTTCACGACGTTCTTGAGGGACTTACTCATCTTCGCCACAATCTGCTTGAGCTCGATGTCAGTACCCTTCTTGAAGTACTTGCCGTTCTTTTCTTCGACTTCGTCAGTCGGAACCTTGGAGAGAATCATGCCCTGGTTGAAGAGCTTCTGGAACGGTTCGTCGGTAGAGACGAGGCCGAGGTCGAACAGGACCTTGTGCCAGAAACGGCTGTAGAGCAAGTGGAGCACGGCGTGTTCGGCACCGCCCACATAGAGGTCCACCGGCATCCAGTACTTTTCAAGTTCCTTTGCAACAAATGCGTCGCCGTTGCAGGCATCGATGTAGCGCAGGTAATACCAGCAGGAACCAGCCCACTGCGGCATGGTGTTCGTCTCGCGGATACCTGGAGCCATTCGGTGGCGTTTGCGAGCGGGGACTGTCCGCCGTCACCCGGCTTGTAGTCCTTGAGTTCCGGCAACAGCACCGGAAGTTCGGAATCATCGACGGTAGAGATTTCACCGTCTTCCCAGTGGATAATCGGGAACGGTTCACCCCAGTAGCGCTGACGGCTAAAGAGCCAGTCGCGGAGCTTGTAGTTCACGGTGGCCTTGCCGATCTTGTTCCCATTCGATGACCTTCGCGATGCCCTGCTTCTTGTTGAGGCCGTTCAGGCAAAGCGTGTCGTTCTGGCTGTTGATGTAGGTGCCGTCGGCAGCCCAGCAAGCTTCGCCAGCGAGGACCTTCGGGCGAACGTCGACCGGGCAGCTTGCATCGGGTTCCATGATGCAGATGACGGGCAGGTTGAACTTCTTCGCGAAATCGAAGTCGCGGGTATCGTGGGCAGGCACGGCCATGATGGCGCCGGTACCGTAGCCGGTCAGAACGTAGTCGGCAACCCACACCGGAATCTTGGTGCCGGTGAGCGGGTTCACGGCGTAGCTACCGGTAAACACGCCGGTCTTTTCCTTGGCAAGTTCGGTACGGTCGAGGTCGCTCTTCAAGGCGGCAGCATGCACGTATTCCTCCACGGCGGCCTTCTGTTCGGCAGTCGTGAGTTCCGGGACCATTGCGTGTTCCGGGGCGACGACCATTCCACTTCGGCACCGTAGCTCTTGCCGATCCAGTTCTTCTGCATGTCCTTCACGCCCTGCGGCCAGTCGAGCTTGTCGAGGCCCTTCAGCAGGCGGTCGCCATACAGCGGGATGCGCATGAGCCACTGCTTGAGGTTACGGCGTTCCACTTCCTTGGTGCCGCACTTTTCGTGAGAGCCGTCGTTCAAGACTTCTTCGTTTGCACAAACAATCTTGCAGTGCTTGCACCACCACACCTGAGCGTCGGCGTAGTAAGCGAGGCGCTTCGAATCCTTGTACTTGCGGACTTCTTCCTTGCCCTTTGCTTCGACATCGGCAGGAATCGGGAGTTCTTCGATGGGGCGGCCCTTCTGCTGGTCTTCATCGAACCAGGTGCCGTCTTCATCGAACCAGGTGCCGTAAAGGCGCTTGAAAATCCACTGCGTCCACTTGTAATACTTCGGGTCGGTGGTGTTGACTTCCTTGTTCCAGTCGTAGCTGAGGCCAAGGCGCTTGATCTGGCGGCGGAAATTGTCGCAGTTCTTCTTGGTGGTAATGGCCGGGTGCGTACCGGTCTGGATGGCGTACTGTTCAGCGGGGAGGCCGAAAGCGTCCCAACCCATCGGGTGCAACACATTGAAACCGCGGCTGCGCTTGTAGCGGCAGATGATATCGGTTGCGGTGTAACCTTCGGGGTGGCCCACATGGAGGCCAGCGCCACTCGGGTACGGGAACATGTCCAGGCAGTAATACTTGGGCTTGGACTTATCGGTGCCCGTCTTGAAAGTCTGATGTTCTTCCCAGTAGGCTTGCCACTTGGTTTCGATCTCTTGCGGATTGTACTTTGCCATTTTTTACATCCTTCAATTTTTGCGCGATATAATTTAGTAAAATCCCTTATAGCCATTAACAATTACATATCTTTTCACCATGCTGTCGCACAGATTATCTGCCGGGCTTTGTTCTGCATTTGCCTTTTTGCTGCTCAGTTGCGCTTCCTCGCCAAGGGAGCCACTGTCCATTTACGACCAGAACGGGATCCTGCAAGAGCAGATTACCTATGACAAGGATGGTGCGATAGATACACGCTGGCGTTCCATCGACGACTCCACCGCCATATACGAATATCACGAAAACGGGCAGCTTCTTGCCGACACCATAAGGACGGAGGCATTTCGCACCTATGGGGTCATTGAACCCGAACGAACCGCCGTAAGCCTCTCTCGAGCTGTCCTGAGCCGAGGTGCCCAAGGAATCGCTACCGCAACCGATAATGCAAAATCGTCTCTTTCAAGTTTAGTCCCTTACGCAAGTGCTCTAAAGGACAAACTCGCCTCCAACCTCTCGGAAGCAGGTTACAGCAACGCAGCGGAAGCCGTAGAACATGCTTACACAACAGCCGGGAAATCCATATCCAACACAATCAACAAACTCCACGAGGTAGACACCCTGGCTATCGTCGCCATCGGGGCCGGTTACATTCGGGGCCTTTCAGTAGGATTCCAAGAAACCGAAGACTTTGTCAAGGCTATTCCCGACGCAACCAAGAAAATCATGAATGCCGACTACGATGCCCTACACGCAGCTTTAACAAAGCAGATTTACAATGCACAAGAATTCATTCAACAGAACGCCAACCTCGATTCCATTGAACACTTGTCACAGGAGGGCATGGAAAAAATCCGTCAACTTCCTGACTACGCCCAAAAGGAATTTGAAAGCACCCTTCAAACATTCAACGAATCTCTCGATTCCAGTTTCAAAGAGTTGGGCATTGACCCCAAATACCGCAGCAAGTACAAAGGAGCCTTTGTCTCCGGCTGGCTGACCTGGCAACTGGCCATGGCAGAACTCACCTTCAGCATCGTCAGGACTATAGGTAGCGTCGGCAACTCTGCCACCACAGCAAAAGTAGCCGACAGGTCCCATAAGGTCGGTTTGTTCGAACGGAAAGTCGGCAAAGAAGAAAGGACATTCCTAATGCCACGGGAGGGCCACGGCGGCCATTGGGACAAGAACAAGACCCACTGGAAAAGCGACATTCCCGAAGTCAACGCCATAACAGGGGGAAAGCAAATCCATTTCATAGGCAAAGGACCGAACAAGGTTCCTGATTTTAGCCCTTGGTCTAGGAAAAAAATCACAGTCAAAGGCCTCACCGGGAGAAACGAAGAAGATTTCCCCAAAATGTACGCTCAGTTAGCCGCCCAAAAGCATATTTCTGTCAGCCAAGCAGAGCAATGGGTCAAGCAGAACGGACTCACGCCCCACCATTTGTCTTGCGATGAAATCATGCTTGTCCCCACCGCGCTGCACGAAAACATCGCCCATACAGGCGCCGCATCCATGTTAAGAAACGGCACCTGTCGGTAAAGGCAACGTCCACAACGGCCCAAAAAAACTATAATTGACGTATGCTGGACGCTAAACCATTCTTGTTATTCGCTCTTTTGTCCCTTTTTGGAACCTACGCCTTTGCGCAGGAGTACGAAGCCGATGTGGATTCGGCCTGGATAGCGTCCCAAAACGGAGGGCAAGCCTTGGAAAGCGAACCTGCCAGCGAAGAACCCGCCCCCGCCTGCATAGGCGACGGCTGCGACGGCACGGAAACAGCGACGGAGTCGGCGACAACATCCGAACCTGCCGCTAGCGAAGGTGAAAACGCAGGCGAACAGGCCTCAACAGCCTCTGCAGACAGCTCCGCAACAGACAGCACAGGAATAAAAGTCGCAAGCCCCGCCGGCAGCACCAAAAAGGATTCCGCCAAGGTCGCAGGTGCTATCGACCCCGACGAATACGAAGAATGCACCGAGGCCGACTCCACCAATACGGAATGCGTAGAGGTGGACGAAACCGACACCTACGACCGGTACCTCCAAGAGAACGCCGAAATGTACCGTGCCCGCAAGGAGGGCTTTTCCAGGTCCATCCAAATCGGGATCCGTGGCATGGGCGGCATGAACACCGTGTTCGGCAAAAAGAGCAAGGACTGGGGATTTGGCTACCAGGCCGGCGGCGGCATTCTGGTCCGCCTCCCCGTCGGCATCCGCCATGTGAGCTTAGTCCCTGAACTGGATTTCGTATACCGCAAGTACAACTACGAAAGCAAGAATGCATACAGCAAGACCGAAGGAAGTCTCGACTATATGCTTTTCGAGATTCCCATTGTCGTCCGCTACACCTTTGACGAAGACAACTTCTTTGTGGGCCTTGGCATGAACGTAGACCTAAAGCTCACAGGATCTTCGGAATTCACGCAAAAGATGAAGGAAACCGGCGAAAAGGACAAGCGCAAGAACACCTTGCCCTCTTCGGGCGTGGAACTGGGAGGCGTATTCAACGTAGGTTACGCCATCAACCGTTGGCTTATCGCCGACATCCGCGTGGTGCAGTGCTTCACCAACCTGCTGAACGAAGACGCCATCGCCGAATCCAGCCTCTCCAAGGCTCACCTCTACACGTTCTACACCAGCCTCGGCCTGACCTTCGTGTTCTAGTTTATAGCCCCATATTCTTGCGGGTCTGTTCGCGGCGGAGGCGGACGATTTCCTTCTCGATGAGGAGCTTCTCTACAGCGTACATGTCCTCGTGGCGCCGGATTGCGTCTTTGTACAAGGCGTTGGCCAGTTCCGGCTCACGAGCCAGGAAGGCGATAACCACCGCGTTCCTGAGGAAGAACTCGTCCATGTTCTTGATTTCGTACTTCTCGTAGAAATCCGCCACCAGCTTGGCAGCCGTCACGTAATCCTTGGCGCGGGCCGTCTCCAAGATATTGAATTCATCCACAAAGGAGGCGGGGAACACCCCTGCATTCACCAAGTCGCGGACCTTTACATAGACGGCGTTGGTGTCGCGGGCTTCCATGGGGACACCCCTCACCCACTCGATGTATTCCTCGCGGAATTTTTTCCATTCGGGGGAAGCTTCCGCCACGGCGAAGCGGGGCTGCACGGCAACCGCCTGGGTTGAATCCTTCTGCGTCGAATCCTGTGCAGCCTTCGGCTGGGCGTTGGCACGCATCAGGGAATCCGTGCGGTTCAGGTAGGCGAGCAAAGCAGTTTCACGATAGACATCACGGTTCTGCATCATGGCCTTTATTTTAGCGCCACGCCTAAGAGCGTAATCGGCGGAGTCAAGGTATTCGGGCCAGCAGACTTCGCAACTGTCGAAGACCTGCACAATATGGGCGTTGGAATGCACGAAGCGGGCCTCTTCGGCCTTGTTGTCCACGATAGGCATAAAGATGCTGTTGGGCAAGATATTCTCCATCATGGGCCGGATCATCTTGGAGGTGAACAAGAAATTCTGTTCGCCAAAGAAGTCAGGCTCCCGGTGGATGCGTTCAAATTCCTTCACCAGCACAGGGTCAGTACTGAAGCGCCCGATGGCCTTCTGGATCACAGGCTGGTCGCTGGCCACAATGATGATGTCCGGTTCCTCGGGGGCCCTATACAGGCTCACGTAGGGGAACACCACGTCCAGAGCCTTCAAGATGTTCAGGAACAGTTGGTCGTTGAATTCGTAGGTCTGGATCCACTGTACCCAAAGTCCACCAGGCTTCATATAGCGGCGCATCTTGGCGTAGAACTCGTGGCTGAAAAGGCTTGCCACGCCAGAGACCCAGGGGTTGCTGGGCACGCTGATCAGCAGGTCGTACTTACGGCGGTTCGTCAGGAAGAAGGTTTGCGCGTCGTCGATGTAAATGTGGATTCTCGGGTCGTCGTAGCCGCGGGCGTTCCAGGGGTAGAACCCGCGGGCCAGCGTCATCATCTCTTCTTCAATTTCCACGCAGTCAAAATCCTTCAGCAGCGGGTCGGCCAGCAAGTAATGGGCGCCCATGCCCGAGCCAAAGCCCACCATGCCCGCGTCGTAAGGCTCGGTACGCATAGCCATGGGCATAAAGGCCGTGGCCGCCTGGGTCAGCTCGTCACCTTCGATGGGGTGCTTGCGGTCCTTGCTCATGCTGGCGTCGGCCTTGCCGTTGGTCTTGATATACCAATGCACATCGGACTCGTGGAAACTGATGGTAGCCGTCTTTCCGTCACGGACCACAATCTTTTCGTCGGGGTGCAAGTTCTTGTAGGCACGGAATGCACCGGAGGTCACCAGGTGCGGGTCAAAATTCACGAAGATGGAGGGCAGCACCATCAGGGCCGCCACCAGGTAGAAGGGCACGCTGTAGCGGAACTTTTTACGATAGACTACCAGCAATACAAAGCCGATGGCAAAGTCCAGCACGGCGGCAAGGACCAAGGCACCCTTGAGCTGCATGAAGGGCAGCAAGATAAGGCCGCCACCTGCAGAACCAATGATGGAACCCACCGTATTCCAACCGTAGACCTTGCCGATGGGAGCTTCGCTCTTGAAGGCGCGGGTCAGAATCACCGTTATGAGCGGGAGCGTCATGCCTGCAAAGAAACTGGTAGGCACCATCCACAGCACAGACAGGGCGTACTTGAAAAGGCTCCAGCAGATATAGCCGTCGGCGGTGGTGTTGAAAATCTGGTTTGCCTCGTTCATCATGCCCCAGAAGGGCTTGTGGAAGTACAGCGTACACAGGGCAAAGAAGGCCATGAAAATCTGGGCCAGGGAAAGGATCACCAGAGAATCTTTCTTCAGGAGTTTTCCGCTAACAGCACTTCCGATAGCAAGCCCGAGAATAAAAGCCGAAAGCATCTGGTCAAAGCTGTGGCTGGAACTGCCCATCAAGAGGCTGAGCAAACGTATCCAGACAATCTCGTAAACGAAGGAGGTAAGTCCCGTAATGGCAGCAATCCAGAGCCAGGTGTTCTTGGGCGGCATGGGCAGTTTATGTTCTGCCACATAGTCCACATTCAGAGGCTCGGCGGCACGGCCTGAACCAGAATCCGCGGCCGCATCCGCAGCATCATCCTCGTCGTCTTCCTTGTTGGGCGAAGTGGCAAAACCGATGTAGCCGAAAATTGCCGCCAGCAAGAAGTTGATAGAGGCCGCCACGCAGAGGGTGGCATGGTTACCCAATTCGGGAATCAGCAGGTAGCTGGTCACCAGAATTCCGATAGCAGAACCCAGGCTGTTGGTAAAGTAGAGCATGGGGAGCGAAAGTTCCTGACCGCTCTTGCGCAAGAGCCCCGCCGCAATGAAGGGGAAGGTCATGCCCACCGCAACAGCAATGGGGAGCGTAGAGCCCGTAGCCAGCACCACCTTGGTAATCTCGGCACCCGTAAAACCTAGGCCCGCAATCCATTCGCTGTCAAAGAAGAATCCCGTAAGCAGGTTGTAGAGCGGGTGGTAAACCAGGCCGCCAATGCCGATGGCCAGTTCCACCGCCGCATAGCCAAGCAGAGGCCGTTTTACCCATTCCACCATCTTGCCTGCGATAAAACTACCGATGGCAAGACCGCCCATGTAAATGCACAGCGTGAGCACCTGGCCGTAGCTGGCGTGGCCCAAGAAAAGCTTAAGGTAACGGGCCCAGGAACCTTCGTAAATCAGTCCCGCAAAACCCGAAAGAGCAAAGAGAAAATACACCAAGATATTCATAAACTACACCGCCTGCATCTTGAGGGTCTTGCCGTCTTTATCCACAGCTTTCCAAGGCGTAAGCCCAACCACTTCATCTACGGGGAGCGAGAATGCTATTCCCTGCCCCATGGTGTCAAGCCCCGCCTTCTGGTAAAGGGCATGAAGCACAGCATCCTTGATTTCCTTGTCCACAAGAATCATCACCACCTCCTTTTCGGGCTGGATGGCGATGTGGAAGAAGGATTCCGCCTCCTTGTTGGCCGTGCCGCGGCCGTTCAGGATCGTACCGCCACGAGCGCCCGCACTCTTGGCCGCCTCCATGACCGTCTCGGAAAATCCGGCATTAACAATGCACATGATCATCTCGTGCTTGCTTGCGCTCATTTCTCGTTCCTCCGTACCGCCTTGCGGTTGTCGCTTAAAAAGTTGAAAATGGACTTGCCGATAACGCTTGTCATGGGAATCGTGCAGGCGATGCCCTTGCCACCCGCAATGGTGTTGAATTTTTCTTCAATGCTTTCCAGGGCCGCTTTGAGTCTATCCTCACCAATCACGCTCAAAATAACAGCCCGCTCCGAATCCGCCAAACCGATAGCCGAGAGAACTTCCTGGGAGGCGGTTCCCCTGCCAAAAAACACCATCTGCATATTTACGCCAAAGGACTGGATGTGGTCCATGTAAAAGTCCGCCTTGGATCGGTTCACCATGGTCACCAAAACCTTGAGCCTGTTCATGGACACCTTGGAATGTCCGTCGGGAGACCCGCTTCTCTTTCGCCTGACCTGTTTTTCCTTTTCAGCCATACCGTTCCCTATACAAAATCAATAATCTGTTCGTCGTCGGCATCCTGGATACGGCGCATCATTGTACGTTTTCTAAGGAATCGCAAGGCAACAGCCCTAAAACCTAAAACCTGAATGGTAATCAGCGGCGTCATGGCCACCATGGCCACAATACCGAAAGCATAACTCAAAATGGAGTCTCCCCCGTCGTGAATTACGGAGCAGGCGCCAATGGACATTGGCAAAATAAAGCTAGAAGTCAAGGGTCCGCTGGCCACGCCGCCAGAGTCAAAGGCAATGGCCGTGTAAAGCTTGGGTACAAAAAAGGAAAGTCCCAAAGAAATAAAGTATCCGGGAATCAGGTAATAGAGGATAGGGAACCCTACAATGATGCGCAACATGGAAAGCCCAATGGAAACGCCCACGCCGATGGAAAGGGCAAAAAGCATGGAACGCTTGGTCACCAGGCCACCCGTAATTTCCTCTACCTGCTTGTTCAGCACGTGAACCGCAGGCTCTGCAAATACCACCACCATGCCTATCACAAACCCGGCGGCTACCAGCACCTTGGGCAACTTTGCCAGCTCCCGTCCCAGCTCAAAACCTACGGGCATGAACCCGATATGGACCGCCGACAAGAAAATCACCAAGCCTACAAAGGTGTAGCAAATTCCAAATCCCATCCTGACGATTTTTCCTAAAGAGATCCTCAGGGCTACAACCTGAAGTACCAAAAAGAATATCACGAATAGCCCCAAGGCGGTAAACACTTCGC
>CACXIR010000101.1 GCA_902767785.1 Fibrobacter succinogenes | reverse complement strand
CGTCCAGATTCAAAATCTCGAGGCCCGTAAAATGGGACAACTCGGACTTTTTCTGGTCCATCAGGTATTGCAGAAGGGCTCCTGTCACCGCGGTTTCTTTTTCGCGGCCATCCAGGCCCAGGCCTACCAGGGACTCCACCTTAAAATGGGAAAACAGCACATCGCGGCCATGTTCCTCGGTAAACAGGAAGGCGGGAATCTCCGTCACCAAAATGTTTTCGGAACGGATCAGGTCCATAATGGGCTGGGGAATCGCACCGCCCTCCGCCACCACCACCTCCTTGGGCATGCGGCGGCAGAACTCGCACTCAAAGGCCTGCACGGAACTCTTGCTTACCGCAAGATAGCCCGTGGTCACGTCGGCAAAAGCAAAGACGGACTCGTCCTTGCTTGCTCCCGGAACATAGGCGCAAAGGTAATTGGCTTCCTTGGCGTTCAGGTTGGTCTCGTCCATGGCGGTTCCGGCACTGATGATCTCTACCACGGAACGTTTCACGATACCCTTGGCCAACTTGGGGTCTTCCACCTGTTCGCAAATGGCAATGCGGTAACCCGCCGCCACCATCTTGGGCACATAGCGGTCCGCCGCATGGTGCGGGAACCCGCACAAGGGAGTCTCCCCCGAGGCGCCGTTGTTGCGGCTGGTCAGGGTCAGCCCAAGGATTTTAGACGCCACTACGGCATCTTCCTCGAACAGTTCAAAGAAATCTCCCATTCTGAAAAAGAGGATGCAGCCCGGATTCTGTTTCTTGATCTCGTAATACTGCTGCATCAAGGGAGTCACTGCCATCAGGAATCCCCCATGGATAGTTCAATCTGCCCCGGTTCCTCGGAATCAGGGTGAGGTTCCTCCGGCGTGTTTTCGGGCCTAGAATACTGGGGCACCAGATTGCCCGCCTCCAAGAGCTCGCTGAATTCCCGCAAGCGGGGCAAGTCCTCGGGAATCCTGTTTATCCCGAAGTACTTCATGAATTCCTGGGTAGTCACGTAAGTGTAAGGGTTCCCCACGGTCTCTGCGCGGGCACCCAAGGTAATAAAGCCCTTGTCCAGAAGGTTGCGGATGGGGCCATCTACCGACGACACGCCACGAACCTGCTCAATGGCCGCCTTGGTAATGGGCTGCTGGTAGGCGATAACCGCCAGCGTTTCCAGGGCCGCCTGAGAGAGCCTGCGGGCATTGATTTCGGGGAAAAGCTTGCGAACCCAAGGATAATACTTGGCACGGGTCCTAAAACGGTAGCCGCCGGCCTGTTCCACAATTTCAAAGGGAGACTGTATCTTGTTCAGGGAGTCGTTGGCGGCAATAAGGGCCTCCGAAACGGTACGGGCATCCAGGAAATCCCCCAGGATCTCCTTCAACTTTTTCAAGGTTACAATGTCCGGAGACGCAAAAACCAGGGCCTGGATTATGCGCATCAGGTCTTCGCGGCTTTCCACTTTCGGGAGTTCTGCAGCCTCTTCGGCGGCTTCCTCCATGTTCGATACGTCTTCACTCATGTTTTTGAAAATAGAAATTTAAGAACAGAATCAAAGCCAAATCCGCCAAAACAAAGCCCGCAAGCCCCGCAAACGTGCCATTCTGGAAGCCGTAACTGTGGAGTCCAATTCCAAGAAGGTTCACCCCGAACCAGCAAAGGAAGGTAACCACCACATTAAAGGCGTTGAACAGGGCAAAACCACGGGCTTTAACCAGGCCACTTGCCCGCAGGTGCAAGGCCAGCATGGCCCACAAAATAACGAACAGGGCCCCGCATTCCTTGGGGTCGAACCCCCAGAACCTGCCCCAGGCATAGTCCGCCCACACGCCCCCCAGCAAGGTTCCCGAAACGGTAAACACCGCCCCGAAAACCAGCGTGCCATACAAGAGGGAAACCAGAGGGTCCTGGCGAGGGATTTCAGACCCGCGGAATCGGAAAAGTGCCACATGAGCAACGATTCCCGAAAGGATCATGCCCGCAAAGCCAAGGGCGATAGTAAACACATGGAGGGTAAGGAACACTGAGGAATTCAACACCGCAGGGATAGGCTGGAAGGTGTCCCCCGGCTCCAAGATGAACTTGGCAAAAAACAGCAGCGCGGTAGCCATAAGGGACACCGGCACCATCAGGGCAAAACTCCGCTTTTTGCAAAGGAAAAACGCCCCGGATTCAAAGGCCATCAACAAAAGGGCCACCAGCAGCACGATTTCGTACAAACTAGACATTGGGGGACGTGCCGCCACATAAAGGCGTAGGGCGAAAAGCCCGCCAAGAATGCTAGCAGTGACAAGACAGAAGGCGTTTGCCGCAATGTCCAACCTCCGGGACTTGAAAACCAGATTCAAAGATGCCAGCAGGCCTGCCAAGAAAGCGACCACAAAGGCCCACAGGGCAAGATTCAGCAGGTGGTAAAGGACCTCTGCGGAAAGGCGTTTCTCACCCGCCGCGGGTGTAACGTCGGGGCTGCCGTTGGAATGACCTGCCGCGGGTTTGGACGTGCCTGTTGTAGGTTTGGCAGCGCCCGCCGCGGCGATGGTAAATGCGGAACGATTCGCCACCGATTCGTAACGCAGTAAGTTCCCGTAAAGACGTTTCATTTCCGCGGTAGCCGGGTGGTCATCGCCGCGGCTGGCGTACAGTTCCAGCAGGTCCCGGGACTGCACCAGTTCCGCATAACTCACGTACCGTTCCCGAGGAGGCAAGCGCAAAGCCTCAGAGACGTCTTCCCGAAGCACCTTGAAAAGGCGATAATGTTTTGCCTCTTCCTGGGCGTTCAGCACCTGCCGTACCACGTTTCCGGCAGATAGCTTTCCCTGGCAGCCATCAGATTCCCTGCACTTGTAGGTCACGCGGCCGCTCAAATCGTCCAGGAACCCGCGGGCAAAGGAATCAAAGGGCCGCACCGCACCATCCACCACCACAGGGGAATCCGCCCGCAGGCTTTCCCAAAGCGAGATAGGCCGCTCGGAGGCACGGGCCTCCATAGGCAAGGCCATAAGCAGAGCAACAAGCGGCACGGCCGTCCGCGACAACGACCCGCCGCAGCCCTGCGAAGGATTGCCGCGGTCCTTGAAAGCACCGCCACGCACCTTTAACGCATAGTGCAGAACCGCTCCCAGCAAAAACAGGACCGAGAAAAGGTATGGCACCACATGGAAGGGATCGTAATACGCCTTGTACAAAGCGATTCCCTTGCCGTCTGCCATTTCCACGAATCCCTGGTACCGTATGTAATACGGCCAGGAATCCTTCTCGATTTTCACGGGAGCAAGTCCCAGGCTGTCTTTCAATGCAAAAAAACGAATTTCCTTTTCTGCGGCGGTTGGCTCTGCGACGTTATAATCCGCAGCAGACGCCGCATCTGATGCTGCAGCACCTGGAGCCGCAGCACTTGAAATCACCTTGTAGCCGTTGTATTCCCGCTGGAAGGTACCGCCGATAACGCTCCCAGCCAGCAAAACCAGCAGGGCAACATGCATCAGCCACAGCCCCGCATTTTTAAGCCCACGGGGCATGCGGAAAACCAGGGACGCCATAACGTTCACGCAGCCCAATACTGCAAAGCTCTTGAATGCGGGCAAAGGCAGCACGCCCAGAATCCAAATAAAGAAACTGCCGAAAAAGCGATCTACCTCTGCAGAGGCCGGGATGCCGGCAGCCTCGGCACTGGCCTGCCCCAAGACACCCCAAAAGGTCAACAGCAAGAACGCCACCAACAATACCACGGTGAATTTTAGGGATGCAAGGCAATGGCCTAGGGACGCAAGGCGTTTCAAACCGATGTACTCTCCACAAACACAAACTTGGATTCGTCAAGAACCTGTTCACCGTCAAAACGGTAGGCCGCCAAATGCCCATCGCCGCGGTAGCCAGCCACACTATAGTCCAGGCAACACACGTTGCTGCGGATTAACGTCGGTGTTCCCGTAAGCCAATAATGCCCAAAGAACACGGGCCGTTCCCCTTCGCCATAAAAACGACGCTGACGCACCTGTTGGGGCAAATCTAAAGCCTTAAATTCCACGCCGGGTTGCAGTGCAATGTCCTGCAAAGTAGCCTGTGCAGGGTCAATCCACCAGCGAAGCCGCACCTTCTTTCGCATCACCCCTTCACCATCCCGGAAAGTCATGCCCTCTGGCAGGGGCATTTCCGGCCCCTTCAAAAAGCAGTCCAGGGGTGCAAAAAGGGAATCTCCATATTCGTTATGTTCATCGCAGGCACGGGCAATCAGTTCGTCGAAATTGCCATCGGCAAAACAGCCCACGCCTTCCGCCTGCAACGTTTTCAGAAGTTCGCCGTCAAAACAGGCGTGCTGTGCCCGGAACAAATCCGTTTCCAGGTAAAAGGGCAAGGTCTTGAAAAAGTCCAACACCTCCCGAAATTCCTGCTGCCGCCCACGGTAGGATTCCACGGTACGGGCATGGATTGCCACCTTGTTAAAAGAATGCTCCCGCAAATAGCCACCGGGAATGCCATTGATAAAGTGGCCTCCCCCGCTGCCATTCCTTTGCCAAAAGCACAGGGCGTTAAACTCGTGGTTTCCCATCAAGGCTATCGCCGAACCCGCATTCCGCATGGCACGCACCAGGTTCACGGTTTCACGGACTTGTCCGCCCCGGTCGATATAGTCCCCCAGGAACACCACCTTCCGGCCACCGCCCGAATAGCGGAAAGCACCAGCGGTTTCCTCGTAACCCAGCTTTTTCAAGAGGGCTCGGAGTTCGTCGCAATGGCCGTGGATGTCCCCGATAAAATCAATCATAATTCCTTGTTGAATATAACAAAAAACCTATATTTTAACTGAATTATGGAAATCGGCAAATACAATCGTGCCCGTGTTGAAAGCATCATGCCCCAGGGCTATTACCTGGAGCTGGAAACGGGAGGCAGGGTGCTGCTCCCCGGAAACCGCGAAGAATTCTCCCTGGAAGAGGGCGAAATCCTGGATGTATTTGTCTACATGGACAGCGAAGACCGCCCCATCGCCACCCTCCAGAAGCCATACGCCCAGGCCGGAGAATTCGCCGTGCTGGAAGTCAAGGACGTAAACCGCGTGGGAGCGTTCCTGGACTGGGGACTGAACAAGGACCTGTTCTTGCCCTACAAGCAACAGCTGGGAGAACTCCAGCGGGGCGACCGCTGCGTGGTCTATATTCTGCTGGACGACAAGAGCAACCGCCTGGTGGCCACCGAAAAAATCAAAAGTTTCATCGACACCGACACATCGGAACTCCACGTGGGCGAACGTGTGGAACTGGCCGCCTACGAAGTCACCCCCGACTACGTAGACTTTCTGGTGAACTACCGCTATACCGGGCGCCTCATGGTCACGCCCGGCACACCACGAATTTATATAGGCGATACCATGCCGGGCTACATCCAGCGCTTTACCAGCGACGGGAAAATCACCCTGAACCTCACTCCCGTGGGCTACAAGGGCATCATGAAAAGCGATAGCCCCAACGCCATTCTTCGAAAACTCGAGGAAGCGGGCGGCACCCTTCCCTATGGGGACCACACCGACCCAGAAACCATCCAGAAGGAATTCGGCATGTCCAAGAAGACCTTCAAGAAGATTCTCGGCACCCTCTACCGCGAAGGAAAAATCCTGATCCAGGACGACGGAATCCGCCTTCCCTAGGGTGCGACATTTTCAAAGAACGATTACTTCAGGCGGGCTTTCAGGTCCGCTATTTCTTTTTGGGACAATCCCAACTTTTCCAGGTACTGTTCCGTGGCCTTGGCCAGGTCCACCTTTTCAAAGTCATCGATATCCACGCCCGCATCGCTGTAGGCCATTTTCATATTGCGGACAATCAGGGCCTGGAACCAATCCAACTGGGACTCCGTCAAGCGCTGCTGCTTACCATGCACCACGTTGTAGTAGTTGTCGTAGGTCTTCACGTAGTCCTTCTCGACTTCCCCAGCAGAGGCTCCCATCAGGGCTTCCAGCACCGCGCTCACAAATCCTGCTCGATCCTTGCCCATCTGGCAGTGCACCAGATAAGGGGCCTCGTTTTCTATCATGAACCGTAGGCCCTTTACCAGACCTTCCTTGAAGAGGTTGGTGGTGAACGACGCCGGCAAAGACAGGTAAACCACTTTCTGTGTAGCGTAGTAGGACTTGTCGAAGCCCTCATAGGCCTTGGCACCCTTGTCCGTATCCGTCAGGTTGATAAATGTCGCCACCTTGGCCGCCTTGGCCAGGGAATCTGCATAGGTATTGCGGCCATCCACCGGGTCGATAGGGCTAGAAGAACGGTAGAGCACGCCCTTCCCCATTCCCGTGGTGGTAATTTCCCTGAAGTTGGCAAAATCCGCCACGGACAGGTCCGGATAGTTGTCAATGACCAGCCCGTAGTTCTGGTATTCCAGCATTTCAAGGTTTTCCTTGAAACCGCCCTTGTCCTTCAAGGCAACATTCACCTCGATGGGCAACTTGATATCTTTCAGTCGGTAGGGATATTCCGAACCTGCGGGGGCATTTTCTGCAATGCCTAGGGCTACGGCAAGTTGACCAAAGTTGATGCCCAGAGTCACGTGGGGCTTACCCGACACCACACGCAGCAAAAGTTCCCCGGGAGAGACGGCATCGTAGTCCGGCACAACGGGGACTTCCAAGGTGTCGTAACCGTCCACCATCACCGTCACAATGTCCCCCAGTTCAAATACCGCAAGGAACGAATCCGCCGCCACGTCCAGATTCAGGCTACCAAAGCTCAGCATGTCGATACCGTCTTTCTTGACGGTGGTGCTGAGCAAAATCTGGACTTCGTCATTAGAGGAGCTAGACAGAACCAGTTCTTCATCAACAGAAGAACTGGACAAAACCTGGTCTTCATCGTCTGAAGAACTGGACGCATTGCTGCAGGCCACAAGGAACAGGACTACGGCAAGGGAAAACAGGAATTTCAGGATTCTGTTCACAACAACCTCACTTTTTTCTTAAAATAAAAAAAGTAGCGGTATAAAAGCCGGCGGCAACAACCCCGGAATCAAAAATCAGGTGTTCGTGAACCTGCTCAGGAACTGTGCCAGACGCTCGTTGCCCGATTTGCGGAACACGTGGTCGGGGGTTCCCTGCTCCACGATGACGCCGCCGTCCATGAAGATGACCTTGTCGGCCACATCGCGAGCAAAAGCCATCTCGTGAGTCACAATGACCATGGTCATCTTGTCTTCGGCCAGCTTCTTGATAATCTTGAGTACTTCGCCGGTGAGTTCCGGGTCCAAGGCACTGGTCGGCTCGTCGAAGAAAAGAATCTTCGGGTTCATCGCAAGGGCACGGGCAATGGACACGCGCTGCTGCTGACCGCCGCTAAGTTCGCAGGGGTAAGCGTTTTCCTTGCCCTCGAGGCCCATGCGCTTGAGCAGGAACCGCCCCATGGCTCGTGCGTCCTTGCGCTCGTCCCCGAGCACACGCACCGGAGCGAGGCAAAGGTTCTGGAGCACCGTCAGGTGCGGGAACAGGTTGAAGTTCTGGAACACGAGCCCCGTAGAAAGGCGAATTTCGCGTAACGTTTTCGCCGGAGCGTACTTGACCGCCGGGCCCTTCGCCGAAGCGTTCGGCACCACCATGTCCTTGCCATCGACCTGCACCAGGCCGCCGTCAACCGTTTCGAGCTGAGTAAGGCAGCGCAACAGCGTACTCTTTCCGGAACCGCTGGGCCCGATAATCGAGAGCACCTCGCCCGCCTTCAGATCAAACGAGATATCCTTGAGCACATGCAAGTCGCCAAAGGACTTCTTGACGTGTTCAACCTTGAGGATCGGCGCAGATTCATTCACGTTTTCCATTCCACGCCTCACTTATAGTAATTGAGCTTGCGTTCCACGTAGGCAAAAAGCACGCTCA
>CACXIR010000100.1 GCA_902767785.1 Fibrobacter succinogenes | reverse complement strand
GGCCAGAACCTGGCCACCTACCTGTTGCAGTCCGAACAGATCCGCTCCGCCGTAGGCATCGAGGCAGCCTTCAATAAAGAAGACCCCAGCAAGCTGGACTATGCCGCCGGTTTCTACATCGAGGCGTTCCCGGACCTGGAAGACAAGGACATCAACCTGATAGAGGTCATCGTGCAGAACCTGCCCAAGTTCTGCGACATGAACACCCCCGAAGGATTCGACCTGGACGAACTTCTGGACCAGTTGCGGGGCCCCTACGAAATCGACATCGTAAAGGAAATCGACCCCAAGGCCTACTGCCCCTGCAGCCACGAACGCACCGTGGCGACCCTCGCAACGCTCCCGCTCAAGGACTTGCAGGATCTCGAAAAAGAAGGCAAGGATCTGGAAGTGATTTGCGACTTCTGCCGCACCCCGTACCAGATTACGATTGCGGATTTGAGAGAAATTATAAAGGAACGGAAGAAATAAACGTTAAAGGAGATCCCCGCCTTCGCGGGGATGACATTAGTATGTTCACCAAGCAATGTGTCGTCACCCTGGACCTTGAAGGTGTCCTCGCCCCCGAAATCTGGATTGCCGTCGCCGAAAAGACGGGCATCAAGGACCTGCGCCTGACCACCCGCGACATTCCCAACTACGACGAACTCATGAAGGGCCGCATCAAGATTCTCGACCGCGAAGGCATCAAACTTTCGGACATCCAGAACGTCATTGCGAACCTGGGCCTGCTGGACGGCGCCCGCACCTTCATGGACCAGCTTAGGGACGAAGCACAGGTGATCATTCTTTCGGACACGTTCCAGGAATTCGCCTATCCCATCATGAAGAACCTGGGGTTCCCCACCATCTTCTGCCACAACCTGGTTGTAGAAAACGACCGCATCAAGGGTTACCACCTGCGCATCGCCGACCAAAAGGCCAAAGTCGTAAAGCACCTGCAAGAACTTAACTTCAAGGTGTTCGCCAGCGGTGACTCCTTCAACGACACGGGCATGCTCAAGCAGGCCGACAAGGGCTGCTTCTTCTGCGCTCCGGACTCCATCGTGGCACAGTTCCCGCAGCTTGAAGCCACCAAGACTTATGGCGAGCTGCTGGAGAAGTTCCATCAATTCCAGGCGACGCTTTAAGCCCAGAAAACAAATACGGAAAAAGGCATGGAAACGACTCCCGTAAAGCCTAGGGAACTCTACGCAGAAATCCTTAGAATCATCGCAGCGTTTTCCGTGGTGTTCCAGCATACTGTCACTTCCGCCTGGTACAACATTCCCGTGCGTACCGACGAGTGGCTCACCCTGAACTTTTACAACAGCATCGCCCGCTTTGGCGTGGGCGTGTTCATCATGATTAGCGGGGCGTTCATGCTTTCGCCCCGATATGCCCACCCGCCGGAAAAAATTCTCGGCAAGAACCTCACCCGCATCCTGCTTTTGCTGGTGTTCTGGGTCGTCGTCTACGGAACGGTCAACACCTTCGTTGCCGGCGGGACCATCAAGGACATCTTCGCCACGCCCTTCCTGCTTTTCACCAAGCCGCCCACCCACCTGTGGTTTCTTTACACCATCGCGGGACTTTACGTGCTGACGCCCGCCATGCGGGTCTTTACCGAACATGCAAGCCACCGGATGGTCCTCTACGTCATCGGGATCTTTTTCTGCTTCGGGCTGGTGCTCCCCATGGTGAACCATCTGCTGGAACGCCTGGCCGACTTTACGCTCTACAGGAATATCCGCATCCAGGGATGCACCACCTTCGCAGGCTTCTACCTCACCGGATTCTACATTTCCCACTACGGCCTGAAACCCCTGGCCCGAAAAATCCTGTACTTGGCCGCCGTGGAAAATCCTGTACTTGGCCGCCGTGGCCTCATGGGCATTCGCCTTTATCTCTTCCACCTACTTTTCCATTGACCGTTCCAAACCCAACGAATATTTTTTGGGCAATTTCCAGCCAACCACCTTCCTGATTGCCGCAGCCATCTTCTGCTTTTTCTGCGAACGCTATCGAGGCGTCACCACCACCAACCGTAGGCTCACCTTCATTTCGGCCTGCATGCTAGGCGTGTACCTGATCCATCCGCTTTTCATCAAGCTTTTCTACGGGCTCAAGCTATCGCTCCTGACGCCCCACCCCATTGTCGTGGTACCCGTCGTGGCGGCAGTCATTTTCGCCATTTCCCTGCTGGTGACGGCACTTTTCAGGCCGATTTCCTTTTTCAGAAGGTTCTTCTAACACCATGCCAGAAAACCTCGAAAAGCGGCTCAAGCGGCAAATACACGGGAAGCTCCATCGCTTTACCGCCATCGTACCGCTTGGCTTCGAGGCCACTCTGGTCAGGGAACTGCAGCAGCTCGGTGTCGTTGCTGAAAATGGCTCCTTCGAATCTGCTGACGGAAAGGTCTCCTTCACCGCAAAAATTACCGAAGCCTGGAAAGCCGTGGCTTACAGCCGTATCGCCAATCGCGTCCTGATGGACATCGCCTCCTTCAAGGCCGAAAACTTCCGCGAGCTAGAAAAGAAAGCCGCCGAAATCCCTTGGGAACTTTTCCTGCCGCAAGACGCACCCCCGCAAGTCCACGTCACCTGCAAGGAATCCCGGCTTTACCACAGCGATGCGGTGGCTGAACGATTTTATAACATATTAAAAGGGGAAAGTCTCCCCCTCGTTCGCACTACGTCGCTCCCTACCCCCTCTGCGGGGACACCCCGCAACGCCCCATTAACGACCGCTCGGCTCAACCTAATAACAGAACCTACGAATTCGCCTCGCTCTCGCCAACACGACTCGTTAAGACGAGTCGCTTTTGGCTCACATAACCAAGCCCCGCAGCAGCACTTCTACGTCACGCTTCTCAAGGATCACGCTTCTCAAGGACCGCTGCACCGTAAGCCTGGACCTGGCAGGGGAAGAACTGTACAAGCGGGGGCACCAGCGTTTTGTAGCGGAAGCCCCGCTCAAAGAGACCATCGCCGCCGCCATGCTGCTGGAGGCGGAAAGCCTTTTGGAAAATTCTGCCGCGGCACCTTCTGCAAAAGACGTCGCGGCACCGGGTACAGGCATCGCAATCATCGACCCTATGGCAGGCAGCGGAACCTTCAGCCTGGAAGCCGCCTACAAGAGCTGCGGACTCATTCCTGGCCGGTGCCGCGACTTTGCCCTTAAGCACCAGCCCGCCTTCAAGGAAGCCACGTGGAATTATCTAACCCGCGCCATCCCGAATTCTGCCATTCGCATTATCACCACCGACATTTCGGAACGTGCCATAGAAATCATAAAGCACAACGTCCAAACATCTCCGTTGCCGCCGGGTACCATCGCCCCGCAGCAAAAGGACTTTTTCAGCTACACGCCCGGAGACATTTTCGGCGGCGGCAAAGCAATCCTCCTGCTGAACCCGCCCTATGGCAAGCGCCTGGACGCAAACGCACCCGCTCTTTACGCCCATATCGGCAAAAAACTCACAGAACTCGCAAAGGGAGCAAAATCGCCTTTGGCAGTAGCCATACTTGCCCCCAAGGGAGCCTGCAGCAACAACCTGCTGAAAAACTGCCCCGCCCTGGCCACACCAGAGGTCAAAGCCATCAAAACCAGCCACGGCGGCATTTCCCTAAACTGTTTCGTTGCCGTACTTTAGCGGCAACCCATGCGATAAAAAAGGCGGGTCCGCACTCGGATCCGCCTTTTGCAATATCGCTTTAAACTACTTCGTCTTCGGGCGCTTATAGCCGAAGGACTTCAGCAGGTCTTCCTTGACCTTCTTCTTGGTCCCGATCTTGTTCACGTTAGTCTCGTCATCAAAGGGCGGCAGGTCGCAACGGAGCTTGCTCGTCATGGAGATTTCCGTCTTGTAAACGTAGGCTCCAGTAGCATAGAGTTTGCCATCCTTCGTGCGTACGTCGCCGTTCCTATCGGGCTTCATTTCAAAGTACATGCTCAGCACGCCAGCATCGCTAGCATAGCTGGGATCGTTAAGCTCCTGCGTAAAGCTGAAGTAATCCACGAACTGACCAAGAGAGGTGTAAATCCAAATCTTCGCCTTCATCTTGGTATCATAGATATTGGCCTTGCTGAAGTCGGATCCCAACTCGCTCCTAAAGTCAGCAGTGCAGTATTCTTGCACATAATCTTCTACAGACATCTTGCGGCTGCCTACGGCATCTACAGCATCCAAGAGGACCATTCCGTCGCTACCGATCAAATCATCCAAGGTGGCAAGGCCATTGACCGTATTGATCATGGGCACCTTTACGTCAATTCCAAGAGTCGGGCCCAAGTGTCCAGGCAATCCCGGGTACACGGAGTCGTTATGGACCGCTTTGTTCTTGAAACTTCCGCCTATCATGGTTTCCATTTCCTTATCGGTCTGGGGATTGTAGATAGAGACAGAGAACGTCTGTCCTTTTTCGGGTTCCCTAGTAGCATAGTATTGATCCACCAGCTCCTTGGTAATGGCCGTCACCGGTTTCTCTATGGAAATGTCTACATCCTTGGTGTTCTTCGCCATCACCAAGACCATGGCAGAAGCTTCGTTTCCGGCCTTGTCGCGGTAGTAGCGGACAATTTCGTTCACCTTGCCGGGCTGCAGGCCTTCCACCGTCAAGCTGTCCTGTGTCACGCAGCCACGACCATCGCCCAGATCTACACACCATTCCACTTCTGCCATATTGGAGTGGAGGACGGCATCATCGGCGGGGCGCAAGATCATAACCTTGGGAGGAATAAGGTCTACAATGATATACACGGACTGGGTAGAGGAGTTCCCCATCTCGTTCACATAAGTGTAGCTTACCTCGTAGCCCACGTTTCCATCTTTGTCCTTGGTAACCTGGCCCTTCTGGTTCACAGTATAGCTCACCTGCACCGTGGTTGACTTACCACCAACCTTCGAGGTATAATCGTAAGTCACGGAGTAGAGGATCTCTCCTTCGGTCAGGGAATATGCATACACAGGTGCAGAATTTCCAACACCCGCTCCGCTGCCGGAGCCACCGTTAGAACCGCCATTGTTCACAGATCCAGAGCCACCATTGTTCGCAGATCCGGACCCGTTGTTAGTTCCAGAACCGTTGTTAGAGGACCCAGAGACCGTCGTGGTCTTTAAGGCCTGCCCTGTAGCGGCATCCGCCTGGTAAGACACGGTAACGTTCTTTCCGCCCACGTTTATCTGGTAAGAAACGGTCATGACCTCGACAGAGTCGACCTTGCCGTTGGCATTCACCACGGCCACCTTCTGCACGTTGCCGTTCTTATCTTTGAGGTAAGAGATTGTCACATCTACGCCGGCAACCTTTTCGGTGTAGGACACCTTCACCAAGTTGTCGTTGAACTGGGAATATGTCACATCCGAGGTGGGGTTCTCGTTAAGCACCGGAGAGGCCGCAACTACCTTGTTCACCACGTCGTATGTTGTCGCAGGCACAGAAACCGTTTCCAGCTCTGCATTCACCGTAAACGTGCGAGTAGTGTAATTGCAAGTGGAATCCGTATAGGTTTCATCCAGCACGGGTTCCTTCACAGTAACCACAATGTCATTGTTCTTCTTGTTCACATACACGGAGGTGTCAGACGCATCCACCGTTTCCACAAGCGTATAGATGTTGGCACCGGTCGGCGTGTTATTAGAAGTCGTCACCGTCACATCGGGAGTCCGGGTACTAACAAAGATACCTATGGTTTCCGTAACGCCCTTGTTCTTGGTGGGGTCCGTATAGGTCAGGGTAATCACGTTAAGCCCTTCGTGGAGGTTTTCCAGCAAGGTATCGGGCATAGGCTTGTTGTCAGCCTTCCACTGGAGTAGCACCGTATTCTCGTTGGTATAGATGGTACCCGTGGGGTGATCCCAATCCTGGGCGCCGCTTTCCGTTTCGGCATAGGTAATTTCGATATTGGAAGTTTCCTTCACATCGGCGATGTTGATGGTGACGGTAGCCACGTCCTCGTTGCCATCTTGGTCATAGATGCGAACCTCCACGCTATAAGAAGTCTTGGACTCGTAATCGAACACGGCGTTGGTCTTGATAACGCCCGTCCTAGAATCAATGGTAAACAGGTCCTTGTCGCCACCGATAATTTCATAAGTATTTTGCCTGTTCTCGGTCTTCTTATCCTGGTCGTAATGCTTCAAGGTATCCACCGTGGTGCCCTTGGGCTGGTTCTCGGCCACGGTCATAATAGCATCCTCTATCTCGGGGCCTTCATTAATATCCCTGATAGCGATGTTGACAAAGGTTTCCGCCTTGAGTCCGCCATCGTCCGTCACCACCACCTTGATCTTGAACACCGTATCGGCCAACAATTCATAGTCAATGTCCCTCGCCACGGTAATCACGCCGGTAGAGGGGTCAATGGAGAATGCCTGGCCGTTGTTGCCGCCAGCAAAGCTATACGTAAGGGTTTTATTTTCCGGATCTTCGCCAGCAACGGTTCCCACTACGGTACCCGTGGGTGTATGTTCGTCAATGACCTTGTCGGGGAATCCCGTAATGGAGGGCTTCTCGTTGCCATCGTTCACATCAATCCTCACGGTCGTTGTTACGCAAAGAGAATCCTTCGGATACACGCCAGGGGTCGCCATGTCGCAAACCAAAATCTTCAGATTGTAGTACTTTGCGCCAGCGGGCAGGGTTTCATAGTCGATGGCATCCTTCGCCACGCGAATTTCGCCATCATTGTTGTTTCCAAGGCCAGAAGAGATAATGGTGAACACGTCGTTGGTGTTGCCGCCCACAATCTTGTAAGTCAGCTTGTACTTATCTTCAATGTCAGAGGCATTCACCCAAGTCACATAGGTGTTCTTCGGAGAATTTTCATCAATACGTGCATTTTCTACCGTAGCGGTCGGCCGCTCGTTCACGTTGATCACGTGAATCATGGCAATAGTCTTGGTGACGTTGACTCCATCGGAGACATCGACAACCAGGATAAAGTCCTGCGTGGCTTCATAATCGGGAGCCTTGCTTGCACTAATGATTCCAGTCTTGCCTATTGCAAAAGTCGAATTCGTATTGCCGTCTGCAATGGTATAGGTAATGCTTCCGCCATCAGGATCGGTTCCAACAATTTTGCACTGCTTGGAACTACCGTTCTTATCCAAGAACGCCTTCGTATTTTCCTTTATCCAGCAGGTATCACGAGTCACCACGGGAGATTCATCTTCCGGGGTGATGGTCACCTTTACCACAGCGGAATTCGTTCCACCCTTGCCGTCTGAAACGGTAACGGTAATTTCAAAGTATTTGGGACTCATAGTATCGTAGTCTATCACATCCTTTACTACGATATTGTGGTTATCATCGAGCCTAAAGTAATTCATCCCGTTTTGCGTTGCATCCGTAATCGTGTAAGTCAGGTTATCGCCATCTTGGTCGCTGGCCTGCACCCAGCAACCCGTCACCAAATTAATTCCAGAATTTTCCGCAATCTCACAATCGTGTCCTTGCACGGTGGGAGCCTCGTTCTCGTTAATCACCTTGATAAGGGCCAAAGTCTTGACCGTATTCTTGAGCGGGTTGGCCTGATCGGACACCTCTATGACCAAAGTGTACTCCGAATGGCTTTCAAAGTCGGGTTTACTTTTGGCAGTAATCTTGCCGTCAGAACTAACCGCAAAGGTGGCGCCCTCGTTACCTTCCGTAATTTTGTAGGCAAGCGTTTCCCCTTCAGGGTCGGTACCCTTCACGCTACAGGTCTTGGTGTTACCATTCTTGTCCATGAACGGACTCGTGGTATTTTCCGCAATCCAGCAGGTATCCCGAGGTGCCGCAGGGGCTTCATCCACATCAATTACAGTTATGGAGGCTGTTGCAGTAGCTGTGTTACCAGCAGGATCTGTAACAGTAACCGTCAAAACGTAAGAACTCGCCGCCTCGTAGTCTATGGCCGCTGCGGTAAAGATGTTGCCCGCATCGTTAATGGTGAATTTTTCCTTGCCTGCACCATCCGTAATCGCATATGTCAAGGCCTTGCCTTCCGGATCGCTGGCCTTAATCCTGCAACCGGTGTAGGTGTTAAGCAGGGAGTTTTCTTCCACTTCACCCGAACAATCAACGGCAACAGGGGCTTCGTTCACGTCTTTGATGGTAACATTGACATTGACAATCACGCTGGCTCCGTGAGGATCTGTCACCTGTACCAAAAGAGGATAGTAACTGATTCGTTCATAATCCAATTTTCCATTGACTTTGACCGCCCCGGTAGATGTAATCACAAAAGGCTTCGCACCATTCTCATCTTCAACGTTGCCGTAGATGATTTCATATGTCAAATCAGTAGCGGCATCATCTACATCGGAGGCCGATACCGTACACACGGCAGTATTCTTGTTTACACCCTCATTGAGAGTCTTGTTGCAACCCGTAGCGGTAGGTGCATCGTTTACAGGTTCCACATTAATGGTCAAGGTATAGGGACCAACTGTGGTGATAGTTTCCCCAGCAGCAGGATTGTTAATCTTAAATCCTATGGTGGCAAAGGGACTGCCAAACTGATTTTGTGCTGGAGTATACTTTAGGCTTGTGAGATTGTTGCTCGGAATGGACTGGCCTTCAGTGACTGCAACGCCCTGATAAGTCAAAGTTCCCTTACCAGACAAACCAGAAAGGTCCGAAATAATCACATTGTGAGCAAGGCCCAAGCCATCGGAGGAACACCGTGCCGGGAAAGCTCCGTTGGCAAGGATAATGGGAGTATCCTCCGGAATAGTAACACTATTATCCTGGCTTTCCACATCGCAGGCCGCCCCGTTGTCATTGTCCAAAATCTGCATGGAGACCGGCCACGAGCGGCTGTTGTCGCTAAAGACGCCGCCGGCCAAATTAAAGATTCTCAGCGTAAAGAACTCTTGACGATTTTCGATATCGCCATCATCGTTAACCCATATCTTGATTGGAGTTTCCGTAACGGTTGTGCCATGAACGATACGAGCCGAAAGAGTGTCCACACCACAGATAGGGATAGACAGATAGCCTCCATTACAGCCGGCGACACTACTGGCATTGGCACTCGTAGTACATACATCGTTGATGCTTGCAAGTGTGGGTGCAGTTCCATTAAAGGCAAAGCAGTAATCAAACGTCACATCAGTAGTGGGAGTCTTGGTCAGCTTGATATCCAACACCGTTCCCGTGTAATTACCTGCATTATCCTGATATAAGGGATTCGTGTGGTCACTTTCAGAAATTTCCTGATTCACCGCCATATCCACTTCAATTTGCGGTGCGTTGAAAGGAACGTATTTGAAATCTTGGGCCTTGAAAAAAGCATTTATCCTAATGACCTTGGCAAGGAGTTGACCTGCAAAATGAGTATTCTGGGCAAACTTAATCACGCCTCCTGAGATATATGTTCCTTGCATGTATTTGTCGGCGGCCCCCATATCCAAATCATTTGGCGTGTAAACCAGCAGGTTACCGGCGTAATCAGAATTGGCGAGAGGAGTGTCTGTAAAACCGACCCATGCGGAACCGTTCCACGTAGCACCCTTGGCATAGACCACCTGAATGTTGGTCCCGGCACTCGATCCGATTCCAGTGATAGACCCCTGCACGTATACCTTGGTCAGGCGTCCGTTTGGAGGCATCACCACATGAAGCTTGGAATTGTTCGAAAAGGAAATGGACTGGACAAAGTAATTGTACGCCGTACCGGTGTCACCAACACAGTTGGGAGCAGTGTAGGTGACTCCATCACATGCAGGGGGCACATGAATATAGCGAACACCGCCATTACCATTTATGGCATTGTTCCATGTCACCGAAGTATCCCGCAATACAGGGACATCCAAATCAGCATCGACTGCATAGACTTCGTCAGTATTGGAGCAAAAATCGCCGTTTATAGAGCCTCCAGCATTGGTAACGCCCGTTTGTGTATAGGTATTGTAGTTTTCGGCACAAGACTTGCCGGCAAAATAGTTTTTATTCGCATTATTGTTATTTGTGTTAAAGCCGCCATTAAAACGTGTCGGTCCCGTCAAGATGGAGTCATATCCCGTTTCATTGCTGAAAGAGCCACCAAACATCAGGGGACCCCCGATAGCATGGTTCGAGTTGCCTCCCATTACAAAATTGCCCGTTGCACTTCCCACATAACCAACACTATCCGTTATCTTGATGTCTTGGCCCAGGAATGTTATACCCTCTCCACCTACACCCGTGGCGAACAGCTTGTACTTCATCAAGCGGTTCCAGTGTTCCAGTTGCGTAGTGGTGTCCATCGTCCCAAAAGTGAACGGATAGACATCTATGGAGTACGTCGGTTCGCCAGCGAAGGACGAACAGACGGTCCCGACCACCAGGGCCAGTCCTAGTAAACTTTTTTTAAGAAACCACATACACCGTCTCCTGGGCAAAGCCCAAATCCGCAAGGTCCCCTCGACAATGCGGCACACACAATGTTAAATATAATTTATAAATCCTCTATTTCAAAATGGAATGTTTCGATTTGGATACATTTTGGTGATAAAAACAGCCTTTTTTTGCACTTTTTTTAGGGAATGGGGCTTTTCACCTTGTTTTTCCCAAAAAATCAAGCTATATTGCGGATTCCTAGGCCCTGGGCAATGACTATTTGCGGGCAAATCGCCAGGGCGAAAGCAGCAACGGACTTGCGAATTTTTATGTGCTCAGGTCGCCTAGGATTTTTTTTGCAACCGCCCCGGTTGCCTTTTTAGTTTAGATCCTTCGACAAGCTCAGGATGACACAGCAGCATGATTCTTTGGACAATTCG
>CACXIR010000099.1 GCA_902767785.1 Fibrobacter succinogenes | reverse complement strand
ACCTTGATGCCGTGTACTTCGTTGTTTTCCTTGATGACCGATTCCCAGACGTCAAGGCGCTTTTCTGCGTCAGGTCGTTCAAACTGGATGGAGTAATCGAAACGGCGCAGCGTACTGCTCTCTATCCAAGAGATTTTGTTAGAAATCCAGATGACGGGAATGTTGATCTGTTCCAGGAAGAAGTTCAACGCACCCTTCTCGCAGCAGTTCAATATGACATCGGATTCGTCCACTAGCAGGATGGCCTTTTTTTTCTGGTACTTTTTTGCAGCATAGAGGATGCTGCTCATGCGGCTGCGGACTACGGAATCTTCTGTGCTGTCGCGGTGGACGCCTACGGCGCTGATATTGGTGAGAACCAGTGGACGCTTGAGTTCATTTGCGATGGCCTTGGCCAGTTCGGTTTTTCCGGTACCCTCCACACCGTAAAAGAAAATGTTCAGGCCTTCGCCGACTTTTGCGTGCTTTAGCATGTCAAAAGCGAGTTCCACCTTGGGATTGTTGCGGCAGAGTTTTTTAAAGGGAACGCAGTCGCCTTCGTAGGTCTTGAAAAAGAGGCTATCCAGGTCGTTGCCGGAATGACCATCCAGGAACATGCCGATACGCTTGGAAAGGCCCATGTCGTTGTCCATGATTCCCATCCGCTTGAGGGTTCCCTTGCTGGTAACTGCGGAATCGAAATCCAGTTCGGGGTAGAGCCTTGTAAACACGTCGGGAAGGGAGGTGGAACGGAACTTGCGGGATATAAGCCCGTCCGACAGGGAACAGCACTGCTCCTTGTTGAAGAATATCCAGGTGAACATCAAGATTTCCATTTCGGTGGCATTCAGGCCAAAAGTTTGCTGCACGATATTCAACCGCTTAAAGTAGCCGTCGTTTACACTGGTGTTTTCTTCCAGCGCCTTGAGGAGTTCTCGGGCGATGCTGCCGTAGAACACCTTTTGGGAGGGGCCGTCGAAAATGCCTTCGCCATTCAGGTAGTTCCGCACAAATTCACTGATTTCTTGGACGGAACAGGACCGGGAAATGACGTCATTAAAGCGGACAATGGCCTTTTGGCGCCGCTGGTAGGCTACGGATTTGCCGTTGTTTTCACAACCGATCCTTTTGCCTGCGTAGTTGTCATTCGTTTCCTGGACGTAGATTTGCTTTTCCATTTCGGGAAGGCGATCCTCTGCCTCGTTCAACTTTTCAAAATGGTTGGAGAGGTCCCTAAGGATCTTTGAAGCCTTTTCCCGAGAGAAAATGGCGATGCAATCGTCGGCGTCGGGGTAGCATCGGGAAACCTTGAGCGTGCGAATCCAGTATTCGTAGCTTTTGAGGGTGATAAAGTCCATGCCGTCGCTCTTGACGCTGGAACCTGTTTTTAGTGTTTTTACCACGCCTTTGAAATAATTCTTTTTCATTCAGCCTCCAATCCGTGGGCGGATTACCCCTTTTCTTCCTTAAATTTAGGACGTGTATGCGACAAATAACGTCGTAAACAAAACCGCTCGGCCCACTTACCTATATATCGATTTTAATTGAGAAAATGTAAAGAAGAAGAGTTTTTTTTGAAAAAAAAAGGCTATCTTTCCCCAAAGAGGAATTTTTTATGCAGATGAGCTATGCCGAATGGGTTTGTCCCGAGTGCAAGACCAAGAATCGTGAATCTTGCAACAGCTGGATGTACGGCAGCCCCATTCGGCAGTGCAAGGCCTGCCGCAGTGAATACCTGGACCGTCGATTCCGGGAAGTGGCTATAGATGGTTTTGACCCCCGGAGCAACAATGCGAAAATCTATGTGAAGGGTGTTTTGTTCCTTTTGGCGATTGCTGTGATTTGCGGCGTCCTAACTTATTTCCAGTATGCCAAGGGGTATTATTCTGTCAAGGTGGTTGCTGCGGGTGCGCTGAGCGCTTTGGGCGCTATCGCTTGCTTGGTTCTTGCTATGCGCATTAAGTTTGGTTTTCAGAACAAGGCCAATGACAAGTACATGGAAGAATCCAAGGCGCGTTTGCGGGACCCGCAGTATGTAAAAAAGCTGGAAGGCTACGGCTATCGCATTGACGAAAGCCTAAAAAAGTAGTGGATTTACTAACGGCTTGATTCTGCATCCCGCTTGGAATAGACGCAGCCGCAGTAGTTCTGGCGGTAAAGGCCGTATTCGGTGGAAAGCTGTATGGAACGCTTGTAGCCGCCCTTCTTTTTGAAATCGCTGGGCAGACGCTTGATACCGTAAATGTCGCATTGTTCCTGGGCCACTTCGTTTAACACCTGCGCATCTTTCATGGGGCTTATGGTAAGGGTGGTGGTGAAGTAGTCGGCACCCAGTTCCTTGGCCAGTTTTGCCGCTTCTGCCAGACGCAATTCAAAGCACTTGCGGCAGCGCTTGCCGCCTTCGGGTTCGTCTTCTAGCCCGCGGACTGCATCGTAGAACTTTTTAGGGTCGTATTCGCCTTCGACTAACGTGACCGGATGCTTGGTCTTGAATTCCGATACGAAACGCTTGATTTCTGCCACCCGGTGGCGGTACTCCTCGTCGGGGGCGATGTTGGGGTTGTAGTAGAAAAGCGTAATCCTGAAGTATTGCGACAAGTACTCGATGGTGTAGCTGCTGCAGGGGGCGCAACAGGCGTGCAATAGCAGGTGGGGTACCTCTCCCGTGCGTTCCAGACGGCGGATGATGTAGTCCAAATCCCGCTGGTAGTTATGCTTTGCTGCTTGCTGTTCCACGACGGTCCTATGGGCGGATCAATGTTCCGCCCCAATGTTCATCAAAGAATTCCCGGAAAAGCGGGTCGCCGCTTGCCTTGAGTTCGTCTATCACTTCTTGAATGGGTCGCCCGCTGCGGTACAGGGTGCGGAATGCCTTGTCCAGGCCTGCGATGCGTTCTTCGGAAAATTCATTGCTGTGGAGCTTTAGGGCGTGCAGGTTCAGGCCGCCCCACTTTAGCGGGGTGCCAAAGGCCTTGCTCGCAGGGGGAACGTCTTTTTCCACCTTCAGGGTAGCCCCTACGAAGGCGAATGCTCCCACCTGGTTCCTTTGCGGCATGCCTACGTTTCCGCCCAGGGTGGCGTACCTGCCGATTCGGGCGTGGCCGCCCAGCTGGCAGCCGTTGGAAATTACGGCACCCTCTTCGATAAGGCAGTCGTGGCCCACGTGGGAATAAGTCATTAGCAATACTTTGTCTGCAAGGCGAGTAACGCCGCCGCCCTGGACCGTTCCCCGATTCAGGGTGCAGTACTCCCGGATGGTGCAGTTTTCGCCGATTTCAAGCCGGGTGTCTTCGCCGGCGTATTTCAGGTCCTGGGGCGGCGCGCCTAGTATGGCTCCGTCGTAAACGTGAGTTCCCTTACCTACGGAAACGCCTCCGTACACCCGTACGCGGGACTCTAGCACCACTCCTTCGGACAGTTCCGCCCCTGCATCCACAAGACACCATGGCCCCACGGAAACGCTTTCGTGGACTTTTGCAGAAGGGTGGACAAATGCGGACGGGTGAATCATGACAGGGATCCCAAGGTTCCAAAGGCGACAATCCAAAAACAGACTGTGGCCGCCACGGCGAAACTCCCCATGACGGTGCGTTCCTTGTAGCTGGTGCTAAACAGCACGGTAGCGGCATAGAAGGTGAGGTACAGGGCAAAAAAGAAAGCCAAAATTCGGGTAATCACATAGGGGATGATTTCGGGCAATACCCTCCCTGCCAAAAGCAGCACCAAAAGTGCTACGAACTGCAGCAAAATCGGCAGCACAAAGGCCTTGCGGACCTCTGGCGGAATCACCTTGTAGCGGGCGTTCATGGCGTAATAGCCCAAGGGAGCGCCGCAGGCTAGGGCGATATTTAACGCGATAGAGGGCAAAAAGAGGATAGCCCCGATGATGGCTGCGATAACCATAGGAACAAAACTAGAATTATAAAGAACAAGGAGATCCTCGCCTTCGCGAGGATGACGATAAAAAATGGCGAGGATGACGATAAAAAATGGCGTGGATGACGATAAAAAGGGGCGGGGCTGGCAAAAAAAAGAGACGCCCTTGGGCAAAGGAGCAGCCTAAGGGCGTCAAGGGAGTGTTTGGGTACTATAAAAATAGAATCTAGGGGTGAGAAAAGCAATACTTGTTCTGTAAAAATGTTTACTCGTGTATACTGCTCTTTTTTTAGAACAAAATATTGTTTTTAGAACAAAATACGGATTTCGGCATAGCCCCTGACGGGATTGAGGATAAATTTGTCTATATCTTTGAAAATGCAGACAAACGAAAAATCCAGAAAATCCTCAATAAAGTGGATTTCCGAGCGAAAATGGGTGCTTTTTGCAGGATTTCCCTGTGGAAAGATATAGGTAAATCCTATATGGCTCTTTTTACTATCTGTGAAAAGGCTGGAAATTTCCACATAAGGCGGGGGCAGATGTTGTTCGGTGCGGTAGCGGAACCTGGCAGAGGTACCCAGGGTCACCGTTTCCCAAGTGGAGGTAAATCCCGTTTTCCAGTCAGATTCCCGGCAGTTCTCCTGAGCCTCCCTGCAAGTGGCGGAGATGTTGGCGCGGAATGGGGGAGGCCCCGATTCCAAGGCCATCTTGAGCCTTTCGGATAGGGAGTCGGATTGCAGGGGCAAAAGGAGCCTTGCGTTCCCCGTTATTTTGGTGTTGGCCAGTTCCGGTGCCAGGATCGTTAGGCTTTGGGAACCCCAGAGTCGGCTTTTCTGGATGGTGTTGCTTAGCCGTGCCCATTGGGGAATTTCTTTCCCATGGAGGTAGGCGGTGGTCTGCCAGCCAAATAGCAGCGGTTCTCCGGCTTTTTTTTGGTTTTCCCTGTCATGGAGCAGGAATTTTATTAGGGGGGAGCCTTGCCCATGTTGCCACCACAGGGCCATTTGTCCGAAGGGGAATTTTGTCTGCAATCCGGCGGAATGAACTTCTGCGGCGGCGGCTGTACTGTCGCCCGCCGCGGCACTGTCTCCATTTTTGCCGCCCGCTACCCCGTGCCAGTAGAAAATTTCTGCCGCGGCGGAGCCTCGCCTGCTGTAGCCCAGCCGGAGCTGTTCGGTGCTGGCGGTGTCCAGCAGGCCCGCCACATGGAAGTTGCCCAGCGGGTAGAGCAGGGCCGTTCCCCAGAGGGTGTCCAGCGGGATTTGGCTGTGAAGTTCCCTGGTGGAGACCTGCCCGAAGTGGGCTTCGCTGCTGTAGTTTTTATATGTGAGCAGTTCCTGGGAACCCAGGCGCAGGCGGTAGCGGTAGAACTGCATCTGCAATTCGGTGCGGTGGGTTTCCAGGTGCCCTGTGGAATCGATGCGGGCCTTCCAAAGGGCGTACCCATGTGGTGCAAGGCTTGGGCGTTCCTTCCCTTTGCGGGAGGCTCCTTTGGCGGGAGTACCGCGTGCTAGTGTATCGCCGCAAGTTTCCTGGGCATAGACCTGTGCAAGGAGGCATGCTTCCTCCTGGTTGTCTTCTTCCAGCAGGTCTAGGATTTCGGTAGCCTCTTCGGCGGTAACAATGCCGTTGTCCCACCATTCGAAGACCCGGGCCTCGTCCAGGTTTTTTCCGGAGGTCTGCGATAGCCCCAGCATTAGAAAGCTAATAATCCATATTTTATTCAGGCTTTTTTTGTGTTGTGCCAGGTTCAAAACAAGTCTCCTACATGTATAGACTTGTTTTTTTCCCGAAATGAGCCTAAGTTTTTTTATTTTTTTGCTATGGCAAGTTCAAACTGGTCAAAAAAGCCTTTTTCCCATGGCGGAGCGGTTCGTCAACCCTCCCGTGCCGGGGCCTCCGCAGGTCGCGACTTTGTGCCCCATTTGAAGGCACCCCGCACGGATTTCCCGCTTTTTAACGGCAAACGGGTAAAGCCCTCGCTCGAGGGCCTTGACAAACTGATGCGCTATTATGGCGTGGAACTCCAGCCCGAAACCCTGAAGCAGATTTGGGAATTCCACCAGTTGCTGCGTGCCAACAACGACGACCAGGACCTGACCCGCCTTAACGCCTTTGAAACCATGGTGGAACGCCATTATGCGGATTGCACGCTTATAAACGCCTATGTTCCCAAGTGGCCTGCCCGCATGATCGATGTAGGCAGCGGTGCCGGCTTTCCGGGCATTCCCCTTAAGCTGGTGAACCCGCAGATCCGCCTTACGCTGTGCGAGCCGCGGCCTAACCGCATCAATTTCTTGAACATGGTCATCGAGAAGATGGGCCTAAAGGGTATAGACGTCTTTGGCCACAAGGTGACTAGTCGCAGCATGACAATCCCTGTGGATGGTGTCATCAGCCGCGCTTTTGAACTTATGGAAAAGACCCTCCCGCGTATCGCCAACTCCTTGAAGGTGGGAGGTCGGGTATTCTTCATGAAGGGCCCTGCCGTGGCCGACGAACTCAAGACCTTCCACCCCGAAGATTTCGGCTACAAGTTCGTGGGCAAGCATTTCTACACCATCCCCAACAGCACCCAGGAACGGGCGTTGATCATTTTGGAACGTGTGGAATAGTTCTGTCTTTTATCCGTCCAGTTCCGGCGTGTATTCGTTTTTTACCAACATGGCCAGTTCCAGGTCCTCGTTGAACTGTTCTAGTTGGCTAAGTGCCGCGTCGTTCAGGTCGAAGCTGACAAAGGCGGTAATCCCGTCTTCGCTCATGTTGGCAAGCAGGTTCAATATGCGTTTGCGCTGCCACCGAGGCATGTCGGTAATGGGGTATTCGTGGAGATTGTCCAAAAAAGAGCCGGGGCAGTAGTCTATGGCCTCTGAAAGCTTTTTCTTGAGCATCTTGCGGTATTTTTCGACTTCGCCCTTTTTGCCTACCTGCGGGGGTTTACGCAAATCGGGTTCGATGCCTTCAAGGATGAATTCGTCTGCGGCAGAGCCTACCGCGTAAAAGGTGATTTCGCCCTTGTACAGGAACAGCCAATGGGTTACCGTATTCCCCTCGGAATCAGTGTAGGTGACGTTCCCCCTTTCGACATGGCGTTCATTGCCCACCACATCGCTCATGTCGACATCCCTGCCGGCGATGCGGAAGGTGACCCGAAAATACTTTTGGGGAAATTTCTTCAAAATGTAATCCCGGATGTAGTCCGGGAGCCACTGGTGTTTGAACAGGTTCAGCATTTATATTTCGTCCTCCCGCAGCATGTTTGAACCGGCCCTCTTGAAAAGGCTCCTCATGAATTCATCGTAGCCGGGATCTCCTTTTTGGGGATGGCCGAAGGGGTTTTTGGTTGCGGGTTTGTTGTTCTGGTCGAGTTTATCCTTTTCTTCCATATGGGCCTCCTTTTTGCAATGCCTCTATATACATCGCATTATGAATGCGATTTGTAAAACATTTTGTTTTGTTGAAGGTGGAATTACTATGGTGTGAGGCCGCTAAAAGAAACTATTGCAGTACTCGACGGTGGTGATGCTCTTAAAATCGATATTCATGTTAACAAAATCCTGCAAAGCATAAGTCTGGCTACCGAAAAACAGGTAGCCGGCGTACTTGTGCAGAGGTAGTTTCTGGAATGCTTCTATGGAGGCACATTCCTTATGAGATTCGTCGAATTCGTGGAATTTGTATTTCCAGTCTTTTGTCGGCTCTATGAGCTCGCTTTCGTCAGAGTCAAACAAAGCGTTCCTTAAGATCTTGTTCCGATAATAAGTTACGGGGCGGGTATAGTTTATGGGGTCGCCGTAGTTCAATAGGTCTGGAAAATTTTCATCTTCTCCCTCGATGTAGCCTCCCGTGTAATAGATGCCTGACGTGGCACGGAGTGAGCTAAAGCTGTTATGGCCATTCTTTTCCAGTTCTTTGAAATTTTCCTGCATTAATTTTAAGTTGTTGTAAAGGTCTAGTTCGGTCTGATATATCTGCTTGTTGACCTGGACGAAACATTCCTTGTTTGCTGGAGTCCATTTGAAGCTAGGATCTAGAATCTGCTTGCGCCGATACAGAAAATCGCGGTAAATCATGTATTGGAGATCCAAACTGAAAAATTCCCTACTTGCCCAGGATCGCCAGGTCCTCAACGCTTTCAGACCCTCCTCGTTGTGGTGGTCCCTGAAGAACTTTTCGATGATAGTTGCATTGTTCTCCTCTTATGTATTGCGATACGGTCATGAAATGGCTTACTGCCACACTTCGTCTCTGTTGTAGGTGCCGTTTTTCAGTTGAATGTGCAGGTGCTCGTTTACCTTGCCTACGTCTTCATGGATGACCGTGTATCGATTGTCTAGGTCCTCCTTGATGGCCTTTGCCAGGGCCTTGCGGATTTCAATGTCTTCTACGTCCTTGATCCGGATGTCTACGGCGGCGCAGGCGTAATGGGCGGAGCGCTCTCCGTGCCTGTCGGAGTCGTTCCCGCTGGTGATTACGGGGTGGTAGTTGTCGTCTTCGAACACCTCGCGGTAGGTGGCGACCACCACATTTATGGCGGTGTCCAGTTCTGGCCGCAGGCAGTCGATGATTACAGAAGCCGTTTTCAAGGTGGTGAGGCTGATTACCTCGTCGTGATAGTTCTGTTGTGCAGGGGTTCGCCTCACAAGTATCTTTGGCCCGGTCTGTTTCGGTTTTGGCTTTTGTTTTGACTTTTGCTTTGACTTTTGAGCGGAATTTTTTTCACATTCGCTTTCGGACTCTTCGAAAAGTTCGTCTACGTACTGGGCGATTTTATCGTAAATACCTTGCGCCCCGCCTTGTTCCTCGATTTTTGCTGAAAGCATTTCTGCCGCCCGTGCCGTCTTGGTTTTTGCCGAGTCAAAGGCTTCCCCCACCGCCTTGCCGAGGGCGGTTTTGAGTTGTTCGCGGGTGTCGTCGCTGAGTCCGCAGCTCGAAAGCAGCAGGGAGGCAAGGACGACCATTAGCAGGCTTTTTACGCGAAATACCATACCCATCGGTATATATATCGCTTTTTGTGGAGCGATTGTCAAGTTTTTTTCGCTTTTTCTCAAAATTTTTGTGGAAAAACACGCCGCCAGCGGCTTGCCTAGCTTGGAATGGCCCGAAAATTCGATTAGAACTTGAACAGCATGCCGAAGCGCATCTGGCCGTCGCGGACACCGTCGTTTTCGCCCACGTCGCGGATGGTGGCGAAGTCGAACTGCAGCATGTCCGAAATCATGAAGCCAAAGCCGAAGTCCACTTCGCTGCGCTGGCCCACGTCGTCGTAGAGGTAGCCCAGGCGGAGCGCGATGGTGTTGGCGTAGATGAATTCCGTACCCACGTTGAACACACCCTGCATCAGGGAGTTCTTGGCAGCAGAGGCACCATGCCCACCCCGTTCCGGGTTGGCGATGGATTTCCAGCAGGCGATGTAGAAGGGTTCGGGGTTGCCCTTGTCGTCGTCATAGACCACTTCGCGGTTGTAGTCGGCCGCAACAATCCACTTGTAATCTGCAAGGGTGAGCAGCTCGTAGGCAAGCCCTAGCCTCCAGGTAAGGGGAATGGGGTCTTCGATGGTCTTGTCTACGTAGTAGACGCTGGGACCGATGTTGGCAAGCACCAAGGCCAGGTTGAGCTTGTCCAGGAGCAGGCCCTTCTTGAGGATGCCCACGTCGAAGGCGTAGCCGAAGGTGGTGGCCTCTTCTTCGCCAGCAGCAGCGCCGGAACTCAGGTCGGAATAGAAGAATTTGATGGAGAGGCCAAGGCCCACGTTTCCGGGGAACCGCGTGCCGTAGCTAATGCCGCCCACGATTTCGGAACTATTGTAGGCCACCAGGTCGTCGGCGTCGATGTCGCCAGAAACCACCGTGGAACCAAAGCTCACGAAGTTCACGGAGAACCCAAGGGTTCCCCAGTCTCCCATGGGGATGGTCATGCCGCCATACAGGTGATAAAGATCGGGGATGTTCAAGATGGGCAAAAGCTTTTCGTAGAAGGCCGTAAGCTGGTAGTCGGCATCCTTGTACTGCTCCATGCCGCTTGCAGTGCTGAACCACACGTCGTTGCCCTGAGGGAGAACCGCCCACACCTTGTTTACCGAAAGTCCGTTGCCGCTGTGGTAGTGGGTCCATTCGTCTTCGCTCTTTACGTCGCCTTCTTGTTCGGCGGTGCCCCGTTCCAGTTCTGCCTTGCGGCCGCTGGCTGTGGCATAGTCGGGAACATGTTTCCACACGCCCTTGTCGGTAGCAATCCAGATGGCGCCCTTCCGGTCTACGGCGATGCTGTTGACGCTGTTGCCCTCGAAGCGGATCTGTTCCCACTTGCGCAGGTTGAAGTGGGAAAGCCCCTCTTGGTGGGTGGCCCACACGTGGCCCGAACTGTCGATGGCGAGTGCCTTGGGGTTCATGTCCAGAATGCCGTCTTCTTCGTTGAAGAGGCTCCAGCGGTCCTTGTCATTGGCGCTCTTTTTGGGAATAAGCCTTGCTACGCCGGCACCTTCTACCGCCACGAACAATTCCTTGCGGCTTTCGGACCAGGCCAAGTCGTTAATTTTTTGGCTAGGAAGCACCTTGCCCTTTTGTTCGAACTGTCCGTTGCGGTACAGGAACAGCCCATTGTCGGTTCCAATCCAGAGGCTCGCCCCCTGGTTGGCAAGAGCGGTAATGCGGTGGCTCCCCAGTTCCTTTTCGTAGTCTTTCCACGCCTTTCCGTCAAAGCGGTACAATGCTTTGGGAGTGCCTACCCAGAGTTTTTCGGTGCGGTTGTCATAGAGGATTGCGGTAATGGTGTCCTTGACCACCAGGTCCCAGGGCATCTTGACTTCCACCACTTCCTTTTCTTCTTCGGCACTGTTGATGTCGTTGAACTTTTTCACCTGGCGGGTGTATTCGTCTACGCCCCGTTCGGTACCCACATAGACCTTTACGGCGTCCTTGATCTTGGCGTTGCCTTGCAGGGTGACAGAGTGGTAGTCCACCCACTGCTCGCCGTCATAGCGGAGTATGCCTTTGGCGGTGCCTGCCCAAAGTTCGCTCTTGGAAAAGAACCCGTTCTTGGTTTGGGCGGTCATGGTAGTAAAGAAGGGGGCGTCCTTGGCATTAGCGGGGTAGGACATGCGCCATTCGTCGGCCAGGGGTCCAAAGGCTAGCCCTGCCGGGTTATAGAACATGGCGGTGGCGTCGTCGGCAACGGCCGCACCCACTTCGCCCATGCCCAGCTGGCGGGCGCCAACGGGCATCTCTAGTGTGATAATGGCGGAACCGGCGGCAAGGGACAGTGCGGGTGCCGCCAATAGGGAGAGGAGGAGTCTACGCAAGCTGCCTCCAGTCGGGGACATTGTAGGTGCTTCCGTGGGTGGGTACCACGGCCTTCCAGCCGGACTTGCTGGGGTTTTCCCAGGGCTGTTTGGGCAGCAGCTTGCAGTCGCAGCCCAGAACATAGGGCGGAAGGATTTCGGCGTGGTTGCGAATCTGTTCGCGGGTAATAAAGTTGTCTTCGCCGGCAAACTGCACGTAGTTCTTGCCCTTGGGGCCAAGTTCAATGCGGTAGGTGACGGTGCCGTTCTTGTCGCCTTCGTCTATGGTACGGATGGTCTCTTCTATGCTCTCGTTCCACTGGCGGATATACGCTTCCCGCTGTTCGGGAGTGAGTTGCACCTGGGTCTCTAGCCAGGAACGCAGCGAAACTTCGGAGGGCTTCACGGCAGTAATGGACTCGCGGGCCGGGCGGACCACCACGGCATATTGGCCGGAAACGTCGATGACCGGCTTGGGTTCTTCTTTTTCTTCGGTGCTGTGGATAACCACGTAGGCACCGATAGCCGCAAGAATAATGGACAATACGACAATCGTTATGACTATGACTACAGATAGCATATTCTTTTCCGTTGTGCTAATGCAAACTCGTTACTCCGTAAAACTAGCATTTTCTATCTTGTGGGGTAGGAGTTTTTATGCCGAAATTGAAGATTTTTTTAGTTCTCGCGCTTTTTTGCAACCTATGGGCTATTCCTTTCAACATAGAGAGCGCTCGTGACGGCGAGGGTGACGAAATTCGTGCAGGCCAGCTGATAAAGGTTCATTACAAGGGCTATTTGATTCTGGACAGTGCCCAGGTTGCGGAACTGACCCGTAATAAGGCTCAGGAAGATTCCCTGGCGGCCCTTGCCGAGCAGGAGGCCATGGAAAATGCGAACTCCACTGCGTCTGCGAATGCTACGACGTCTGCTGCCGCAGCCAAGGATACTGCAAAAATTGCTGTTCCCGCCCCTACGGATTCTGCGACGGCTGCCGCTAGTGCTGCTGACGCTGCTAACGCCGCTAACACTGCCGACAGTATCGCCCGCTACAAGGACAAGTGGCAGTTCTCCAACTCCTACGACGGCGAACCCTTGGAGTTTACCTTGGGCATGGGGCAGGTTATTCCGGGTTGGGACAAGGGGCTTGTGGGCATGAAGGTGGGAGAAGTCCGCTACCTGACGGTGCCTGCGGTCATGGCCTACGGTGACCGTTCTTTGGACGGAATCCCCCCTAACTCCGATTTGTACTTCGAGGTGGAACTGGTCCATGCCGACCCTCCCATGGAACCGGACAAGTTCCCGGCCGACGTGGAAAAGTTGAAGTGGCACGACGTTTCCAAGGGCCTCAAGGCTTACGACGAAAAAACGGGTAATGGCAAACCGGCTATTGTTGGCGCTACGCTCAAGACCCATTACACGGGTTGGCTGGTTTCTGGCCGCAAGTTCGGCAGCTCCAAGGATTTGGGAAAGCCTTTGGAGGTAGTGTTGGGCAACGGCAAACTTATCAAGGGCTGGGAACAAGGCCTGGACGGCATGCGCGAAGGCGGCGTCCGCTGGCTCCGTGTTTCCCCCGCCATGGGTTATGGCGCTACGGCCTACACCATGATTCCCTCTAATTCCACCCTGATATTCCGTGTGGAACTGGTGGAGTCCGAAGTGGATTCTGCGGTAGTGGCCAATATGGACTTTTTCCCCGACACCACCGCCCTTACCTTTGAAAACGGATCTGAAGGCCTGCGTTATGCTATTGTGAAACAGGGCGAAGGCGAACCTGCGAAGACCGGTTCTATTGCCCGCGTACATTACACGGGGTGGCTTACCAATGGCTACAAGTTTGACAGTTCCCGCGACCGTGAGCAGGAATTTGCGTTCCCCTTGGGCGGAGGTCGCGTGATTCGCGGTTGGGAGCTGGGTGTGGCAGGAATGCTTCCCGGCGAAAAGAGGATTTTGATTGTGCCTCCGGGACTTGGCTATGGAGCCCGTGCGGCCGGCCCCATTCCTGGCGGTTCCACCCTTATCTTTGCAGTGGAGTACCTGGGCAACTGATGTTCAAGACCTTCTTTGAAAAATTGAGGGAGGCGTTTTCTTCGGTCTTGCCAGTATCGATTCTTGTGCTGGCACTTTCCTTTACGCCCCTGGTGAATTTTTCATTGGAAACGTTGGCTGTTTTCTTTGTATGCGCTGTTTTCTTGATTGCGGGAATCGGGCTTTTTAACCTGGGTGCCGACCTTGCCATGACTCCCATGGGGGAGCAGGTGGGTTCTGGCCTTACCAAGTCCCGCAAGCTGCTGCTGCTTACCTCGGCGTGCTTTGTGATGGGCGTGCTTATTACCATTGCGGAGCCGGACCTGACCGTTTTGGCGGAACAGGTAAAGCAGGTGGTGCGGCCTGTGCTGCTCGTTGCCACCGTGGGGATTGGCGTGGGCATATTCCTTTTGCTGTCTATCTTGAAGATTGTGTTCAAGAGGGACCTTTCCACCATCATCATCTTTTTCTACATGGTGTTGTTCATGTTCGGGATGCTGCTGCTCTCTTTTGGCAAGGAAAGTTTTGTCCCCCTGGTGTTCGACTCTGGCGGCGTGACCACGGGACCCATTACGGTACCCTTCATAATGGCCCTGGGCGTGGGCGTGGCGGGCGCCATTGGCGGCAAGAACGCTAGCGAGAATAGCTTTGGCCTTATCGCCCTTTGTTCCATTGGTCCCATTATCGCCCTCATGGGCTTGATTATCGCCTCTAAGGGGGACTTGACTTACCAATTGACCCCTGAATCCTATGCCATCAATTATAGCCTGACGGCCTTGATTTGGACCGTGCTGAATGTGGCCCGCGAAGTGTTTACCGCCTTGGGGCTAATCGTGATATTCTTTTTGGTACTTCAGGTTGTAGCCCTGCGGATCTCTTTGGGAAAAATCGTCAGGATGGGATTTGGAATTTGCT
>CACXIR010000098.1 GCA_902767785.1 Fibrobacter succinogenes | reverse complement strand
ACAGCGTGTTTAAGTCCCTGTGGAACGGCGAGATGGCGGTGGTCATCAACTCCGACGAATCCGTGCGGTATGGCCTGGTGATGCAGGTGGTGACCCAGGTGCAAAAGCTGGGCGTTACCAAACTTGGGTTCCTGACCATGAATCCCAAGGAAAAACCGGGTAAATGAAAAAGTTCCAGGACAGGATACAGTACTTTGCCTCCGACGTAGACTCTACGCTGGTAAAGATCATTGTCTGCGCCGTGGTTTTCCACTTGATTATCGTGGCGGCCTGTATCGCTGTGCATTACGTGAACTTTAAGCCGGAGCCGGAACAGATTCCCGTCTTTGAGATGGTGCAGGTGACCCCTCCGACTCAAAAGCCGCCTACGCCCCCCAAGGCGGAACCTCCAAAGCCCAAGCCCAAGCCCAAGGTGAACAAGCGGTTGCCGCCCGAGATTAAGCCGGAGCCTGAGGAAAAGCCAGAGGTGGTTGACGAGGAGCCAAAGCCGCCAGAGCCAGAGCCGGAACCGGTGGACGATTTCCCCGTAGACGACATGGATTTGCCTACGGCCGTGGAGGCTCCCAGTTTGGACCCCGTGGGTTCCGTGGATATGGACCCGCTGATGCAGGTGTACCTGGAGCAGCTCAAGAAAATCATCATGAGCAATTTCCGCCCGCCCAAGGACCTGAAGGTGGGCAGGGATGCCAAGACCACGGTGCAGTTCACGGTGGACCGTTTTGGCAAGGTGTCTGCGGTCATCCTCAAGAAGTCCTCTGGCAACAAGGCCTGGGACCACTTGTCGGTGCGAGCCATACAGATATCCAAGGTTCCGGAACTGCCGCCAAACTACCGCGCCCCCAGTCTGGTGCTGAATTTCAACTTTACGCCTAATTAGTTGCCTTATAATTTGTAGATTGAAAAAGACGATATGAGATTTTTTGGAATGATAGCGATGAAAAATTTGTGGGCGGCTGTGGCCTTTGCCTTGTTCGCCTTGCTCCCCGTGCAGGCTTTGGCTTCCATCGACACCATTGCGGTGGACGTGGGCATTTCTGTGTTCAAGACCACTCCCATAGGGATTGTCCCTTTCGAAGAGTCTGCCGGCATTGACTGGATAGAGGAACGGCCCCACCAGATACTGACCCGTGACGCCAACCTTTCGGGGCGTTTTGACGTGGTGGCTTCAGAAAAATTCAACTTGGCTTTGTTCAGCCGCGCAAAGGCCAAGCACTACATGACAGGGAAGGTGCAAGCTACTAACGACGGGAAGCTTGCCGTAGAATGCTACCTGTATGTTTCCCAGTCCAAGACTTTGCTTTTGGGCGAACGCTACACGGTTCCGCAAAAGGAACTGCGCCGCGCCATGCACGCCTTTTTTGACAAGGTCATTTACCAGCTGTGGGGCGAGCGTGGCGTGGCCAGCACCCGCATCGCTTACGTCTCTAGGATCGATGGTGTCAAGCAGGTGGTGGTCTCGGATTACGACGGATTCCACCGCACCCAGATTACCCGGGACTCTACCATCAGCATGATGCCGGTGTGGACCAAGGGCAACAAGGGACTTGTCTATGTGAACTTCAAGACCAACCGCCCCAGGCTCTACACCAAGAATTTTGGCCGCAGCGAAAAGCCCCTGTTCCAGCAGTTCGACCAGACTTATAGCCCTGCAGTGAATCCGGTGACGGGGGAGCTTTTGTTCTCTTCTTCTAAGGATGGCAAAACGGATTTGTACGTGGGCGACATGGAAACGGGCAAGGCCCGCAAGTTTGCCTACCTCAAGAGCAACCAGACCAGCCCCGCCTGGAGCCCTTATGCCACTGAAGTTTTGTTTACCAGCGACCGCGGCGGCGGCCCCCAGATTTTTGTAATGGGCAAGGACGGTAGCGACCTTCGCCGCGTGACCTTTATGGGCCGCTACAACGAGCGTGCCAGCTGGTCCCCCGAGGGCGACCGCATTGCTTATACCTCCATGGACAACGGCAAGATGAACATCTACACTTGCGCCCTGGACGGCAGCGACATTGTGCAGCTCACCAACAACGCGGGCAACAACGAACACCCCACCTGGTCGCCGGACGGCAAACTGATTGCCTTTGCCAGCAACAGGAGCGGAACCTACCAGATTTATATTATGCGCAAAGACGGAAGCAACGTTACCCGCATTACCCAGGCCGGCGAGAACACCGCCCCCACATGGTCCTGGTTCTACGACGAAAATAAACCACAACCTAAAGAAGGATCCAAATGAAAAACATTGTGAAGATAGCTCTGATTTCTAGCGCAGCCTGCCTTGCCCTGGTAGCGTGCGCCAAGAAGCAACAACCTCAGACGGACCCCGCCGCCGAAGGCGCACCTGCTGCAGAAGCGTCTCAGGACTCTGCCGCCCAAGCCTTGACTCAGGCGCAGGCCGACTCCCTGGCTGCTGAACAGGCACGCCTAGATGCAGAACGGCTGGAAGCGGAACGCGCCCGCTTGGAACAGCTTATTAACCAGATTATGTCTGAAGATGTTTACTTTGACTTTGACCGCTCCGAGCTGACGGAAAAGGCCAAGGAACTGTTGGCCCAGGTGGGCGAGCTGCTGCTCAAGGAACAGCGCTTCACCATTACCATCGAAGGCCACACCGATGCCCGCGGTACAGAAGACTATAACTTTACTTTGGGCGCAAAGCGTGCCATGAAGGTGAAGGAATTCTTGGCTGCCTACGGCATAGAGAACAGCCGCATGGAATCGGTGAGTTACGGTAAGGAAGCTCCCAAGGCCCAGGGCGAAACCGAGGAAGCCTATTCCCAGAACCGCCGTGCCAATTTCCGCGTGAACATCAAGCAGTAATTTATTAAGTCTTCGCAGGAGTCTGCGTCATGAAAAAACTTGCTATTGGAATAGTATCGATTGCCTTTGCGCTTGTCGGTTGCTCCAAGATAACCATGCTTCGCACCGAAGAGATGCAAGCCGTGGGTGCCGACGTCAAGGGGAACATCCAGATGGGACTGGATTCCACTATGGCCAAGCTGTCTGCCCAGAACGATTCCCTTCGTTCTGAACTGGATAGCCTAAAGGCGCAGCTGGATGCTTCTGCCCTGGCGCAAAAACGCATGATGGCCGAAGTGACCATGCTTTCTCGCCGTATGGGCGACGAGTCGGAACGGAACGATTCCAGACAAGAGGAAATCATTTACCGCCTGGACATGCTCCTTGGCAAGAGCGACAAGATTCTGGCCAAGAAGGTTGTGGTTTCGGGAGCTCCGGCGGCTCCCATGTCCATGGACAGCTTGGAACGCGAAGCGGAAAAGCTGGTAGAAGCCGAGGCCATGTTCAACACGGCCCGCTCGGACTACCACCGCGGCGAATACAAGCTGGCCTATGCGGGCTTCAAGCAGGTTTACGAACAAATGAAGGTGGGCGAGCTGGGGGAGAATTCCCTTTACTGGATGGCCCTTTGCCTTATTGACGCCAACCAGGTGGAAAAGGCAAAGAAGGTGTTCACCAGCCTGGCGGATGCATTCCCTGAAGGGCAGAAGGTTTGCACCACTATGTTCAAGCTGGCCGCTATCTACAGGGCCGAGGGCAATGTGGACATGCAAAAGCAGTACCTGCAAAAAATCCTGAACAGCAAGGCTTGCTCCACTTCGGGCGAATTCGAGCAGGCTGCTGAAATCCTGCAGGAAATTCTGGAATCGGAAACCCAGGCACCGCCTAAGGCTGCCGAACCGGCAAATGAACCCGCCGCATCTGCGCCCGAGGCTCCTTCAGCGACTCCTGCCGCTGAAGCTCCTGCTGGCGCGGGCCTGGAAAGCACTCCGGTTTCTGAACCGGTGACCGCTCCGGCAAAGTAATAGCCGCCAACTGTTTCAGCTTGCAAGATTAGCATAAAAAAAATCCCGGTTCAAACCGGGATTTTTTACACTATTAGGAGGGCGTAAGCCTTCCCTAATCTTATTTAATCGTGCTGGTCAGGCGGAAGGCCAAGGCCACGTCGCTGACTTCGTCTTCGCTATACACGCTGAATTGCAGCTTGGACTTGCCAATGTTGCGGACCAGGGCGACGGTCCATGCCCAGTCATCAATTTCCTTCTTGCTGCCTGTCATGATCTGCCTGTCGTTGATGTATTCGCCTTCCACCATCAGGTTGGAAAGCAGCACGTTCATCACGGGAACCAGGCGTACGGGGAGTTCCAGGCCCACGTAGGTAGGCTGGTAGTAGATGCCGGGCTTAAAGTACTTGGATTCGGGAGCGATATAGTTGGGGGCGTCGGTGCTTATGTCGTCATCTTGGGTGTAGATGCAGGCATATTCGCTGTAGAGGCGCAAGTTGGGGATGATGGAGAAGCTGCCGTAGGCGGCCACACGGTGGGTGAGGTAGGCGGTGTTCTGCACTACGTCGATCAAGTTTCCGCGGTAGGCAACCTTCACTTCCAGGGGGAAGGTGAACTTCATGTCGTCTTCTACGCGGAGGTAGCCCCTGTTGGCGTTGCCGTCCATGGTGGCCAGCATGGCGTTCAGCTGGTTCTGCCCGTGCTTCCAGCCCAGTTCCAAGGCGTTGTGGCTATAGTCGCGCATCCAGAGGCCCCGCTTGGTCAGGTCCTTGTCTACGTAGGTACCGTAATGGGTGGACTGGGACCAGTCGGTTTTCCAGCGGCCCACCTTCAGGTTCACCTGGTCGTTCTCGGTAACGCCCCACTTGTAATTTGCCCAGTAGAGGTCGGCCAGGATTTTGTCCTGTGCGGACTTGGTGGCTTTTACATTTCCGTCGTCGTCAGTCTTGACGTCGGTGACGTTCTTGTTGCCGAATTCCGGGGCGAAAATGCGGAGCATGATGGTTCCGTCCAGGTTTTCGCTCTTGTACTGTCCGCCCACGTTGGCGCGAATCCAGCCGCTGCTGAAATTGTTGTCCTTGTCATTGATGGACTTGGTTACTTGGGTCTGGACGTTTCCCTTCAGGTTGAAGGCGTCGTCATCTGCGTTTGCCGCTACAACGCCCGCAAGGGCCAGGGCAACTGCAATCTTTCCGTACTTCATGAGTTTGACTCCTTAATAAATCCGGCGAGAAATTTAGAAATTTGGGACCAGGGCTATGCTCCCGGCGGGAAGAATATATAGGCGATGGCGATGGCTGCGATGACGCCCACCAGGTCTGCAATCAAAGCGCAGGTGACGGCGTGGCGTGTCTTGCGGACGCCCACGGAGCCAAAGTAGACTGCGATAATGTAGAAGGTGGTGTCTGTGGTTCCCTGGAACATACAGCTGAGGCGGCCGGCAAAGCTGTCGGGGCCAAGTGCCTTCATGGCGTCAATCATCATGCCGCGGGCACCGCTTCCGCTCAGGGGCTTCATGAAGGCGGTGGGGAGGGCCGGCACCACGTCGTTGCCGGCTCCGAACAGGCCCAGCAGCGCAGAAATTCCGTCCATGAGCAGGTCCATGGCTCCGCTGGCGCGGAACACGGCCACGCCAACCAAAATAGCTACCAGGTTGGGGATGATCATCACGGCGGTGTGGAAGCCTTCCTTGGCTCCTTCTACAAAGGCCTCGTAGGCTTGGATCTTTTTATAGACCGCAAGCGCAAGGAATGCCACGATAATTCCGAAAAGCACGACCCCGCTGACAAGCAGGCTGGTAGTGCCAAGCGCTTCCGCCGTCAGGTGGCTAAAGTAGAACATCAGGGCGATAACCACTGCAGAAAGCCCGCCTAGCCAGGCCACGGTAACGGGGTCCTTCAGCTTTACCTTCTGAAAAAAGCTGAGGCAAAGGATTCCTGCGATGGTGCTGCAGAAGGTGGCAAGCAAAATGGGTAAGAAAATGTCGCTAGGGTTGGATGCACCCATCTGGGCGCGGTAGGTCATGATGCTCACGGGAATCAGGGTAAGCCCGCTGGCGTTCAGCACCAGGAACATGATCTGGGAGTCGCTGGCCTTCTCCTTATCCTCGTTGGGGTTCAGTTCCTGCAGCTGCTTCATGGCCTTGAGGCCCATGGGGGTGGCGGCGTTGTCTAGGCCCAGCATGTTGGCACTGATGTTCATGAGCATGGTTCCCATTACGGGGTGGCCCTTGGGAATTTCCGGGAAAAGCCTGGTAAACAGGGGCTGCACGATTTTTGCCAGGATCTGTACCGCGCCGGCCTTCTCGCCAATCTTTAGGATGCCAAGCCACAGGGATAGGATTCCTGTCAGGCCTAGGGCTATCTCGAAGGCCGTCTTGGACATGTCGAAGGCCCCCATGATGGCCTTGTTGAAGATTTCGGTGTTGCCGAAGCCTATCCACTGCACCATGCAGGCGATAAAGGCCCCGAAAAAGAAAACTAACCAGATAACGTTCAAAACCATGGTTCAAATTTAAAAAAGGGTGGGGGGTGGTGTCAAAAATATTGTATATTCCTCAAGGAACGCAGAACTGTTTCTGCCTATTTTTAACAACTAAAGGACAAATGATGAAACGTCTCTCTATAGTCGCAGTCGCTATTTTCGTAGCTAGCCTCGTGGCATGCAACCAGGCCTCCGCCGGTTCCTCTTTTAACCAGCAGGCCAAGTTGGACGCCCTGGAAAAGGATTTTAAGCAGGTTAAGGAAGAATTTGAAATCATCAAGTACGCTCTGGACAAGCGGGGTATTTCCCTGGAGCAGGCCCGCGCCGAGATGGAAGCCGACAACAAGGTTTGGGACATTCCCGACGAGGACAGCCCGGTTTTCGGCAATACCAAGAACCCCAAGCTCACCATTGTTGAATTTACCGAATTCCAGTGCCCCTACTGCTCTCGCATTGCTCCTACCATGAAGGAACTGAACGAAAAGTACGGCGACAAGATCAAGTTCGTCTATAAGCACTTCCCCCTGAGCTTCCATGCCAACGCCCCGGCTGCCGCAGCTGCCTCCATTGCTGCCCACAAGCAGGGCAAGTTCTGGGAGTTCCGTTACGCATTGGCTCCCCACAGCCGCGAACTGGGCGACTCCATCTTTGTGGAAATCGCCAAGCAGGTCGGCTTGAACGTGGAACAGTTCAAGAAGGACATGGTGCTGGACTCTGCCATGCAGGCCCGTATCGAAAAGGACTTCAAACTTGGGGTTGAAGTCGGAGTCCAGGGTACGCCCAACTTCTACATCAACGGCAAGCGCCAGGACCGCTTCAGCAAGGAACTGGTGGAAAAGATGCTGAAAGAGGCCAAGTAAAATTTCAAGTAAAACACAAACATAAGGAAACGACATATGATTAAGCAAACATTGAAAGTCGCGTCCGTCATCCTTCTGGGTGTCAGCGTGGCTGCAATGGCTCAGCCGAAAAAGCCGAAAACGGTCGTCTACAAGTTCTTCGATGAACAGTACCGTCCGGGTGGTTTCGACTATTCTTACGGTGGCAAGAGCAAGGGTATCACCATCACGAAGGACGGCGGGTACAAGTCCAAGGCTGCCTTGAACATCAAGCTGGACCCCAGTGAGTATTCGGGTGCTTCCGTTTGCCTTTACAACGAAACCTTCGACCTGAACAAGTTCATGCTCGATTCCAAGATCGAGTTCATGATCAAGGGTGCCAAGGGTGGCGAAGCCGTGAAGATCGGCCTTCTTGACGAAGAAGTGTCCGACGGCAAGAAGACCCAGGTTGTCGTTCCTATGAACAAGTACATCGAGGGCGGTGCCATCACGACGGATTGGAAGAAGGTTTCCATTCCTCTGGTAGACTTCCCGGATCGTGGTCTCTACTGGGACAACACCCGCAAGTCTGAATTCCCGGCCCGTATCGACTGGGACAAGATTGCTGAAATCCGCTTCTCTATCGACAAGAGCGGCGCCAAGGATTTCGAAATCTGGGTGGACAACATCGAAATTGTGAAGGGCAACAAGAAGGCTGCCCCCAAGGCCAAGATTGTTTACTGGGATGAAAACGAAGACGTCATTGACGGCCCGAAGAATCCCGAAAAGCTGGATGGCAAGGCCAAGGCTCTTGTCACCTTCTACGACAACAACCTGAAGGGCTTCAGCTACAGCTACGGCGGTCTTTCCGCTCAGCGCGAAGCCAAGTCCAAGACCAGCGGCAACTCCAACGTGCTTGCCCTGTACATCGACAACAACGACTGGTCCGGCGTGACCTACTCCATGGGCGAAGGCAAGTATGCCGACCTGTGGGTAAGCTCGGCGGCGAAAAGGTGTACGTCGGTATCCTCGACAACCAGGGCAACGACATCAAGAGCCAGACCAAGGTCAGCCTGAACGACTGGATCGAAGGCGCCAAGGTTGGTACCGATTGGAAGCTGGTGAAGATTCCTCTGAAGAAGTTCAATGACAAGGGCAAGGCTTGGGACGCCAACAAACAGGCCGAAGTCGCTAAGGATATCCAGTGGAACAAGATCCAGGAAATCCGCTTCTCTGTGGGCAAGGGCGAAAACCAGGGTGAACCCGGCAAGCCGGCCCCCGTGACCATCTTCGTGGACCAGATTACCTTCACCGAGAATATCGACTGGGTTGACCCGGATATCAAGTGGGATAACTGGAACTCCAAGGAGAAGGACCTGATTATCACCGACTTCGAAGGCAAGTACAGCAAGGACGTGTGGGAACCCTCCAAGGGTCCGAAGTCCAAGGTGGAAGTGGAAGTGCCCTTCAAGACCTCCAAGCTTGACGGCAATTCCCTCAATATCAAGCATTTCGAAATGTCCGACTGGGTCGACATCGTGTTCGACATGGTCAAGAGCAACCGCCCGGCCGCCGACCGCGACTGGACCAAGCACTGGGGCATCATGTTTGACGTGTACTCCGAACGCGCATGGCAGTCCATCACCGTTCAGGTGGGCGACGCCGGCAACGAATTGTTCGTGGCCAACACTGGCGTGCCTCGCGGCCGCACCACTGTGATCGTGCCGTTCCGCGCATTCTCCAAGTTCCCGTATTACCAGCCGCCTAACGCTAAGGAAAACGGCTTGTTCGACCTGAAGGGAGTCGTTTCTCTCGACTTCAAGCCGGGTGGAGAAGGCTCCAACGGCAGCTTCGAAGTGGACAACATCAAGCTCACCAACCAGAAGGAAGTGAAGGCTGCTGAACGTCCGGCTCTCGTGAAGGTCGAAGTCAAGGGTACTGGCGATGTGGTTAACCCCAACATCTCTGGCGGCCTGTTTGGTATCAACGCTGCCCTGTGGGATGGTGACATGCTGGACAACCCCAAGTTCAAGGTGCAGACGGCTGAATTCGCCAAGCGCATCAACCACGGCATCATCCGTTATCCGGGCGGTCTCCGTGCCGATGACGACCACTGGAAGGAAATCCTCGACAACCACGACTGGATGGTCGATACCGACGAATTCCTGGCCTGGTTGAAGAAGACCGGTTCTAACGCCATGTTCACCGTGAACTTCGGTTCTGGTACCGAAGAAGAAGCCGCTGCCTGGGTGAAGCACACCAACATTGACAAGAAGGCCGGCATCAAGTACTGGGAAATCGGTAACGAAGTCTATGGTAACTGGCACCCCTACTACGAAAAGTATGGTAAGGATGGTGGTACCATCTATGGTAAGCGCGCTCGTAAGTTCATCGAGGCCATGAAGAAGGTTGACCCGACCATCAAGGTGGCCGTGCTCGGCGTGCTCGATGGCCAGTGGAACGACAACGTGCTCAAGGAAACCGGCGACATTGCCGACGGTATCATTGTTCACCACTACCCGCAGCACTACGGTGAAGAAAACGACTTCGCCATGCTCTCTGCTCCGCAGGACCTGGTGCCTATCTACAGCCGCCTCCACAAGCTGGTGGACAAGTGGACCAAGCACTTCAACAAGGAAAAGAAGTTCGAGCTGTGGCTCACCGAATGGAACTCTGTGGACTTCAACCCTGGTCCGCAGACCATTTCTCTCGAGAACGGCCTGTTCGTTGCTGACTACCTGGCCATGCTTGCCACTGAAAACGTGGACAATGCTCAGTACTGGGATATCCACAACGACATCACTCCGGAAGGCGGTGACTACGGTTACCTGACCCGTTCTGCCGAAGAGTGCATGAACTGCCCGCGTCCGAGCTACTGGGCATTCCAGATGGCTTCTGATGCTCTCCGCGGCAAGCTCCTCAAGACCGAAATCTCCGGTGACAAGGAATCCCTCATCACGACCTACTACACCGAGAACGGCAAGAAGAAGTCCCTGTTGGTGATCAACAAGAACCCGTATAGCGATTACGAGTTGAAGCTTTCCATCCCTGGTTTCTCCGGCAAGGCCTCCGTCCAGACCCTCGACCGCAGCTCTGAAAAGCTGAAGGAAGGCTGGGCCAACGACCCGTCCAAGAAGGCCAAGAAGGGTGTAGACGTGAGCAAGCCGATCAAAGTCGGCAAGCGCACCATCACGCTCATTACCATCGAGTAGTAATGTCATCCCCGCGAAGGCGGGGATCTCATAAAGAAAAAG
>CACXIR010000097.1 GCA_902767785.1 Fibrobacter succinogenes | reverse complement strand
CAAGTCCGTTCCCAAGCGTTTCTCGCAGTTCGAGAACGAACTTTACGAACTGGTGAAGGTTTTCGGCGACGATTGGCTGGGCCGCAAGGTCTACAGCACGGTGAACCACCACCACATTTACGGATTGCTTTTTACGGTACTGCTCCCGACGGCTACAGGGCTTCCGTTCCGCCGCCACCGCCTGGATTACCCTGCGGAACTGGAAAACATCAAGGACCAGAGTGCCGTTATTGCCTCTAGCCCCGCATACCTCAAGCGTCTTGCCGCCGATGCGGAAAAGCCGGTTGCTTTCAAGACCACACCTGTCATTTATTCTTCGGGCGGACCCTTGCCCGAGGAAGTGGCCCGCAAGTGCGAAGGCATTACAGGGTACTGGACCACGGAAATCTACGGCAGCACGGAAACCGGCGGTATCGCCTATCGCCAGTCCAAGAACGGCCCCATCTGGACACCCTTCGAGGTCTGCAAGATGAGCATCGGCGAAAATGACTGCCTGAACGTAAAGTCCAGTTACATTCTGGAACCCGAAGGGTTCACTACCGGCGACCTGGTGGAAATTTACGACGACGGACGCTTTTTGCTGAAAGGCCGTGCCGATTCCATCGTGAAGATTGAAGAAAAACGCATTTCCCTGCCAGAGGTGGAAAACCGCCTAAAGTCTACTGGCCTGGTGCAGGATGTGCGTGTGGTTCCCATGTCGGGCAAACGGCAGTATTTGGCGGCCGCCATCGTGCTGAACGCCGTCGGACACGCTCAGTTCAAGGACCAGCCCAAGCTGGAAATCAACAACTTTTTCAAGAAACACTTGGCCCAGTTTATCGAGAATACGGTTTCGCCCAAAAAGTGGCGCTACTTGGAAGAACTGCCTCAGGACACTCAGGGAAAAATCAAGATGCGTGACATCCAGGCCCTTTTCGATGTACCCGAAAGCCAGAATTTCAAGATCCTCAAGATGCACCGTGAACCAGGAGCGGTTTCGCTGAAGTTGGTTTTCCCTGCCACTAGCGATTTTTATAACGGCCATTTCCCGGCGTTCAAGCTGCTCCCTGCGGTGGCTCAGGTGGACATGGTGGCGGAACTGGCTCACGCCCTGCTGAAGACCCCCAGGGCGGTACAGCGGATTCAACGCACCAAGTTCAGTTACCCGGTGCTACCGGACGTTCCCGTCTTGCTGGAAATGTCCTACAAAGAGGAATCGGCGAAGGTCCAGTTTACCTACACCAATGAAGAGGGCCGCATGCTTTCTACGGGCATCTTGGTCATGAAGGTGGATGCATGAGGGAACTTGCGAACCTGAAATTCTGTGCAATCGTACCTGTTTATAGGCATGAATCCACCACTCGCAAGGTGGCGGAAGGCCTGTCTGCTTTGGGCCTCTCGGTTATTTTGGTGGATGACGGCAACACTCCCGAGGGCCATGCCATCTTGGAGCAGGTGACCCGTGAAGTTCCCGATACGATTCTGGTGACTCACGCCAAGAACGGCGGCAAGGGCAAGGCGGTCGTTAGCGGTCTCGAGAAGGCCTTTGAACTAGGATATACCCACGCCCTTCAGGTGGATGCCGACGGCCAGCACGACATGGCCTCCATTCCCTTCTTTTTGAAGGCCGCCCGCAAGCATCCCGAAGACCTGATTGCGGGGTTTCCGCAGTACGATGCTAGCGTACCCAAGGCTCGCGAGCAGGGCCGCAAGATTACCAACTTCTGGGTGGCCATCGAGACTCTTTCGAGGGACATTCCCGATTCCATGTGCGGGTTCCGCATTTACCCCGTGGCTAGCACTTGGCCCGTGGCAAAAAAGCTGACCAGCTACCGCATGGGTTTTGATATCGAAATTCTGGTGAAACTCTCCTGGGCGGGAATCAAGATGCGGTTTTACCCCATCAAGGTTATTTATCCCGAGGGTGGAATCTCCAATTTCAAGGTTTTCGGCAGCAACGTGGAAATATCCTGGACTCATACCAAACTCTGTACGGGAATGATTTTGCGTTTGCCCAAGCTCCTTTGGCGTCGCCTTAAGGCCAAGAAATAGTGTCCATGGACTCTAGCAATCAACACTGGTTTGAACTGAAGGAAGTGGGCGGGAGCCTGTGGCATTTCCGTTTTATGCTCTGGATTACCTGCCACCTGCCTCGGCGTGTGGTGGAACTCTGCACGGCCGTTATCTGTTTTTTCTTTTGGCTGGGTGCCGCTCCTGTTCGTAGTCGTTCCAAGGCATACCTAAAACGACTCTATGCGGTGCAGGGTAGGAACGTTCCTCCCTTTGCCACCTACAGGCACGTGCTTTCTTTTGCCCTTTCCATGATAGAGAAGTTGCTGGGCTGGCGTGGCGTGATCCCGCTGCAGGACATCGAGACCCAGGGTGACGATTTGGACATGCTGGTGGAACAGCTGGATAGGGGAGAAGGAGCCTTTTTGATTTGTTCCCACTTGGGAAACATGGAAATGCTCAGGTCCCTTACGGGCTATGGCAAGATTCACACCCATAGGCAGTTTACGGTGCACCCGGTGGTGGATTTTTCGGGAACGTCCAAGTTCAACGCCCTCTTGTATGAGTTGAATCCGGACCTGATGAATACGGTGGTGGACGCCAACAAGATAGGCGTAGATAGCGCCGTAGGGATGAAGGACTGGATTGCTTCTGGCGACCTGGTGGTGATTGCCGGGGACCGCACGTCGGCCAACTCTACCGACCGCAATGTAGAGATGAAGTTCCTGGGGGAGACCGCCAATTTCCCGGAAGGGGCTTTTACCCTGGCGAGCATCTTGAATGCCCCGATTTATTTCGCCTTTGCTATCCGCAAGAAGGACTTTGATATCCGTTCTTCTTACGAGATGCATATCGTGCGGGCCAAGACTTCTTTTGACTGCAGCCGCAAGGAGCGCCCTGCCCGTGTGGCGGCACTGGTACAAGAATACGTGGGAATGCTCGAAAAGCATTGCCAACGCCACCCTTACCAGTGGTATAATTTCTATAATTTCTGGCACAAAAATTTTTAAAGGATTGTTGAAATGGACAAGGTCGTAATTGGAAGTGGAAAGCTCACCATCGAACAGGTGGTGGCCATCGCAAAACGCAAGGTTTCCGTGGAATTGGAAAGTTCTCCCGAGTTCCAGAAGAAAATCAACGCCGGTGCCGAATTTTTGGACGAGGCCCTGGCAAAGCACGGCGGCATTTACGGCGTGACCACGGGTTACGGCGATTCCTGCACCCAGGTGGTGCCGCCTGACCATTATTACGACCTGCCGGTAAACCTGACCCGTTTCCATGGCTGCGGTCTTGGCGCCTACTTTGACGAAGAGACTACCCGCGCCATCATGGCTGTGCGCCTGAACACCCTGGCTCAGGGCTTTTCCGGTGTGAGCTACGCCCTGCTGAAGATTATCATGGACTTTTTGCAGAACGACATTCTGCCCTTGATTCCCCAGGAAGGCTCCGTGGGGGCCAGCGGCGACTTGACGCCTCTTTCTTACTTGGCAGGTGCCGTGATTGGCGAGCGGGATGTGCTGTACAAGGGCGAACGCCGCCCGTCGATGGACGTGATGAAGGAACTGGGCATTACGCCCCACCGTTTCCGCCCCAAGGAAGCCATCGCCATCATGAACGGAACGGCTGTGATGAACGCCGTGGCCTGCATGGCCTTTAGCCGTGCCGAATACCTTTCTGACCTGAGCTGCCGCATTACGGCCATGAACACCATCGCCATGAAGGGTAACGCCTACCATTTCTACGAAAGGCTCTTTGCCGTGAAGCCCCATCCGGGCCTGGTGACCGCCGCAAAGAAGATGCGTGACGCCCTGAACCTGGAAGTGGAAAAGAACATTGTTCCCGAAAAGATCCAGGACCCTTATTCCCTGCGTTGCGCACCCCACGTGGTGGGTGTGTTCTACGATTCCGAACCCCTGCTCCGCCAGCTCATCGAAATCGAGATGAACAGCGCCAACGACAACCCCATCGTAGACCCCGAAACAAAGAACATTTTCCACGGCGGTCATTTCTACGGCGGTCATATCTGCCTTGCCATGGATACACTCAAGAACATCGTGGCGAACCTGGCCGACCTTCTGGACCGTCAGCTGGCTACCATCGTGGATATCAAGTTCAACCGTAACTTGCCGCCTAACTTGTCCGGTAGTAACGGGGAATTTTCCATTAACCACGGTTTCAAAGCGGTGCAGATTGGCGTTTCGGCCTGGACGGCAGAAGCCCTCCACAACACCATGCCCATGAGCGTCTTTAGCCGCTCTACCGAATGCCACAACCAGGACAAGGTAAGCATGGGCACGATTGCCTCCCGCGACTGCATACGCGTAATCGAACTTACGGAACAGGTGGCGGCGGCGGTGCTGCTGGCAGCCTGCCAGGCCTTGCATTTCCGCTTGGAACGGGGCGAGGTGGATTCCAGCCGTCTGGAAGGGGTCCGCAAGACCTTGGAACAGGTGCTTGCCCACTTTGAACCCCTGACTTGCGACCGCCAGTTGGAAATGGACCTGCGCAAGACCTTGGAACTAATCCGCGACAAACATTACGCAGTATAGCGGGGTTGCGTCATGGCACAGAAGAAACTGAAAGCGTCGGTGGAGTTCCAGGTGGAATTCTACGACGTGGATTCCATGAAGGTGGCCTGGCACGGCAATTACGTGAAGTACATGGAAATGGCCCGCTGTGCCTTGCTCACCAAGATTAAGTACGACTACTATGCCATGGAAAAGAGCGGTTATGCCTGGCCCGTGGTGGACATGCATGTGCGCTACCTGCGTCCCATGGTTTTTATGCAACGCATTCGCACCGAGGTGACCCTCGAAGAATATGAGGTGTGTCTCAAGCTTTCGTATAAGTTCTTTGATGCCCAATCCGGTACGCTCCTTTGCAAGGCCGAAAGCATGCAGATGGCTGTGAACATGCAGACTCTTGAATCCTTGATGGTGTGCCCGCCCTGCTTTGTGGACCAGGTTCGTGCGGCGCTTGCCCAAGAGGAATAGCCGTGTCCGTCTTGCGAACCCTTGCTTTGGCGTTTCTTTTGGTGTTGGTGGGCTGCAGCCGCTCCAACGTAAAACCCGGAACCGCCCCCGTGTATTATTCCGACAACCGTTCGGTGGCGCTGCTCCCCACGGCGGCCATGACCGAAAAGTTGGACATGCCCCAGCACCTGCGGGGGGAATTCACCCAGCAGGACGGTTCCCTGAAGTCTTTCGAGGGGGATTCCTGGGTCCGTGCCAACGATACCATCCTTTCCATTATGCTGTTTAGCGGGTTTGGCACCACCATTGCCGAAATCACCTATGGCAAGGATTCCGTGCATTTTGAAAGTTCCGTGATGGATGTGGAAAAGATGAAGGCGGAATATGTGCTGGCAGATTTTCAGGTCTGTTTTTACCCCTACAAGGCTTTGAAGGATAATTTTGAAGAAGCAGGATTCGTTTTTGAGGAGTCCCGCGGCGGCTCTAACGGCGGCTCTAACGGCGGTGCTAATGACGGTGCAGCTCTTGACTACGTTCGCACCTTGAAGGACGGAAACACCCTGGTGCTTACCGCTGAGCGCAAGGGCAAAGAGATAACGCTGGTCAACAGCCTGCGGCATTACAGTTACCACATCACCCTGGGAGAGGAACAATGAGTCGCCCCCTTTACGTTAATGGCTTTGGACTGCACTGCATTTGGGGTGGCGACAAGGAAAGGGTTTTCCAGAAGTTGACCCGCGGGGAGCGTGGGGTTTTCACTATGCACGATGTGGCCGGGGTCATGCGGCCTGTGGCCACCATCGATCCGGATACGCTTCCGCCGGTAGAGAACGCCGAATTTGACAACCGGGTGAATCGCCTGAACCGTGCTGCCCTGGACCAGATAGACGACTTGGTTCGTCGTACCGTAGAAAAATTCGGCTCCAGCCGTGTGGGAATCTTCATGGGTTCCTGCGACAACGGTTCCGAGGCCTCCCTGGCGGCATTGAAATGCTTTAAGGCTACGGGAAAATTCCCCGAGGGCTATAAACTGGAATATCAGTGTGCGGAATTTCCGGCCCGCTACATTGCGGAACGCTTTGGCATAACGGGAATGTGCCAAGTCCATTCTACCGCCTGTGCCTCCAGCGCCAGCGCCTTTGTGTCGGCCCGCAACAACATTTATGCGGGCAATTGTGATGCCGCTATTGTCGGTGGCGTGGACATTGCGTCTCTTTCCGTGATTCTCGGGTTTGCCTCTCTGGAGGCCATGTCCGACAAGCCCACCAATCCCTTTAGCAAGAACCGCTCCGGCCTTACCTTGGGCGATGCGGCGGTGTACTTCTTGGTGACTCGGGAAAACTGCCCGGACCTTTGCGAAAGCTACTGCGAAGGATTGCGGGTCCTTGGTTTTGGCGAGAGTGCCGACGCTGACCACATCACCGCTCCCCGTGCTGATGGGGAAGGGGCTTACCTTGCCATGTCCGCCGCTCTGGAAGATGCGGGCCTAGACGCTTCGGCCATAGGTTATGTGAACCTTCACGGTACGGGAACCCGCCTGAACGACTCCATGGAAGCCCGCGCAGTGAACCGTCTTTTTGGCGGAAATGTTCCCGTCAGTTCCACCAAGGCTATTACGGGTCATACCCTGGGGGCCTCCGGGGCCTTGGAGGCAGCCTTCTGCTGCATGGCCTTGACTCACGGCGGAAACCTGCCTGCCCACCTGTATGATGGCGTCCCTGACCCGGAACTTCCGGCGTTGAACCTGGCAAAACCCGGCGAAACGGCACCTGGCTTGCGTTACTGCATCAGCAATTCCTTCGCCTTTGGCGGTTGTAATGTATCTTTGGTCATAGGAAAAGAATAGGACTATGGAAAAAATGGAATTCAAGACCCGTGAAGATGTGGAATCTCTGGTTCCCCATGCAGGCAAGATGTTCCTGCTGGACCGTATTGTGGAATACAATTTGGAAGAGATTTACATTGTGACCCAGGTGGATGTTTCCGAAAAAAGCATGTTCTATTGCGAAGAGTTGGGCGGTGTCCCCTCTTACGTGGCCTTTGAATACATGGCCCAGAGCATTTCTGCCCTTTCCGGGATTCACGGAAGGTATTGCGGCAAGAGCCCCAAGGAAGGCTTTATCATGAGTGTTTCCAACTGCAAGGCTGAACTTTCGGCCTTTAAGCCCGGCGACGTGGTGGAAATCAGGGTGAAGCAGAGCATGCGTATGGACATGGCGGTTACTTTTGACTGCATGGCCTCCATGAACGGTAAAACTGTGGTGACGGCTACCCTCAGCACTGTGGAAGTGGAAGACGCCAAGTCTATTATCGAGGATAGGTAAAAAGTGACAAGGCGAGTGGTGGTAACAGGCGGTGCGAGCGTTTCGGCGCTGGGCTTGGACGATGAAGAAGTCTTTGCCAGTTTGAAATCCTTGAAGAACCGTATTGTCCGCCTGGATTCTTGGGATGTCTATACCAGGATGAATACTCGCCTGGCTTGTCCTGTTCCGTTTGAATTGCCAGAGTTCCCCCGCAAAAAGGCACGTGGGGCGGGCCGCGTGGCACGCCTTGCCTTGACTGCTGTGGACAAGGCCCTGGTTATGTCTGGCCTTCGAGAAAACGAAACTTTGTTAAAGTCCGGCCAGGTGGGAGTGGCGTTTGGGTCTTCCATGGGGAACATTGCTTCTCTGGTGGATTTTTTCGAGATGATCAAGAACTACGACAGTTCGGGAATCAACGCCACCAGTTATATCCGGGCCATGCCTCAGACTTGTGCCGTAAACATCAGCGTCTTTTACGGACTTACGGGCCGCGTGATTACCACCAACACCGCTTGCACCAGCGGAAGCCTTTCCATTGGGCAGGCCTACGAGTTTATCAAGTTCGGCATGCAAGACGTGATGATTGCCGGCGGTGCCGACGAATTGAACCCTACGGAAGCCGCTGTGTTCGACACTCTTTATGCCACCAGTACCTTGAACGACCATCCGGAACTGGCACCTGCTGCTTACGACAAGAACCGAGATGGCCTGGTGATAGGTGAGGGGGCCGGAGCCCTGATTCTGGAAGAATATGAGCATGCCTGTGCCCGTGGTGCCAAGATTTATGCCGAAATCGTAGGGTTCGGTTCCAATACCGACGGGGAACACATCACCCAGCCCAAGACAGAGACCATGCAGATTGCCTTGGAAAAGGCGGTCCGTTGCGCTGGGGTCTCGCCGGAGGCCATCGGGTACGTGAACGGCCACGGCACTGCCACCCGCTATGGCGACATTTCCGAGACGTGGGCCACCTATAACGCCTTGAATCAGCGTTCTGTGCCGCTTTCTTGGCTTGCCATCCAGATGATGAACCGCGGTTGGTTCAGCCCCAACCTGAATCTGGACGAAGTGGATCCGGAATGCGCCCCGCTTGACTATATCACCGGTAACGGTCGGGAATTGGACACAGAGTATATCATGTCCAACAATTTCGCCTTTGGCGGAATCAACACTTCGCTTATTTTTAAAAAAGTTTAAGCGCTTAAAAACTCTTCCACCTTCGCGATAATCCTGTCCCGCTCCCCGCACCAGTCGGGGGCAATCAGCATTTCGCTGGGGCTTTCGCCGCTGAACCGCTCGATGGCGGTCTCTTTCCCGATGATCTTGATCATCTCGGCCACGGCGTAGCAGTATTCCTCGAACTCCAGCAGCTTGAACTGCCCGGCAATGTAGTCCTGGGCCATGACGGTCCCTGTGACAATGTGCAGCGGGTGGATTTTGACGGCGGCAAGGTGCAGGTCCCGCACCACTTCGGCAGTACGCTTGAAATCCTTCAGGGTTTCGCCCGGGAGCCCTACGATCACGTGGGTAGTCACAGTGAGTCCCGCACTCTGGCAACGCTTGGCGGCGTCAGTCCATTCCGCCAGAGTGTGCCTCCGGTTGATGGCGGCCAGAGTCAGATCGTTGGCCGTCTGGAGCCCAATCTCTACGATGATAGGCTTCTTGCGGTTCAGTTCTGCAAGGTAGGCGATCTTCTCGTCTTCTAGGCAGTCGGGGCGGGTGCCTATGGCAAGCCCCGCGATTTCCTTGTGCTTGACAATCGGGTCGATGATTCCCTGCAGTTTTTCCAGAGGTGCGTGGGTGTTGGTGTAGGGCTGCAGATAGGCGAGGATTCCCGCATTGGGGTACTTTTCCCGGAGCCGCGGCACGAACTTGTCCAGCTGTTCCTGGATGGCGACCTGCGCCTGGTCAAAGACAGGGCTGAAACTGCGGTTGTTGCAGTAGCTGCAGCCGGCGAATCCCTTGGTGCCGTCCAGGTTGGGGCAGCTCATGCCACCGTTCAGCGGCAACTTGCGCACTTTCAGGTAGTTGGGGAAAAGCTTCAGCAGTAAATCGCGGTAAGGAGTGTAGTGCATGTAATAAAAATTAAGAAAACTTTTTATATTTTGGGCTATTGTTCCCTTTTTCTTACATTTGGTTCAAACCATTGATTTTATTGGGGTTGCGACTTGTTAAGTTATGAACTTTCAAATTCTTAAAAACCCTAAAAAAGCCACAAAAAATAAAAAATAGTGCCTAAATAGTGCCTAGTTGGTGATGAAATCGACCGCCTACATTTGGCTCAAAGGAACGGGGTGAGCCAGACGAACAAAAAAGTCCGTTTCGGTAAAATCCCGAACCGTGGCCAACTTTTCATGTTTTCTGGAATTGTCCTCTCTGGGAGTGCCCTTTCTCCTGGTGCGAGGCACTTTCCCGGAAAAGTCCAAATCGTGGCCAACTTTCGGGATTTTACCATTGCCGTCCGAAAAAGAGCGAGTTTCCATACGGTCCGTCCCGTCCGTGGCGACTTTGCCGAACTTGCGCCAACCTTTGAGGGAAAGTGCCGTTTTTGGCTTGTTTTGGGCATCGTTTTTGCGTTTGCCGTCCGTTGGGCGCACGAAAAAAGAAAATCCTGATCCAGCGCCAACTTTCGGAAAAGTTTCACCGTCCAGGGAAATGGCAGCTCTTTTTTTTAAAAAAAAAAAAAAAAGAGGCGGTTTCTCCAACCGTGGCCAACTT
>CACXIR010000096.1 GCA_902767785.1 Fibrobacter succinogenes | reverse complement strand
CCAGGTCGCCTAGGATCTTTATTTTTATGACAAAAAAAGTCACCCCCGATAGAGCATCGGGGGTTTTTCTTTAGTTACTTACGCCATCACCAAGATAGATAGCACTGAATATTGGAAGGTGCGTCATTGAAAATGACAAATGTATAGGTACTGCTTGCAGAAACAGCATACCCACTATTTGATCCCCACTGGCCTGGGTAAGCCTTGTATTCCGTTCCATTGAAATACCCAATTACCAAGCCATCATTCGGTGCCGAACTCGTCACGCACTTGAACTTGTTCTCACTTATTGAAGCTGCTGTGGAAACACTATATGCATTAGCAGGAGCATACGAAGTAGAAGTCGTCGAAGCAACCATTGGAGTTGGCATCACGTAGGTAATGCTGAATGTCTTGGGTTCTGACGGGCCAATATAATTCGTCAAGGTCAACGTATAGTTCACGGTTACTTCATCGGACTCGCCGCTAAACGAGTTCAAAGCACCGCTGACATATCCACCGCTAGCCGAAGCAACAATGGTACCATTCTCATCTTCAAGACTGTAAGAACACTTGTTTCCCTCGCTATAAGAGCATCCAGCAACAGATGTCGGAGTCACCTTAACCGTATAGTTTACGGGCATGGTCATATCAGACACACTGAAGGTGGGGGCCACATCCGGTACATACACGGCCGTAGCATTGGGGTTGCAAGTGACCGTATGCGAGCCAAGTTCGTCAACGATAGTCAATGTAACAGATTCATTAACCGGAGTCGTCGTTCCCTTCGGGTACGTTTTGGTCGCCGTGTTTCCATTCACCACCAAACCTGACGCATTCCAAGTTACCGAGGATTCATCTAAACAATTATTTGCCCCTCGATTAAGCGTAAACTTGTACGTAACATCATTTTTCCACATGTTGTTAGTCGCACTAGTACGCACCGTGTTACAGGTGTACGTATTGGACTCACACCGGCGCTTGATAGTCACAGCGTTACATGTCTTCTGTTGTCCTCCCATGGAGAAGACAACGGACTTTTTGTCGCCGATAGAAGAATATTTTACGTCAAAGGAGAACGAGGCTCGGCTAGAAGAAGAAGGATCTGCCCAATAGGCCATCGGTTCCCCAGTTGTCGGGCTATACGCCCCCTCGTCGAGGTATTCATTCACATACCATTTTACGTCGTCAAAAGCGTCACAAGTATGGTTTCCATCCGGAGTGAAGGTATAGGTGACGACTTCGTTTCTGAAACCGGGACTAGGGTTTGCCACGCATGTTCCAGACACCGTGTTCGCTCCGCAAGCAGCATCTGTTCCGCCACCACCACCATGTTGGGCGGTAGAGCTACTGCTCAAAACATATTCCGACACAGAGCTGCTGCTCCGGGACACGGAACTCTGCACAATGACAATCTTTGAACTGCTACTTTCAACACCATTGTCAATAGAAGAACTGCTTGCCACCCCAAGACTAGAGCTGCTGCTGTTCAACCAGCTCAAGTCCACAGAGCTGCTGCTCCCTTTCGAACTGCTGCTGGGGTCGACATGGACGACGGTGCTGCTGCTGAGCACCGTTACGCCTGAACTGCTGCTCAAAAAGCTCAAGTCCACAGAAGAACTGCTACCGCCAGAAACCGTTCCAGAGCTGCTGCTGCGATCATGGTTCACCTCGCCCGTCCCCGAACCGGAACCAGAACCCGCGCTGGATCCATCATCGTCAATGTACTCGTCTATGTCATAACCGGCGGCGCTGCTCTTGCCAGCGGAACCGCTAGAAAGTCCTGAACCGCTGCTAGACACATCATCATCATCGTCACTGCTGTCGGAGGAAAAGTTGAAAATGGGAAGCTTTCTTCCGGTACTGTCCACAAAAAAGGCGGAATCGCCCTCCACAACGATGGTATTCCCCGCAGAATCCTTATAAACCTTTGCGTCGGGGCAACCGCCCTTGTAGGCTTTCCCGGTAACCACCCCGCACTCCTCGCCAGCTCCACAAGACTGGACAATGCGAATCAGCTCGTCATAATCCAGCTTACACGGGTCAAAACGGTTAATCATCAGCAACTCGCCATCGCTCAGCGGGTCCACCGTACCGTCACCGCAGGACCAGACCAATAGCCCTGACACAGCAAAAACCAAACCCAGTACAAATTTCTTCAACATATCTTAAATATAACTTATTTCGGGGTGTGCCGCAAGCGAATGTAAAAAATTATAAGCATTTGGTCACGTTTTTTTGCCCAATGGCCAGATTTTCTAAATTTGGGCCATGATTCTCTGGACTTTCCGACATACCAAGCCCTACAACCCCAAGGACGTCTGCTACGGACGCCTGGACTTTGACGTCTCCCCCACGTTTCCCGAGGAATCCAGGCAGGCCATCGAAGACTACCTGAAAACAGGCGCCAAGCCCACCAGACTGTTCAGCAGCCCCCTGCTGCGTTGCCTGCGGCTGGCGGAGGCCGTTTCGGAAGCTACGGGACTTGCCATCGATAAAAAAGACGCCCTTATGGAAATCAATTTTGGAACCTGGGAAGGACAAAAGCTCACCGCCGTCCCCCGTGCAGAAATGGCCGGCTGGATGCAAGACTTGCGGGGGTTCAAGTTCCCCCAGGGCGAAAGCTTTTACGATGTGGACCGGCGTGTCGAGGCATTCCTTGATTCGCTCCCCGACGATGGCGAATTCCTGTGGGTAACTCACGCCGGCGTCATTGCCGCCCTGCAGCACTTCGCCTGCGGACTCCCCGACGAAAAATTCGTGGAGGGCGAATTCAGCTACACCATGGTGAATCGCTTTGAATTTACCCGCAACGCAGAGGGCCACTACCGCGGGCGTTTTATCAAAATCCACGACGGCATCCAGATGCCGCCCCTCCCCCTATAGCAAATGTGAGATGTGTAATGTGAAATTAGTCATTACACATTACACATTGCACACTGATTAAAAGTCCAGCGTCACAAGAGCCTGGGCCCCGCGTGAAACCAGGTCCGGCAATACCGCCAGGTGGATCGGATTGTCAAAGTCGCTCAACAGGGCATCCACCGCCGCATCGCCAATGGAGTACAGATAAATTAACGCAATGCCCCAAATGTACTGGTTGCGGTTCTTGCGGAAATAGGTAAGCCGCTCTGTTACACGTTCACAGTCATCCGAAGTCGGGTCTTCCGCCTCCATCACGTGCTTGCGATCCACATAGTAGTTGACCATCTTCTGAGAGGTCCAGATACTGGTGGCAGCTCCCATGAGTCCCATGTACAAGAGCCCCGCCTTTCCAAATTCGCCGTTGTACATTTGACCGCCACCGGGAAGCAGGCCCCACAGGATAGCCGTTTTCATGCTCCGCAGTTCCACGCTCCTATGGTTGTTGTTCCACCATATTCCAAAGGCGTCGAACATGCCGTAAATGTGGATTCCCAAGAGCCAGGCGTTTTCCGCAATACGCAGGTCCTCTTGTTCCTTTTTCTTGTCGCTCTTTTCACGGACCCGGTTTATAAACTGGTTACGCTTTTCTTGAATCGAGGGAATGCTGTCCCTTTCAGCCTGGGCCAAAAGCCTGGTGTACAGTGCCACGGAATCCTGGAAGGGCTTGGCCTGCTTTAGCACACGATCTTTTTGGAAGGCCTTGTTATAATAGACTTCGTAAAAGAGGAACAATTCGGCACCGGTGATAAATCCGCCCCGCACGTAATGCCCCGTGTAGTATTGCCCGCCACCCGGGAAAATACTGAACAGCATGGTCAAAGGCAGGGAATTGTGTTCTGTAGGAATATCCCACTCGTTCACCGCCAAGGTATCAATGGATTCAATGCCGGTCTTGCCCTTTTGCAAAGGGTCCGAAACCTCCGCGGGCTGTTCTGCAGATTGTTCTATGGGCTGTTCTGCCGGCTGTTCCGCAGGTTTCTCGGCAACGCTGTCGTCGGCATAAAGCGGAACTGCAAACAGCACCGACAAAAAAACGCCAAGAACAAGCGAGCGAAAAGACATCGAAGCAGAATATAGTAAATGTGGAGTGCGTGGTGTGGGATGTGGAGTTCAAAACGTCATCCCGAGTAGCGAAGCGGCGAGGGATCCAGGCCCAAGGTTCTAACGGAGAGTGAAGACTTTTATATCTTATATAGCACAAACAACAAATTTCAGTTCGTGTCACTTTTTGTCATAAACATTTAGTTAGATTTGGAGCATGGAAACAATGGAACAGCAAAACATCCAGGAACTGGTCAAGGAAATACAGGCAAAGCTCATCGAGAGGGGCGAAATGCTGGCCACCGCCGAGTCCTGCACAGGCGGGCTCATCGCTTCCGAAATCGTGAACGTGGCGGGCAGTTCTGCAGTCCTTGCGGGTGGGATCGTGGCCTACCAGAACTCCGTAAAGCAGGAACTGCTGGGGGTCCCGGCAGAAACTCTGGAAAAGTATGGGGCGGTCAGCAAGGAGACGGCAACCGCCATGGCCCAGGGTGCCTTGAAAAAATTCCACTGCCAGTGGGCGGTGGCCACCTCGGGCATTGCAGGTCCCACCGGGGCGGAACCCGGCAAGCCCGTGGGCACTGTATGGATGAGCGTCAACAATTGTTTGCAAAACAAGGCTTTTTGTAAAATTTTCACGGGAAATAGGCAGGAAATTCGCGAAAAAGCAGTCTATTACGTGTTGGGCAAGCTACTTTTTTTAATAAATAACCAAAAAAGCACTTGCACAAACGAACACTAATTTATATATTATTAAGACAAGAAAACAATAAAAACGGAGTCAATCATGGCTAAAAAAGCGACAACACCCACAAGCAACCTTTCTAGCGAAAAGGCAAAGGCCGTCGAGGCGGCCATTGCGCAAATCGAGAAGAACTATGGGAAAGGTTCCATCATGGCCCTGGGCAGCCAGCCCGTCGAAGAAATCCCCGTCATCCCATCGGGCTGCATCCAGCTGGATATGGCCCTCGGCGTAGGCGGTTTTCCCCGCGGTCGTATCATCGAGATTTATGGACCGGAATCCTCCGGCAAGACCACCCTCACCCTCCACGCCATCGCCGAAGCCCAGAAGCTTGGCGGTGTGGCAGCCTTCATCGATGCTGAACATGCCTTCGATGCAGTGTACGCACGCAAGCTGGGTGTGGACATCGAATCCCTGCTGGTCTCCCAGCCCGACACCGGCGAGCAGGCCCTGGACATTGCCGAGACACTGGTCCGTTCCGGAGCCATCGACATCATCGTCATCGACTCGGTGGCCGCCCTGGTTCCCCAGGCCGAAATCAACGGCGAAATGGGCGACAACCACGTGGGACTGCAGGCCCGCCTCATGAGCCAGGCACTGCGCAAACTCACCGGCATCCTCTCCAAGTCCAACACCTGCATGCTGTTCATCAACCAGCTCCGCATGAAGATTGGCGTCATGTTCGGCAACCCCGAAACCACCACCGGCGGCAACGCTCTTAAGTTCTACGCCACGCAGCGTATCGACATCCGCCGCATTGCCGCCATCAAGGACGGCGAAGAGGTCATCGGTAACCGCACCCGCGTCAAGGTGGTCAAGAACAAGGTGGCCGCCCCCTTTACCCAGTGCGAATTCGACATTCTGTACGGCTGTGGCATCTCCCGCGAAGCCTCCGTCCTGGACCTTGCCTGCGAACTGGACATCATCCAAAAGAGCGGCTCCTGGTTCAGCTATAACAACGAGCGCATCGGCCAGGGCCGCGAGAACACCCGCCTGTTCCTCAAGGACAATCCCGAACTCTGCAACGAAATCGAGCAGAAGATTCGCGAAAGCATGAAGGATGTGGAGCTGTTCAAGCTGGGCGAGAACGACGCTATCGAGGCTGGCGAAGACGAGGCCGCTATCGAAGCCGAAGGCTAAAAACCGCCCCAAAAATTAATCCGCAAAGAGCCCCGGTCCCTTTTAGCCATTGTGGGACCGGGGTTCCTTTTGTGTCCTAAAGCACATTTTGAGTTTTTTCACCCCTCTTTTCCTGCTTTTTTCGCTTAACTATCGCGAACGTCTTTGAAAAAAATTATATTAAGAAAAAACATATAAACATAGGAGTAACCATGAACTTCATCAAAATGGGCATAGCCCTTTCCCTCGTCGCCACATTCGGCATCGTGGCCTGCGACGACTCGTCCAGTGCCGACAACAGCAACGACCCCAATACCATTTCCTGCAAATCATCTCTTAAAGACTCCGTCCTTGTCGTAGAAACAACAAAGGGAGAACTTTCCTTCACTTCCACTACAAAAATTGAAGACGGGATCGTCTCCACCAAGATTGACTTCAACAAGGATGTTCCTGAAGCAGAGTGCAATAGGGAAACTGTTGCCCGCGAAGAGCATTTCGAGATAGAATGCAAGGGCAAGACCATCACCGAAAAGAGCAAGGAGAAGATGTCTGCCAAACAGTATGACATCTTTACCGGCCTTCTCACCGATGGATGCAAAGCCATTGACGGTCAGAAAATCGAAAAGCAAGATGTAAAGGAAGCCCTGAAATGCGAAACCAACGGTGCCGTCAGAGACACAGTTGTTGCAGGCGTCAAGGCCTCTGCGACCTGCAAGAACGGAGTGTGGGTTGTCGATTCTGTAAAGAAGGACGAATCCTCCGCCTCCGACGACGAAGAAGACAAGACCAATTCCAAAGAAGACGACAACGCTGGCGACTCCGGCGACTCCGGCGACTCCGGCGATTCCAACGACACTGATGCAGGCACTACCGTACCGGGCGAAGAATAAGTCGTTCTTGCAAAAATGAAATTCAAAATCCAGCCCTTCGGGGCTGGATTTTTTGATTCTATAAATCCTTGTAATGCGAGAGCTTGCGACCGCTTCCAAGCGCAAGCCGTATCAAGTCGCGGACCCGCCCTTCCAGCTGGGGAAAATCTGACGGATGCAACGCAAGCCGTGGAACCCCCACGGGAAGTTTGAAAACTGCTTTCCCATAGATATAGGCTATGTTTTGCATAAACGGAAGGATTCCCGCAAAACTCACTACCGGGGAGGCGTACCGCTTGCCAATGGCAGACGCAATAAAAGACCTACCCTCGTAGAGCATCCCCGCCTTACGAACCTGCATAGGCAGAAAGCCGTTACTGTACCAGGTGGGCGGAACAAAGGCCACGGGTCGAGTTTCCATCAGCTTGTTCCAAGCCTCCAAACCGCACCACAGCAGCCGCTCCGACTCGTACTCGCTGAGTCCAGCAAATTCGGCCTCGCCTTGGGTCAAGTTCATGCCGATAAGCCCCATGTAGCTGCGGCCCTGGCTGAACTCCGCCTTGTGCTTGTAGCCGTGAAGGGCCAGCTCAAAGCCTTCGTCCGCCAGCCGGACTAGGGTTTTGCGAAAACCCTCCACCGCCTCGGGGGAAGCTTTTTCCGTGTCCGGAATGACCAGCACGCTAAATGGACCACCCGCCAGATCCTTAAGGTCTTCAAGGATAGGAGTCACCTTCTGGAAATTCCAGACGCTAAAATCGTGAAAGCAGAGGAGAAATTTTTTGCGAGCCATGATTGCGAAGATAGAAAAACTAAATTTACTGCACTATGTTTGAATCCATTATCCTCGGCCTTTTGCAGGGCCTCGCCGAATTCCTCCCCATTTCCAGCTCCGGCCACCTTGTGCTCGGGCACGAACTTTTAGGCATGAATGAAGCGGGCATGTTCTTCGACATCATGCTCCATGCCGGCACATTGCTGTCCATCTTCGTGGTTTTCCACAAGAAGATTACCGACATTATCGTGGGCTGCCTCCGCCGCGACCGTGAGCAGCTCAAAGAAGCGGGCTACATCATCCTGGCCTCCATCCCCACGGCAATGATAGGCCTTGGCTTCAAGGATCTGCTAGAAGGCCTGTTTGAGAATCCCCGCGCCGTATGCGTTGCAGAACTCTTCACCGGTCTTTTGCTATTCACATCCCAGTGGGGCCCTACCGGTGCCAAGCATCCGGAAAACGAAGGTGTCAAGATGAACTGGTGGCGAGCCCTGGTGACCGGCACCGTGCAAGGTATCGCCTGCATTCCAGGCATCAGCCGTAGCGGTTCCACCATCAGTGCCATGATGTTCATGGGCGTGAACCGCAAGTACGCCGGCGAATTCAGCTTTTTAATGAGCATCCCCGCTGTGGGCGGTGCCGCACTCCTCGACGTCATCAAGTGGGCAAAATGCCAAAACGTGGAAAAAGTCGCCCAGATGGCTGTCGAGAACCCGGAAAAGGCCGCCAAGTGTGCCGATGCGGGCAGCTTTACTCCCGAACTTTTGGTGGGCATGGTGGTATCCTTCATCTTCGGGATTATCGCCCTCAAGTGGCTCATGAACTTCGTGCAGAAGGGCAAGTTCCAGCACTTCGCCTGGTACGTGTGGGCCGTGGGCATTCTGGGACTGATCTTTATCTAAGTCTATATGATTGTC
>CACXIR010000095.1 GCA_902767785.1 Fibrobacter succinogenes | reverse complement strand
ACGCCTCTGAATGACGACGGAATGAATGTCCCGGAAATTTTTATTTTTTTTGTCAGAGAAAAGAGGTTCTTATGAAAGTCTACATGGTTCAACTCCAGGTTCAGGCTGGCAAGCCCGAAGAAAATTTCGAGGTGGTCAAGGCCGCCGTAGAACGGGGAAAGGCTGCTGGAGCCGATGTGGTGCTGCTGCCGGAATGTTCCATTGCAGGGAGTTGCATGCTGGGTTCCCTGGGTGACGAGATTGAATTTTTGGAACATTGCGCAGCGTGCCGGGACAAGGTGAAGGAACTTTCCCGCGAAGTCGATATCTTGCTGGGCGGAAGCGACACATTGACAGGTGGCGGACAGTATTTTCAAAAAGGCGAGGCGGCACGGTGGGGCCACGATTTTGAGGTGCTTTCGGGCTATGCCACCTTTGTGTTGGATAAAAGTGTTGCTGTTCAGGGAGCCTGTGCCGGCCATGCTAAAAAGTTAGGGCAGCCCGTTTTTTACGTGGATGCAGTAGGTACCGAAAATAGCGGCAAAAACATTTATGCCATGGACGGAGACAGTGGTATTTGGGACAAGGAAGGAAATCGCGTGTTTGCCATGCCTCGGTTCCAGGCGGCAGAATGCCTGGTAACGGTGGCCGATGACGGCACCCTTTCGGGGTTCCCGCAGGGGACGGTTGCCGCCCAGGACCGCATCGCCCTGATTCACGACGCCCTGGTGTTCATGATTCGGGAGAACCTGAAAAAATTCCACATTCCTCGCATGGTTATCGGAGCCAGCGGCGGTATCGACAGTGCCGTTTCGGCAGCCCTTTACGCCGAAGCCATCGGTGCCAAAAACGTTTACCTTATCAACATGCCCACCCGCTTCAACTCGGCCACTACCCGCGGTGCCGCAAAGGCGTTGGCGGACAACCTGGGATGCCCCTATATGGTGGCACCGATTTCTGACATCGTGGAATCGGTCTGCAAAACCTTGGAAGGTTGCAAGTTTGAACGGGACGATACGCCCATGAAGGTGGAGGGAATCAACCACGAGAACCTGCAGGCCAGAACCCGCTCGGCTTCGGTGCTGTTGACCATTGCCTCTGTGCTTGGCGCGGGCATTACCTGTAATGGCAACAAGAGCGAGGCTACTGCCGGTTATTGTACCCTTTATGGTGACAGTTGCGGTGTCATGTGTGCTTTGGGCGACTTGTGGAAAACGGATGTGTATGCTTTGGCCCGCTATATCAACCGGGAAAAGGAAGTTATTCCTCAGGCCTCCATCGACATCCCTGCCAGTGCGGAACTCAGCGATGCCATGAATGTGGATGAGGGCAAGGGCGATCCCATCAAGTATCCGTATCACGACAAACTTTTTGCCGAATGGGTGGACCGGGGTTGCAGTCTGGAAAATACCGAGGCTCGCCTTGCCGCCGGTTTTGAAAAGTTCTGCGAAGATTTGGGTGTGGACCTGGGCTATTTCAAGTCCTTGTTCAAGACGCCCGAAGAGGCCCTGCAGGACATGCGTGCCTGGCACAGGCGTTTCCGCGGAATCGCCTTGGCAAAGCGTATCCAGTTCCCGCCCATACTTTCCTTGTCGGGAACGGCATTTGGTGCAGAATACCCGGAGTCCCAGGTTTAGAAATTAGTCGGCCTTGCCGTGGTGCTTGTCGTGGTTGGGGCAGCCGCAACCGCCGTTGCCGTCGCAGTTTTCCTTGTTGCCCCCGCAGCACTCATGGTCGCCATCGCCGCCACATTCGCCCTTGCCGCCGCAGCAACAACCCTTGGGGTTCAATTCCTCTTCAGTGGCTTCGCGGACAGAAACCACTTCAATGGCAAAGTACAAGTCCTTGCCGGCTAGTTCGTGGTTGGCGTCGATGACCGCCTTGTTCCCGGACACGGACTTGACGCGGATGGGCATGGGGCCCATGGGAGTCTGGGCGTAAAACATCATGCCCGGCTCCACCTTTTCTACCCCTTGGAAAACTTCCACCGGGACTTCCTGGGAAAGGGATTCGTCGTATTCGCCGTAACCCTCGCTGGGTATCACCTTCACGTCGAACTTGTCGCCCACTTCGTGGCCCACCATGGCTTTTTCCAGCCCTACCACGATCATGTGGGCCCCCTGGATGTACTGGAGTGGTTCGCGGCCTTCGGAGGAGTCGATTACCTTTCCGTCCAAATCGGTAAGGGTGTAATGCATTTGGACTACGGTCTTGTCGGCGATTTTCATGGATTTTCCTTTGTTTTGGGGAACTAAAGGGGGCAATATAGAAAAAAAACGATTTTTTTCTGGCGGAAAAGACCTTTTTTTCTTATATTCAAAATAACAAGAACCCCTCAGGGGAAAGGAGTTGATATGGATTTCAAGAAAATCGGGAAAATTCTTGCTTTTGGCTCTGCCGTGGCACTGGGCTTTTCCATGGTGGCCTGCGACGATAGTAGCAGTGCCAGTGGTAGTGAAAAAGAAGAGTCAAAGGGAAATGCCAATGGAAGTGTTGAGTTCCCGGACATTTCTGGCGAAGGCTGTAACTTCAAGAAGGAAGACAAGGTCTGGGGGTACACCGTTAATTCGACGATTCAAGGTATCGACTCGAAAACCGCCCAATACTTTATATATAATGAAAAAGGGTCCAAGGATTCTGTTGTTAACGTGAGTAAGGGAGATGCCGTCGTTCAGGCTTGTACGTACCTCAAAGGAAAGGAGATTGACGAGCGTTCAGATGATGAGAATGCTAAGGTGAGAACGTACACGGAATGCAAGGGTGGTGCCATGTATATTTCCGATGTGACGGAATACAAATATGAATCCCGTACCCGCGATGAAGCATTTGAAGAGGTCATGAAAAATTGTCAGATCTTGAATAACTATGACAAGAAAACTCTTCAGGACCTTGTAGACAGTGCAAAGCAGATAGTAGACAGTACTAAGCAAACGCTCACGCAGTCCTGTGATTTTGAAAAGACTGACGACGAGTGGGTAGTGACCGCTGTTGATGGGGATTTGATCATTTCATGGAAATCCGGCAAGGGCGTTGCTACATCCAAGGAGACAAAGGATTCTGCTGAAGACTGTCAGAATTCCGCTGATATATTCAACGCTGGCGGTGAAGAGGTAGCCTCTTGCGATGGCAAAGTCTTTATCGTGGTAGACAATGATACCTATAGCGAAATGACTCGGGACGAGGCCTATCAGTTTGTGAAAGATGAAATTTGCGCGAACTAGCCTGTTTCGCTTTTTCTAAACTTTTTTACGATCTTTCCAGGTCGTTTCGTTAAAGAGCTGTCCGTCAGTGAGTCCGTACTTTTCTTGGACTCCCGCCATGCGGACGGCTTTTTCTATGGGGATTTCGCCTTGCAGGGCTTGCGTGTAAATTAAAACCTTTTCCCGTGCGGTCTCGGGCGATTCGTTCAGCAATTCAAGCCTGAAGTTTTGCACTTTTGCTTCCCGGAGTGTGGGCAACAACTTCAAGGCAGACTGGGGCTTGCCTACGAACAGGGTGTTGCGGCATTCTGCATCGCTTTGCAAGAAGTGCCGTTCCCCTTTGTGGTCCAAGATTTCCACTTTGTGCTGGGTGCATATCTTGCCACATTCTGGGAACCGCCTGCCACTGGTAAGGGTCCGGGCAAAGGCACAGTATTCGGAATGGAAGGCGGGCATGTATTGGTGGAGCGTAAGTTCTAGTTTGCTTCCGTCAATGGCTTGGAGCAGGTCAGAAAGTTGGGTGCTGTTCAGGTCCCAGGAGGGGTGCAGCGTGGCTAACCCTTGGGAAAGCAGCCAATCGAAGGTAAGGCTGTTGGTGGCGTTCAGGCTGTAGTCGCCGGTAAGGGGAATTCCGCTGTCGGTCAGGATGGAAAGGGCCCCCAGGTTCCGTACCAGGGCAAAGTCGGGAGCGAGTCGCAAGATGTTTTTCAGGTAGTGGCTTTCGCCAGGCTTGTGGACACGCAGGGTGGCCATGCCCGCCTTGAATCCCAGCGAGCGGATTTGTTCCAAAGAACGGTCGTATTTGACGCCCCAGTCGAAGTCCATGATGACGCGGTCGATGTCGAGACCATCGAGGGCGGCAATCTGCTCGGGGTTGCGGACCAGGACGGTGACGCAGTCCTTGTGAGCGGCGTGGTTTGTGGTGCAGTCTGCAGCCCGATTTGTGGTAAAGCTCGCCTTGACCTGTTGAATCAAATTTTGGCCCGCCTGGGCACTTGCTGCGGGAGTTTTTTTTGCGGTGCGCTTTTCGTTCAGGGCGGCAATGCATTGGTTGCGGAGTTCTCGAAGGACCTTGCCCAAGATAAAGCAGTTGGCGGGGAGGTCCTGTTCCAATGCTTCCAGGCGGTAGGCGGTGCCGCTCAAGGCTGACAGTTCTTTCTGGACTAGGTCGCGGAGCGCTTTCTCGTCGCAGCCCTTGTTCCGGGATTCCTCCAGGATGGCATCGCTTTGGGCAAGCACCTTGTTTTGGTCCGGGTCCTGCAATTCAAGGCAGAGCATTTCTCCGATTTTGCCAGAGAGCCTCATCTTGACGGGGAGCCGTTTTGCCATGTCGCGGTCAGTGAACGTACGCCGCAATTCCCGCTCCAGGGCAGGGGAATCGTTGCGGAAGCATTTCATTCCCACGGCGATTTTGCGGGTGTCAAAATCCTTGCTAAAGGATAGGATAAGCATTTCATCCTGGACTTTGATTCCGTAGAGCCGTGAACCTATGCTGGTATCTTGCGACGGATTTTCAAAAAGGATTCCGTCGCCAGGTTTGGGGAGGGAGTCTTCCGGGTTGAAGTGGATTGTTACTCCTTCGCGTCCGGCCTTCGTTACGGTCCCCAGGAAAGCCCCGTGATGGTTGCTGAAGGTGCCGTCCACCAGTTCCTGATGGTTGTCTCCCTCTAACCAACCGGTTTTTAGCCCGCGGGAGAACAGCACTTCTAAGGGTTCCTGGTCGTCGCTTTTCAGGTTTCCTGGCTGGTCCAGTTCTTTGCGGTAGGCCTTCGCTACGGCGGCTACGTATTCGGGACTCTTGAGGCGGCCTTCCACCTTCAGGGATTCCACTCCAATTTCCTGCAGTTTGTCAAGGACGGGCAGGGCGCAAAGGTCATGGGGGCTGAACAGGTATTTGGCATCGGTATCGCGGTACTCCTTGCCATCCACAAAAATGCGGTAGGGAAGGCGGCAACTCTGGGCGCATTGCCCGCGGTTGGCACTGCGTCCGCCAAAGTTTTCGCTGGTAAGGCACTGCCCGGAATAGCTGACGCACAGGGCCCCATGTACGAATACTTCCAGCTCAAGAGGAGTCGCTTCCTTTATTTGTCCTATTTCTTTTAAAGAAAGTTCCCGCGCCAGTACGGCACGGTTGAATCCCAATTTTGCTGCGAGGTTCACCGCTTCGGCGCTGGCCAATGTCATCTGGGTGCTGGCGTGGATTTCCTGGCTTGGGGCAATGCTTCGAATAAGCCGTGCAAGCCCGATGTCCTGAATGATAAATCCGTCAGGCCCAAGCTTGATCAGTTCTTCTAGATAGCGGGGGAGAGCCTCAAGTTCCTTCTGGAAAACCAGGATGTTCATGGCCAGGTAGGTCTTGACACCGTAAAGCCGAGCATAGCGAATCATTTCCCGCACGTCGTCCAAAGAAAAGTCCTCAGTGCGCCCCCGGGCGTTCCAGTGGGGTACTCCGTAGTACACCGCGTCCGCTCCGTTCTGGACGGCGGCGTAGAGCATGTCCCGGGTTCCCACGGGCAATAACAGTTCGGGCTTTTTCACGCCCTTAAAAATAGATTTTTTCTTATATTTAGCGAGAATTCAATAAATGAAGGCAACAAGGATTAATTCATGAAAAAATTTATATCCCTGGTTTTGTTTTTTTCTGCATTCCTGCTCATGGGTTGCAACGGCATTGGAGGCAAGGACACCATCGTTGCACGCATCGGTACTGAAAACCTGTATGCAGAGGACTTGGATTTTCTTGCTTTGCAGAACTTAGGCGCCCCCTCTTCCGAAAAGTATAGGGCCGCTACGGAGAACGTCCTTTTTTCTTTGGCGAAAATCTCCAAGGCGAATGCGGAATCCGCGTCCCATGATTCTGCATGGAAGGAATATGAACCTGTCGTTTTCAATCGCTTGCTCATTATTGCCTATACGCGATATCATTTGATCAATCGCTTGGGCTATTCCGATGAAGAACTCAAGAAGTATTTTGATGAACATAGCAATGAATTTGACAGCTCGGCCGTTTATATTCAGATTAGGGATAAAGTTGCCGATCGCTACTATGTTGCCACGAATCAAGACTCCCTAAAGAGGTTTATTCAGGAACGCCTTGCAGAAAAAGATGAACCGGCAAAGGCGGAACTATTCCTTTTTGCAGGGGATTCCCTTGCTGCTGCTGAAATGGAGAAGAAATATAATGCTGGGTTGCCTAGGGATTCTTTGCCGGGGGTACGCCATCTCGTGGTTGCTCAAGGTCGTGAAAAGGGCGTGTTTCAGGATAGCACTGTCGTCAGAGCACTGTTCTTGGAGGACTCCATGGCAGTGGGAACGGTGCGTAGCTTTTCTATCAAGGGCGATTCGTCCACAACTTATGTTGCTTTGAAATTGCTAAAAAGGGACGCTCCGGTAAAGGCTCGTGAAGAGGAATTCCGTGAAGACATTGAAGGGGAATTTGCCCAGCTGCGTCGAGATGATATGCGCAAGACTATTCGGGAAGAAGTGGAGGATATGGGATCTGTGAAAATAGAGAAACTGGTTCCGGCAGATCCTCGCAAGCTGTACGAAGATAACCTGGACAAGTTTATGACGGCTCCTGGTTTTGAAGTCTACCACATAGCCATGAAGGATTCTGCCGCCTTGGCCAAGACGCTGGCTAACGTAAAGGATTTGGAGTCTTTCAAGGCTGTGGCGGCAACAATCAGTGAAAAAGAAGAAACTTCCGACAACATGGGCCTGCTGGGCCGCATAAAAAAAGGCCACTCGCTGCCTTATGGCATTGGCATGATGCCCGCCTTGTTTGCCGAATTGGAGGGTAAGCAAGTGGGGTATACCTCTTCGGTTATCCGCTCTTTTGCCGACTCCCTGTACCACAGCTTTTACGTTTCCGCTGTTGTCCCGTCAGAGGTGAAGCCCTTTGACCGTGTGGAACAGCAAATCAATGAAATGTATGCGTCCGATGTGCAAAACTTGGATCTCGCTACAGTGCTTGTGAGTAAGGATGGAAAACCCATCTATACCAAGGCTGACTTGATGAAGATTTTTGATGCTGAACCGGAGATGCCTTATAACAGGGATACTCATTGGAATGTAGTGAAATTGCTTGCCCAGGCTTACGCGTTTGGGGAAAAAGCTCGCAAGGCGGGTGTGGAGGGTTCTTGGGAATTTAGGGCTTTGTTGCGTACGGCTCGTATGGAATTCATCAGCAATCGCTACAACCGTGCTTATTCCTCTGGAAAATCGGATATTCCGCAGATTCCCGAGAACCTGAAAAAATTCGAGTACTACCTTGAGGCAGGAACGTCGTACAAGGGAATGTCTTACGAAGAGGCACTCCCTCGGTTGACTGCGGGCTTGGAGTCTAAAGCTCGCATGAACCAAATGCTTTTATCCAATTTTGAAGCGTGGACCAAGGCCTCGGTGTTCTTCTACGACAGGTCCAAGGCTTCCCTGGCTCCTGTGACTACCGCCGAGGGGTTGCTCGCTTTGGCTGACTCCTTGAGCAAGGAACAAAAATTTGAGGAATCCATAAAGACCTATCGCAAGGTGGTGGACCTGTTTGCAGACCAGGATTCCCTATTCCGCACAGCGGTGTTCTCTCTGGCTCAAGCCTATGCAGATGCCCAAAAGTATCGCGATGCTGCTGCCTGCTATGACGCCTTCTTGAAGGTTTGGCCCGACTCCCCGGATGCCGAAAAGGCCTTGTTTAGCCGCGGGTTCATATTGAGCGAGAATTTGCACCAGGATTCCCTGGCTTTAGCCGCCCTGGAAGACTTCCAGAACCGGTTCCCCAAGAGCGAATTGAAGGAATCGGTGGACTGGCTGGTGGAAAACGTCAAGTCCGGCGGAAAACTGGCCGAAGACCTGATGAAAAAGATCGAGTCTGAAGAATAAAAACCTATATTTCCCACATCTTAAAATAAAAGGTACCTACTATGGAAATGACATTCGCCATGATTAAGCCCAATGCCGTAAAATCCGGCTTGGTGGGCCGCATTATTGACCGTTACATCAGTGCCGGACTCTCGGTTTGCGCCGTGAAGATGCACCAGATGACCTCTGCCGACGCACGCGGCTTTTATGCCGAACACGTGGAAAAGCCCTTCTTCCCCGAACTGGAAGCCTACATGACCAAGGGCCCCTCCGTGATGCTTGCCTTGGGCGGCGAAAATGCCATTGCCAAGGTTCGTGCTATCAATGGTGCTACTAATCCTGCCAAGGCAGAACCCGGTACCCTCCGCTACGATTTTGC
>CACXIR010000094.1 GCA_902767785.1 Fibrobacter succinogenes | reverse complement strand
ATTTGTGCAATAGCCTTTCCCGCGGTGTCTACGAATTCAGCCACCATGTAGACATCGAAAAAGCAGGGCGCTACACCGGTATTCTTGACGGTAATGTTTAAGGTGCTTGTGGTGTCCATGTCCGTCGCGACGGTCAAAAGTTCCGCCTGCGTTACCATGAAATTGTACCCGATGACCTTGCTCATGGAATCGGCCAGCGCCTTGTTGTCCTTGTAGAAATAGTAACCGCAGTCGTTGTCCTGATCCAGAACATAGTAGGTCAGGTGTGCCGTAGTAATCGCATCCACCCAGCGTTCCGCAGTCCACTTCTGGCTGCCTCCGGGAATTAGGTCATCGTAAGTTAGCATCGTTCTGTAACCGGCGATGTTCTCGGCAATGGTCGGGAGGTTCGCATTGTATGCCCGCAGCAAGGTGTCGGGTCTGCCGGGAATGCCAATGAACCCGTCGTCACGCTTGGTAATACCGAGGCTGAGTGCGTGTGTGTAAACATCGCCAAAGCCATTGGAAGGCAGCACCAGCTGGGTCTTCTTGAACACAGAGGCATAATAGTCCAGCATGTCCTTCAGCACCGAGGCGTCGGGCATCACGCTCCCCAATATGTGGGAGGTGTGCCATTCGCCCCATTCGCCAAAGGTTCGGACATCGATGTATTCAATGCGCGGATCGCCATCGTACTTTTTAGCCAAGGCCTTGGCGAAATCCTTCGCCGCTTGCAAATAGATCGGGTCATCCCAAACGGGAGCATACGCATGGTAGTTTGTCCCTCGCAAGTCAATCTGGATTTTCTCTGCACCCATTTCATAGACAAAGGGCGGAGTCCAGTCGTAATCCTCTTGGGGCGGGAAATCGCTCTTGATAAACGAAGGCGTGTACGGCAGCACGCGCAAGGCGTAAGTCATGTTGTGCTCAGCAAGTGCGTTCAGCAGCTTTTCCAGTTCCGTCCAGTCGTAAACGCCTTTTGCCGGGTTCAGCTTGTTCCACTGCTGGTAACCGGAGCCGTACGAGACCAGGTCCCACGCTTTGTTGTTCAAGGAACCGTAAGGGCCATATTCAAATTCCGGGACAAAAGTCCACGCACCACCGGTGGGGACCGTGAATCCCTTGTGCGGGTTAGAAAGCGGCCCATCGAAAGCCTTGAGGGTGTAGGTAATTTTGGAGGTGTCGGCAGCAAGAACCGCAGAAGTATCTTTTTTGTCATTGCGAGAACTCGAAGAGTTCGTGGCAATCCATGAAGAATTGGAGGACTCTTCAACAGAGGCGCTAGTCCCGTCGTCGCCACAGGCGGTCAACGCAATGGCTACGGCAGCCAAGATGGCCGTGAGGTTACTGCGCTTCATAAGGTCTCCAAGTGTTCTTCTTAATAGATGTTTTACCTGAGCAGGAGGGATTTTTAAAGTACTGTCATTTTGAACATAGTGCCGCATTCACATCTTCCGCAATCTGCTTGGGCGTGAGGCGATTCCTTTCCATCAGTTTATCGTAGGGTACTTTGTCGTAGAATTCCTTCTTGAGACCTTTCACAAGCACCTTCATGTCGCTTGCTCCGTAAAAGCGTGCAATCTTTTCGCCAAAGCCGCCGTCGATTACGCCGTTTTCCAGAGTTACCACAACCTGGTGGTCGGCACATAACCCGGTGAGCGTTTCGCGGTCAATGCCTGTGGCAAATCGGGGGTTGATAACCGTTGCGTCGATGCCTGACTTCGCCAGTTCCGCTGCAGCCTCTTCGGCAAGGCCATAATAACTGCCGAGACCGATAAGCGCCACCTTGTTTCCGCACTTGTCCACCTTGTAGGTATTCAGTTTGGAATAATCCTTATCGAATTCTACATTCCGGTGCGTAACGCCGTTGGGAATGCGGATGGCCATGGGGTGTTCTGTCTGGTCGATGGCGTAATCCATCATGGCTATAGCTTCTTCCACACAGGTGGGGCAGAGGTATACCAGGTTCGGGATGTTGCTCATCATGGGGATGTCGAAAATGCATAGGTGCGTGGTGTCGTTCATGCCGTCGGCACCCGACATGGTAATTAACAATGTTGCCGGGTTGTTGTTGGCGCAAAGGTCCTGGGAAAGTTGGTCATAGGTGCGCTGGATAAAGGTGCCGTGGGTGCTGTACACCGGTTTTGCACCGCCTTTCGCAAGCCCGGAGGCAAGGGCTACCGCATGTTCTTCGGCAATGCCTACATCAATGAACTGCTTCCCCGCTTCTTTTCGGCGGTCGGCAAAGAATCCGATGCCCGCAGGCACTGCGGAGTGAATCACGACGACTTTCGGGTCCGCCTTGATTTTTTTCATCAGGTAGTCGCCCAGGATGCTTCCGTAGGATTCGCCATTGCCCCAGTTGATGACACCGGTGGGAATGTCAAAGGGGGCCGCCCAATGGAAACCTTCCTTCGCGTTTTCTGCAAAGCTGTAGCCCTTGCCTTTGAGGGTATGGATGTGCACTACTACGGGTTTAGTGGAATCCTTTACCAGTTTGAATGCGGCTATGAGCGAATCGATGTCATTGCCCCGTTCCACGTAAAGGTAGTCAAAGCCCAAAGTCTTAAAATAGTTGTTTTCGCTTTTGCCCTGGGTGGCCCGGAGTTCTGCCAGGCTTGCGTAAAGCCCGCCGTGGTTTTCGGCAATGGACATTTCGTTGTCGTTTACCACCACGATAAAGTTGGTGGCGTATTCGCCGGCGTTGTCAAGGCCTTCAAACGCTTCGCCGCCGCTTAGGGAGCCGTCGCCTATTACCGCAATCACGTTGCCGGTTTCGCCCTTGATATCGCGGGCGGTAGCAAGTCCTAGGGCCAGGCTTACCGAGGTGGAAGTGTGGCCTACCATAAAGTGGTCATGCTCGCTTTCGCAAGGTTCGGTATATCCCGTTACGCTCCAGTATTTGTCTGGATTGATAAACGCCTCGGCACGGCCGGTCAAAATCTTGTGGGTGTAGCTTTGGTGCGAAACATCGTAGACAATCTTGTCTTTTGGAGAATCAAAAACATAGTGCAACGCAATGGTGGCTTCTACAAACCCCAGGTTTGGCGAAAGGTGACCACCGCACTTGGAGATCTTGTCCAGCAGCGCATTGCGGATTTCTGCCGCCAGTGCCATAAGGTCTGCCGGGTTCATTTTCTTTATGTCTGCAGGGGATTTGATATTTTCTATGAGCATGGGGTACCGCCTTGTGGGGTGGTTGAACTTTACCTATTTAATATATATAATTTATTAAAGATTTTCCAAATGTTTATGACTCGATTTTTCCTTGCGTTTTCCATTTTTGTGCTGGTGGCTTGTGGCCAGTCCTTTACCGATGTACGGGACGGAAATACATATAAAATAATCCAAATCGGTACGCAAGTCTGGATGGCAGAGAATCTGGCCTACGAAACAGAGAACAGTTATTGCCCCGACGGAGATAGCCGCAACTGTTCAAAATTTGGAAGGCTTTACACATGGGAGGCTGCCCGCACCGCGTGTCCCGAGGGCTGGCGTCTGCCCGACAGTTCGGAGTTTGCAGCCCTCATCGCGGAGGCTGGTGGTACGGATTTTGCGAACGCCATGGCAGTCGCAGGCGAAAAACTCAAGTCCACCAGCGGGTGGTTCAAGAAGGGGAATGGTTCGGACGCCCTGGGGTTCAATGCCTTGCCCGCAGGTTACCGCGGTGCGGGCAGCGAACCGGATGCACCGGCAAAATACGACGGCATTGGCGGCTACGCTTACTTCTGGAGCTCCACGGAAAACACAGATGGATTGGCCTATTACCTGTTTCTCGATTTCAGCAGCACGGCGGCCAACATAAACGCCTTCCTCAAGGAAGATGCCCGCTCTATACGGTGTATATCTAGGGGCCAATAAAACACTTATATTTACCAAGTCATGACCCGTTACGCCCTTGCCCGTTTTTTTTCCGTAATCCTTTTTGTGATTCTGTCCATTATAGGATGGAAGCGTTCCACGGTGTATGCAAATTACCGCTTGGCAAAAAAATGGAACAGCTCTGCGAGCGGGAAAATTTTTGCGGGCAGGTTCTGGCGTTTTTATTACAAGTTGCTATGGAACCTTTGCCGACATGGGGGAGAGTTGTTGTTCTGCTTCTCCCTATTCAAGGAGTTGCCCCAGGAATTGGAGGCGTACCCCTGCAGCCAGGGTGGCCTAAATTTTGAAATTGACGAATCTAGCGTGCCAGTTGTTGACGAAATGCGCAAGGGCGGCATTTTCTTGACAGCCCATTACGGGAACTATGAGGCCATGGGTCCTTGGTTCTGTTGCTTGGGTATTCCCTTGGCGGCAAGTTACATTCCCGTGAAACCCATGTGGCTTAACAGGATTTTAGAAAACCGCATTCGCGCCGTGGGCGGCAAGACTTATTCCGTTAACGCCAAGTCCCCCAGGGAATTCTTGCGACTGCTTGCAGATGGGCGGCTTTTTTGCCTGCTTTCTGACCAGGATAGCCGAATCCAGAGTGCAGAAGCGGGAGAGTTTATGGGTCATGAGGTTCGCAACAATCCCGTGCCGGGATTTTTGCTGAAGCACCGCCCCGAAACGCCTGTGTATATTTGTTGGATTGAGGAGGGTGACTCCAGGACAAAGCGGCTTTATGCCCGTCGGCTATCTACCGGCACGCTCCCTGCACCTGCAGCAGCGCCGTTTGCCGACTCAACTCCCGCAGCATCTGCCGTAATGCAGCATTACAATGCCTGGCTGGAATCCCGCATAGCCGAAGAACCTGCCCTGTGGTACGGTTTTGCCCATAGGCGTTTTTACAGTATTTCTCCGGAGATTTACAGGTGAGCGGCCGCTCTACCCCTGCAACTTTCTATTTTATTCAATGTCATTTAACTCCTAACTCATGAACAAAGCCGCCATCATCGTTGCCGTCAGCATGCTCCTGAGCCGCATTCTCGGGATTTTCCGAGAAATGCTCCTGGCCCATGCGGCAGGCGTTTCGCTAGAGAAGAACGCCCTGGATTTGGCCTTCATGATTCCGGACATTTTGAACCATGTGGTGAGTACCGGATTCCTTTCCATCATTTTCATCCCGATTTTTACGGGCTACAATGTGGCGGGCGACGAAAAGGGCGGCTGGAAATTCTTTAGCAACGTGCTGAACACTTTTGGAATAGCTTTGCTCATTCTTGTGGTTCCTGCGTTTATCTGGATGAAGGAACTTTTGCAGTTGCTGACCGTGGAGGGCGCCACGCCGGAACTTATCGAGCGCGCCACCTACTATGGCCGCATTATCCTTCCGGGCCAGATCTTTATTTTTGTGGGCAGTATCCTTGTGGCGGTGCAGCACACCCGCAAGCAGTTCCTGATACCCTCGCTTACGGGACTCATCTACAATGTGGCCATCGTGTTTGGCGGTATTGCGGGAATCGCGCTCGGTAAGGTCACCGGCACCAGCTACGGTCTGGAAGGTTTCGCCTGGGGCGTGCCGGTGGGCGCCTTTATAGGCTTTTTCGCCCTGCAAATTTACGGCGCCCGGCGTGGCGGCGTGCACTACGAATTGATGGTGCAGCCCACCCATCCGGACATTGTCCGTTACTTCAAGATGATGCTTCCCATGTCCTTGGGGGTGGGTTCCATGTTTGGGCTAGAATTTATCATCAGGAGCTTTGGCGCAAACTTCGGTACAAGCGGCATCTCCAGCCTTAATTACGCCTACCGCGTCATGTACACGCTGGTGGCGGTGTTCGGTTTTTCTGTTTCTGTCACTAGCTACCCCGATATGGCCCGCCTTGTAAAAGAGGGCGATTTCGTGAGCCTGAACCAGAAAATCTGGAGGAGCCTTTCCCGCATGTTCTGCATCTTGATTCCTGCAGTTGTCGCGGTATGGGCCCTTAGTTTCCCTGCGGTACGAATCCTTTTTGAACGAGGAGCTTTCCATCGGGAAACTACAGAAGCCATTGCCGAAATCCTCCGCTGGTACTTGCCCGTGAGCCTTGGGCTTTGCCTGCAGGCGGTGCTGGTTCGCAGTTTTTACGCTTGCGAACGCATGTGGGTGCCTACACTCCTCAACACGGGCATCTTTGCCGCCACCATTCCCGCCTATATTGTTCTCGGTTCTCCCGAGATGGGCCTTGGCATCAAGAGCGTTCCCATCATCGGTGCGGCAGGCGCAATCCTTCAGGTGCTTTCCATGATTGTCATGTGGGCCCGCAAGAATGGTACCGATGGCATGGGACCCGCTCTTATGAACATGTTCCGCGCACTGTTTGCCTTCGGTATCATGATTATGGTCGCCATGGGGTTGGACCATGTCGCTGGCGGTTTTGTCCGCAGTACAAATCTTGCGGTGCTGGTAATCTATAGTTGCGCAGCCGGAATTTTGCTGTTCGTGCTAACCTTGATTATCCAGCGCTACCTGGGCAGCAAGGATGCCAAGGATATTTTGAACGAACTCCTTGGCAAGGTGCTTCGCAAGCTCCATCTTGCTTAAACAAATTCACTTGGGTAAGCAAATAAAAAAGTGCCCCGTTTGAAAACGGGGCTTTGCAATACGTATGCTCGCTATGATTACCGGCAGCCGGCATTTGGATTGTGGGGATCTTCTGGATCTTGTCCCGCACTCCAGCAGGTCATTGTTTCAAGGCTTCCGCCATTGTAAGTAGACCAATTGTCTTGCCACTTTATGTCTGTAGCCTTGGTGGTGTTGATGGAGGTATAGTATTTATCTTCCAGGTATTGTGGACATTCAATCTTTTCCCATTGATAGGTTGGATTGTCGGCAGCCATGTACCAATCGGCGAACCATTTGCAACCGCGCAGTAGGTTGGGGTGGTTGCTGAAAGCCGCATCGCAACGCTCGTGGATGCAGTTCTGGTAGCATTCTAGGGACCCATCGTACCCACATCTAGAATCGCTTTGGCAATAGGTGAGGAATCCGCCGTATTGGGCGCCCCAGTCGAAACCGGAGCCCTTATTGACTTGGGTGGAGAGCGCATCGTAAATGCCCACCCCGCCACCGGGAACCATTAAGTCGAACTGGCCATTCTTAACATCGGTTCCAATGTTGGATGTCATGACAATGATATGCTTGTTCTTTAGGGCCAAGTGCGTTGCTTTGGGCTTGTTGTTGTTGTCCTGGTCTTTGAAGCCTCCATCGTATTGGAGGTGGAAACATTCTCCGCAATTTACAACTCCGGGCTGGCTTGCGACAAAGGCGTATGCTAGGGTGTCGTTCACTGCAATGGGTGCCATGTCGGTGCATGTGAAAGCGGCGTTTTCTCCACCTTCTGCACCAACGCAGGCGTTTCCCGTGTCTTTGTACCCCATCCAGTATTTGTCCACGGTATTGGACAAGGTAAACGCGGGAATTTCAGCATCGTGGATGTTGCAGTTTTTTGCAACGGGGCCTAGAACGGCGTATGTTGCTTCGCTAGTTGTATCCGGACGACCGTCATCGGCCTTGGCTTTGAGCCTCGCACAATGAGGCTTGCAGGCATCCCAGTAGCGGGTGTTCCATCCGTGTGTTCCGTTTCCGGAAATATTCTTCAAGGTGGGGACGGGATAACCGCTTACATCCATAACGCCACCTTGGACTTTTCCAAAGGAGCTGCTGGATTCTGCGGGGTTGTTGGACCCGTTGCCGCTATTGGAGCTGCCAGCATTGTTGTTTCCGTCCTTTGACGATCCGCTCTGGTTGGGGTGTTTTTCCTTAACGATTTCCTTTGCTTCCTCTATTTTTTCGGGAGTCAGCAATGTCAGGTTGTCCAGGTTGATGTCGGTAAAAGTGGTTCCGTCGCTCAACGTTACAGTACCAGTGGCGCTGTCGAAGGTTCCTATGGTATTCCCGTTCGTGTCGGTCACTTTTCCGTTAGGATAAATGAGGAGGTCCCTGCTCCCCTTGTACCAGTAGCACGAGTCGGAGACGGAGAAGTTTGCGATTTCCTCAGTTAGGGAACATTCTTCTCCGGTACAGGAGTTGTTGACTCCGGAAGAATCGGAACCGCAGTTCCAGAACAACAGGCACGCCGCCGCGATGGACAGGATAAAAAGGGATTTTTTCATAAAACCTCGAACATTCCCCCATCCGGCTCATTAAAATAGTTATTTCCCAGTTTTTTTGGGACGTCGTCCAAGGTAAAAAATAGGGGGTAGGAGAGGGGCCAGACAATTGTAAACTTTGTAAAATTTTCAAATGTAAAAATCTTTTTACAAAAATTTTGCAAGATTTTCACAACTCTTTGCCCTTTATACAGTTGGGTTTACTCGTTGTTGATAAAATGTTTGATTATTTGGCGTGATAAGACCAAAATGGCGATTTTAAGCTAAAAATGGCATTTTGAGGCGTTCTGCACCTCAATCGGAAATGTGTACAATTTCCCCTTTCGTGGGAGTCCGGAGTCGCTTTCTCCCCCGAAATCCCCGATTTTCGCCAAAAATCAAAGAAAAACGCTTGAAAAATTTTCCCCATTTACTAAATTTGTGGTCCAATTTTGGCGAGTACCGCTTCCTATGCTCGAATAAAATGGCAAAAGAACATTTTGATAGAAGCAAGCCGCACTGCAACATCGGCACCATCGGCCACGTTGACCACGGCAAGACCACTCTGACCGCCGCCATCTGCACGACCCTCGCTGCTAAGGGCCTCGCAAGTGCCAAGCGTTTCGACGAAATCGACAACGCCCCCGAAGAAAAGGCTCGCGGTATCACGATCAACACCTCTCACGTGGAATACACCACCGCCAACCGTCACTACGCCCACGTCGACTGCCCGGGGCACGCCGACTACGTCAAGAACATGGTGACTGGCGCTGCCCAGATGGACGGCGCCATCCTGGTGGTTGCTTCTACCGACGGCCCCATGCCTCAGACCCGTGAACACATCCTGCTCGCCCACCAGGTGGGCGTGCCCAAGATCGTGGTGTTCATGAACAAGGTCGACATGGTGGACGATCCCGAACTCTTGGACCTCGTGGAAATGGAAGTCCGCGACCTCCTGTCCAAGTACGAATTTGACGGCGACAACACCCCGATCATTCGCGGTTCCGCCCTCAAGGCCCTGGAAGGCGACGCTGCCTACCAGGACAAGATCATGGAACTCATGGACGCCTGCGACACCTACATCCCGCTGCCGCAGCGCGAGACCGACAAGCCCTTCCTGATGCCTATCGAAGACGTGTTCACCATCACCGGCCGCGGCACCGTCGCCACCGGTCGTATCGAACGCGGCGTCGTGCACCTGAACGACAAGGTGGAACGCGTTGGCCTCGGCGAGACTGTCGAATACGTGGTGACCGGTGTGGAAATGTTCCGCAAGCTCCTGGACGACGCCCAGGCCGGTGACAACGTCGGTCTTCTCCTCCGCGGCGCCGAAAAGAAGGACGTGAGCCGTGGCCAGGTCCTGGCCGCTCCCAAGTCCGTGACTCCGCACACCGAATTCAAGGCCGAGATCTACGTCCTGACCAAGGACGAAGGCGGCCGCCACACGCCGTTCATGAACGGCTACCGTCCGCAGTTCTACTTCCGCACCACCGACGTGACTGGCACCATCCAGCTGCCCGAAGGTGTCGAGATGGTGACTCCGGGCGACACCGTGACGATCCACGTGAACCTGATCGCCCCCATCGCCATGGAAAAGCAGCTCCGCTTTGCTATCCGCGAAGGTGGCCGCACCGTGGGCGCTGGCTCTGTAACCGAAATCATCAAGTAA
>CACXIR010000093.1 GCA_902767785.1 Fibrobacter succinogenes | reverse complement strand
ACCCCGCGCAAAGATTTTAGTCGTTGACGACACCAAGACCAATATTGAAGTTCTTGAAGGCATTTTATCTAGCCAGTATGATGTTTTTGTGGCCCTGGATGGCCGCAAGGCCCTTTTTTTGACGGAAAAGGTCAAGCCGGATTTGATCCTATTAGATGTGATGATGCCGGAAATGGATGGTTATGAGACCTTGCGTGAAATGAAGGCACGCAACATTTTGGGTGGCACTCCTGTCATTTTCCTCACGGCAAAGTCCGATTCCAAGAGCGAGCAGACCGGCCTGAACCTGGGAGCCGTGGACTATATCGGTAAGCCCTTTTCGCCGGACTTGGTGCTGCTCCGTATCAAAAACCAGCTGGAATACAAGCGCCAGCGTGACCACCTCAACGAGCTGGGCTTGTATTCCAGCTGGAATACAAGCGCCAGCGGGACCACCTCCACGAACTGGTGGTAGAAAAGACCCAGGATTTGCGGAACACCCTGAAGGTGATGCTCACCAGCCTTGGCGCCTTGGCTGAATATAGAGATCCCGAAACGGGAGAACACATCAAGCGTACCCAGATTGTGGTGCAGAAGTTGGCGGAAGTCCTGATGAAGGATCCGAAGTTCCAGAAGGACATCCCCAATGCAGAATACGTGGATTACTATGCCACGGCGGCACCGCTGCACGACATTGGCAAGGTGGGCATTCAGGACGAGATTTTGAGGAAGCCGGGTAAGCTCACCGAGGAGGAACGTGCCATTATGCGGGAACATCCTACCATGGGTTACAACGTTCTTATGGAGGCTGCCAAGGGTCTTGACGACAAGACCATGATAAAAATTGCCGCAGACATTGCCCTGAGCCACCACGAATACTACGATGGAAATGGCTACCCCAATAAGCTGAAGGGGGACCAGATTCCCCTTTGCGGCCGTATTATGGCCGTGGCGGATGTGTACGACGCCCTGGTTTCCAAGAGGCCTTACAAGGAACCGTACCCCCACGAGGTTGCCGTACAAGAAATCTTGAAAGGGAAGGGAGCCCAGTTTGATCCCGATGTGGTAGATGCCTTTGCGCGTATTGCGGATGGCTTGCCGGAACTTTACCAGAAATTCAAGGATAGCGTAGATTGACCCAAAGTACGTTGAATGACAAACGTCGGCAGTTAAGTTGGCGAATTTCTCTTGTTTACACGGTTCCCGTGCTTATTGCCACGGTTGCCCTCATTCTCATTTTTTATTTCTACATCAAATCTACTCTGATTAATTCGGCTTATAGCAGTACCGAAAACAGCTTTAAGAAGAACATACGGCAGTGCGAACTGTTTTTGCAAGATAAGCAAGACGAATTCCTTAAATTTCAGAAAAAAGTGCAGCAGGCAGGGAAGGCGAACCTTCGCCCGATTCTTTCCAAACAGCAGCAAGAAGACGAAGATATTTCCGATGTTTACTATGGCACGTCTAGCGGAGAATACATAAGCGCTCAGGGCGAAAAACTAGAGAAGACCGTTTCTGAAGTGCGTACCAAGGGCTGGTATCTTGAGGCGTCACGCAATAAGGGAGTTGCCATCACGGGTCCCTACATTAAACCCGCCCTCAAGAAGAACGTGCTTTCCATATCTGCACCTATTTGGGACAAGGATAAGCAGATTCGCGGAATTGTGGCGGAGGACATTGACCTTCAAAAAATTCGTTCTTTGATTTCCACAATCGCTCGCGAAGAGGGTGGCATTACCATTCTAGTTGGCAACGACAATGAAAGTATCTATACCTACTTCCCTTACGAAACAAATATCAAAAAAATAGAGCTGGATACGATTTCTGAACTGCTATCCGTGGCACAGGAAGGGTTCCAGCAGGATTCGCTGACATATGGCAAGGTCCTTCGGTTTGAAAGGACCAATTCTAGACACCAGAATTATGTGTTCATGGTTACTCCCATGACCAAAGCACCCATGTTCGCGGTTCATGTGATACAGCAGAACAAGGTTGTCTCCAAGCTGAAAGAAGACTTGACCGCCATTATGCTGCTTGTAACTATTGCCGTATTGTTGATGATGATTGTTGCCGCCGTGGCGGGACACTTGCTTTACAAGTGGTTTATTGAGAAGGACTTGAATGAAAGTGTCAGTTCCAGTACGCTTTTCGATACGCTTCTAGGAACGCCTAACTTTAGCCTGATTCTGACCAATGATTCTTTTGACATATTGCATGCCAGTGCAAATGTTGTAGACTTCTTGAACAATGGCGAAGATATTAAGGGTGAAATCCTTTGGAAATTTTTCCCGTCAGAGGACTTTGAAAAATTTGCACGCAAGGTGGCCATGGGCGGTGAACTTCACCCCAGCGAGCGAAAGATAATTGTTAAGGTGACCAGCCCCAGCGGAGAAGAATCTTGGTGGAACGTGTTTTTCCAGCTTCTTGTTGAAGATGATGGCAGCATTCGTTACCTGTTCATGATCACGGACGAAACTAGCGGTATTCAGAAAGACACCATCCTTGATACGATTATGCTGTCTGCCGACAGGTCCTTGTTGATGATTTTTGATAGGACCCGCCACCTGAAATACATGTCAAAGCAGTTGGCCGATATATTTGACCAGGATTGGAAAAAACTTATTGGAAGTTCGCTGAATGATTTGGCCAATTGCGGCATGCCCGATACCGTGGTGAAGTCGTTGAAAACCACGTTTGACAAGCAAGAAACCTGGAAAGATACCTTCTCTATAAGCGGACACGAAAATAACAACGAAATTTGGTTCCGTGGCGAGGCTGTGACCCTGAAGGTTCAAGAGTCCGTGGTGGGCTATATGCTTTCCATGGTGGATATTTCGGAAGTGGTGGAGGCCCGTGAGATTGCGGAACAGGCAACACAGGCAAAGAGCGAATTCCTTGCAAACATGAGCCATGAAATTCGCACGCCCATGAACGCCATTATTGGCATGGCCCATTTGATTTCCGAAACGGAACTGTCCGACCGGCAGCGCAGTTTTGTGGACCGTATCAGTAGCGCCGCCAAGTCTTTGCTGGGAATCATCAACAACATTCTAGACTTTTCAAAGATTGAGGCCAAGAAGCAAGAATTGGAGGTTATCCAGTTCGTGCTGCAAGACACCATTAGCGAGGTGGCTGCCCTTGCCGAAGTTCGTATTACGGGGCGCCCCATTGAACTTATTGTGGATGTGGACCCCGATATTCCCGAAACCTTGATGGGCGACCCACTTAGGCTCTCTCAGATTTTTACCAACCTGGTAAACAATGCTACCAAGTTTACCGAAAAGGGTGACATTACCCTTCAGGTGAAAATGGAGAAGATGACTGCAACCAATGTGCAGTTGGCCTTTAGCGTCAAGGATACCGGCATTGGCATGACCCCCGAACAGTTGAAACGCCTGTTCAACGCGTTTACCCAGGCAGATGGCTCCACCACGCGTAAATACGGTGGAACTGGTCTTGGACTTGTGATTTCCAAATCGCTGGTAGAACTCATGGGCGGCCAGCTGAAGGTGGAAAGTACCTCTGGTGTGGGTTCTCGCTTCTACTTTACCATTACGCTCCCCATTGCGCCGAAGGTGGGTACACCCAAGTGGAAAAACGTTACCAGTTTCCAGGGTAAGAACGTACTCCTTGTGGATGACTGTGCCAACTTGAGGGCTGTGCTTCGCCACATTTTGGAAAAATTGCACTGTATTGTAGAAGAAGCCTGCTCTGTGGACGAGGCTATTGACCTTATCCAAGCTCACGAGGCGGCAGGGGAGGCTCCCTACGATGTGTTTATCGTGGATTACCAGATGCCCATTTCTGATGGGTTTAACTTTGTGAAGGCTCTCCCTGCCTCTATGCTGCATATACCGAAGGTCTTGATGCACCCGCTGCATTTTGACGAAAAGGGCCGTAACGAGGCGGAAGAAATCGGATTCAATAGCTGTGTTGCCAAACCCATTCAGATCAGTTCCTTGTTGACCGCCCTGCAAGAAGCCATGGGCGAAAAGCCTGTTTACCAGAAGGCTGTCAAGAAGGAAAAACGCAAGATCTACTTTAAGGAAGCGAAAGTCTTGCTGGTGGAAGACAACAAGATGAACCAGGAACTGGCAGTTTCCTTGCTCAGCAGCGTTGGACTTACAGCCATGATTGCCAACAATGGTAAAGAGGCACTGGAACTCCTTAAGCCTGATGCCTTCAACCTGGTGCTAATGGACATCCAGATGCCTATTATGGATGGCCTTACCGCTACCAAGCTTATTCGCGAGCGTAAGGAAGCCTATTTCCAGAAGGTGCCTATATTGGCCATGAGTGCTAGGGCGTTCCAGAAGGATAAGGAAGAATGCTACGAAGCGGGCATGAACGCTCATATCGTTAAGCCTATCGACCCCAATGTCCTTTACGAGGAAATGGCAAAATTCTTGCCTATTGCTTCCGAAACATCCAATGTGGAGACCACTACGGTGGTTTCTGGTGATTCCAAGCAACTGTCTACCGGTGATGACGAATTTATTGCCCAGTTCCAGAAGATTCCTGGATTTGACGCAGCATCGGGCCTGTATCATGCGAATAGCAACAGGACCTTGTATTTGAAGATCCTTCAGGGCTTTGTCAATGATTATGGTGGAAAGGTTTTGGGACTCCGCAAACTGGTAGAAACATCCAAATTTGAGGATGCAGCAAGGATTGCCCACACCATTAAGGGACTTTCCGGGACTATTGGCGCGCCGCAGGTGCAGCAGTTGGGACTTACGTTGGAGACCTCCCTGCTGAACAAGCAGAAGGACTTTGATAGCCTTAACAAGTTTGAGGAATCCCTTAAGGCGTTGATAGACTCCTTGTCCCGTGTGCTTTCTGATATCGCTTCAGAGCAAGAGTCTGATTCTACACCTAAAAAGGTAGACCCCGAGGCGAACAACAAGCTGAAGGCTGTTCTTGAGAAACTCAAGGTCAATGTGGATGCCTGTTCTGCTACGCTTTGCAAAAAGGAATTGGAAAATATTGAAGGTATTGCCTTTAGTGCCGATCAAGAAAAATCCCTCCACAAGTTGCGGGAGCAGATTTCCAATTACGACTTTGCTGAAGCCGCGGAGACCATCAAGACACTGGAAAAGACGCTTGCTTAGTGCAGAATCATGGCGGCGATGAACGCTAAAGCCACGATTACCGCTGCAATGACGGCAGCGGGGTTCTTCTTTTTCTTGTAGGGACTGTTGGGGTCGTCTCCGAATTCATTTTCCACGATTTCGTCGTAGTCTGGAAGTTCTTCGTCGGCGAATTCGGCACCTTCGGACCAGCCTGTATTGGTGTCACTGCCGCAGTGGGGGCAGAAAGTGGCGTTTTCTTTTAATTCGCTATGGCAGTGTGGGCAGTAGTTCATGGTTGAATTTCCCTAATTTCGCCGGGCTTTAAGTCGCTCAATGTGTACTTGTCGAACTGAATGCGTACGAGCTGCATAACTTCGTAGCCCAGGTGGGCGAGCATGCGGCGGATTTCGCGGTTCTTGCCTTCGGACAACGTGATTTCGAGCCAGCAGTTCTTTTCGCCAACGCTCACGATGGCTGCGCGCTGGGCGTGCATGAATTCTTCGCTTTCGCCGAAGACTCGTGGCGGGACGTTGAACCCTTTTTCCATTTTCGCAAGATCGGCATTGGTGGGATGGCCTGCGACCTGTACGCGGTAGATTTTGATGTGTGCCTTCTGGTCTCGCGGGTCTAGTAAGGCATCGGCCCATTGCGTGTCGTTGGTGAACAGCAATAATCCTTCGCTGGCGGCGTCGAGGCGGCCCATCGGCGATATGTGCGGCACGTGCTTGCCGGGGAAAAGTCTGGCGTACTGCTCGCGGAACAGGTCCATCACGGTTTTGCGGCCCTTCTCGTCGCTTGCGGTGGTGACGATGCCGCGGGGCTTGTTCATGGCGAAGTAGAACTTCTGGGCGGCCTCGACGGGCGTGCCGTCCACGGCGATTTCGTCGTTCTCGTAGGCGGGCGTGTCTGGGTCGCGTACGATTTTGCCACGCAAAGAAACCCGGCCCTCGCGGACCAGGTTTTCTGCTATGCTACGGCTACAAAAGCCGCGCTTGGAAATGACGCGGGCGACTCCGTGAGGTTTCGCATCGCGGTTTACTTGCCCAGGTATGCCTTGATGTTGTCGAGGCATTTCTTGTTCTGCGCTTCGGTGCCCACGGTAATGCGGAGCACGTCACCCATGGCGGGCTGCGGACGGATGATTGTGCCCTTGGCCTGCAGGAACTTGAAGGCGTCCATCGGGTCCTTGAAACCGCTGACGGCGATGAAGTTCGCGTGGCTGTCCACGTAGGCGAGGCCCAATTCGCGGAAGCCGGCCTTGAGCTGTTCGAGGCCCTTCTTGTTGAGCTCGCGGACCTTGTTCACGTATTCCTGGTCGTCGATGGCGCCGATGGCGGCGGCTTGGGCGATGCTGTTCACGTTGAACGGTTCACGCACGCGGTTGATGAGGTTCACGATTTCGGGGCGGGTGATGCAGTAGCCCACGCGGAGGCCGGCGAGACCGTAGATCTTGCTGAACGTACGGCAACAGATGATGTTCCTGCCTTCGGCGATGCGGCTGTTGAAATCCGGGACGAGTTCCGGCGTGTCTTCAATGAATTCGGTGTAGGCTTCGTCCATTACCAGCACGCAGGTTTCCGGGAGGCTGTCGGCGAAGTCGATGATTTCCTTGGCGGTGAGGTCGGAGCCCGTCGGGTTGTTCGGGTTCGCGAGGAACACGATGCGGGTCTTCTCGTTCACGGCGGCGCGCATGGCCTTGAGGTCGTAGTTGTAGGCCGGGGCCGGCATGTCGACTTCGATAATTTTTGCGTTCATCGCCATGGTGGCGAGTTTGTAGACGGCGAAACTGTGCTTGCCCATCACGGCTTCAGTGCCGGGGCCAAGGAACACCTGGGCGATCATGTCCAGGAGTTCGTTGCTGCCGTTACCCACGGCAATCTGTTCGCGCTTCACGCCGCGGAACTCTGCAATCTTTCCGATGAGGTCGTAGCTGCCGCCATCCGGGTAGAGGTTCACTTCTTCCAGGGCCTTGCGGGCTTCTGCCATGCCCTTCGGGCTCGGGCCGAAGGGGTTCTCGTTGCTTGCCAGCTTGTCGATGTCTTTCGGGTCGAGGCCGAATTCGCGGGCGGTGTAGGCGATGGGCTTTCCGGTCACGTAGAGCGGTTGGTTCAAGATGTGCTGTTGTGCGAGTTCGTTAATATCCATGGTAAATAGTGGTTAGTGGTTGGTAAACAGTGGTTAGGATAATTCGGATTTCGGAGTTCGGAATGACGGGGCGTCATTCCGAGCGGAGCCGTAAGGCGAAGTCGAAGAATCCAGTCCCGAAGTTATGTACTGCGGGTAAAAATAGTAAAAACGGATAGAAAGATGTTTATCTCTTTAGTATCACGGCCACACGAAGGTACTGTTCAGGTCCTTCTCGCCGTTATCGACGAGGATGTCCTGGCCCGTGCAGTTCTTGTTCACCACCGTCAGGAACCAGACCCATTCCGCAATGTCTTCGGGTTCGGCCCAGCGTCTGAGCGGAGTCACGTCCATAATGCGGTTCCAGAGCGCAGGGTCGTCCATTACGGGCTTGTTGAGGCTTGTCTTGACGCCACCCGGGGAGATACTATTGCATGTGGCGCCGAACTTGGCGACACGGCGGCCCACGTTCTTCACGTAGGTTAAAAGCCCGCCCTTGGAAACCGCATATTCGGGAAATTCGTCGCCGGTGTGCGCACTCGACGATGCAATGAAAAGCACCGACTTGATTTCGGATTGAATCGCGTATTTCTCGACAAAGCTCATCGCGCCCATCAGGTTGATTTCGATGTCGCGACCGGAATTCTGCACACCCGCGTTGCTCACGACGATGTTTGCCGCAATGGTCAGTTCCGGGAAAGAGTCCTTGTCTGAGACGTCGGCAATGTGATGCTCGTATTCGGCGTGGTCAATGGTAGATTCCTGGATGTCGAACCCGACGACGTGCGCGCCCTTGCTCAAGAACAGTTCCGCGATGGCGCGGCCGATGCCGCTGTGCGTTCCGCTGATAAACACGTTCATGCTTGACCTGCCTTGAATTTGAGGTAATCGCTACCGACGTTTTCCTTTTCCCACTTGCAGGCCATCTTGTAGCCGAAGGGGCTGAAGACGACTTCGCAGAGGAGTTCCATGACGGCGCCCGTAATCGAACAGATGAGGACCTGCTTCATGGTCCAGCCGAAGAACACGTGGCTGACCGCAAGGGCGAAAATCATATTGTCCACAAACTGCGCGACCATCGTCGAAACGTAGGAGCGGGCGGCGAATGTCTTGAAGTCCTTGCCCTTTGCAAATTTTCCCATGCCGTAGTTCACGACGGAGTTGACGAGCGACGCGGTGAACATGGCGAGCGCAGAACCCAGCACCACGTACCAGGAACCGCCAAACGTGGCGTTGAGGGCGTCGTTTGCGACCTTGGCCGCATCAGGGTTCGTGTCGATGTAGCTGTAGAATTCGCCCCACATTCCCGGCGCATGCGAAAGAATGTTGAAGAACAGGCAGGTACACAGGTTCACGAAGAGCGCGACCACCGAGACCTTCATGGCGGCCTTGGGCCCGAACCGCTTGCATATCATGTCCATGCAGAGGAACGAGAACCAGCTGAGCGTAAAGCCGCAGTCAAGAGCCATGTATTCAAACGATACCAGTTCCTTGTTCGCGAGCAAGTTCATGCACACGACGGAGAGGATAAAGAAACTGACGGCGAGGGAGGGAATGTTGCGCAGCAGGATGACCAGATCCTGCCATTCACGCTGGATATAGCTTTTCATTTTGTTTTTTAAGGAAGGTTAGACAAAGACTTCCGGAAAAATCCTGCAACATCGCAGAATTCTAACGCGCCAAATATAGGTTATTGGCTGGAAAATTTCAAGAGCAGTCAGAGATTCTGCAAGAATTCGGCCAATTCGCGGTTTATGCGGTCGTTCAGGACGTCCGCTTCTTGCACGGAGTGGTGCTCGTCGCCGGCAAAGTCGCGCGCGCGTTCCGCGCAGATGTCTACACCGATGATTTTGTGGCTTGCGGCGAGGCCGGCGATGATTTCTTTGAGCGCTGCTACGTCCAGCGAACCCTGGTCCCAGTTGGTGGCCGCATAGGCG
>CACXIR010000092.1 GCA_902767785.1 Fibrobacter succinogenes | reverse complement strand
GTGCATATTATTGTGGCAACACCGGGTCGTCTGATGGACCATGTGCAACGCGGTAACGTAGATTTCCTCGACATCCGCGACTTGATTCTGGACGAAGCCGACGAAATGCTTTCGATGGGTTTCTACCCCGACATGCAGAAGATTCGCCGCTACCTGCCCAAGGCTATTTCTTGCACCATGTTCAGTGCTACTATTCCCCAGACAGTGAAGAGCCTGGCCCGCGAATTCCAGCGTCCTAGTGCTGAATTCTTGTCGCTTTCCTACGACAAGGTGATTGCCAACAACCTGGAACACCGCTGGTACCCCTGCGACGTGATGGAAAAAGATTCCATGACCATTAAGGTGCTGGAATACTACAATCCAGAAAGTTGCATGATTTTCTGCAACAAGAAGAGCGACGTAAGCTACCTGGAGCAAGTGCTTTCGGGTTACGGATTCCAGGTGGGAGCATTGAGCGGCGACGTAGCACAGGCCATGCGTGAAAAGACCCTCAACGCCTTCCGCGACAAGAAGATCCGTATTCTGATTTGCACCGACGTGGCTGCCCGCGGAATCGACGTGGACCACGTGACCCACGTGATTGTATACGACCACCCTGCCGACCACGAAGTCTACGTGCACCGCAGTGGACGTACCGCCCGTGCGGGCAAGAGCGGGCTATGCATTTCGCTTATCACTCCCGTTGAAGAAATTGAAATCAAGCAGACCGCCGCTGACTTCGGCATCAACTTTATCAAGATGGATGTTCCTACAGACGAAGAGATCGCCAAGAAGGTTAGCGAACGGCTCCGGGTGCGTCTGGAGCAGGAACGGAACCACTTTGGCGGCCAGAAGGCTACCGAACGCATTAGCCGTTACCTGCCGCTGGTACGTGAGCTGGCCAGCGTCCCCGAGGACCAGATGCTGCTGGCGTTCCTGCTGGATAAGTATGCATGGAAGAAGGCATAATTATGGCTAAGATTAAAGTCAAGTCCGCTAAAGAAATTGAACTGATCCGTGATGCAGGCGCACTAGCTGCCGAGACGCTGATTCTTGCTGGCGAGATGGTGAAACCCGGTGTTTCCACTTTGGAAATCGACGAATTCATCGGGGACTATACCCGTAAGCACAAAGGTATTTCTGCCTGCATGGGTTACCATGGCTACCCCCGCTACGCCTGCATAAGCATTAACGAAGTGGTTTGCCACGGGATACCCAGGGCTGATACGATCTTGAAAGATGGCGATATCGTGAACATCGATATCACCACCATCCTTTCGGGTTATCATGGCGATACTTCTGCCATGTTCGTGGCCGGAAAAGCAAGTTCCCTGGCACAAGAACTAATTGACACGGCCAAATTCTGCATGGAAGAAGGAATTCGTGCCGCAGGTGAGCCAAAGGCCCGTTTCTGCGACATTGGATGTGCCATTCAGGACATCGCTGACGAGCATGGCTTCAGCGTGGTGGAGGACTACTGCGGCCACGGAATCGGCCGGGGCTTCCACGAAGAACCCACGGTGCTGCATTTCCGCAACTCTGAACGTACCCCCTTTATCGAGGTGGGCAATGTGTTTACGGTAGAACCCATGATTAACGTGGGCAAGCCCGGGACTAAGACCCTGAACGACGGCTGGACCGCCGTGACACGTGACGGTTCGCTTTCTGCCCAGTGGGAACACACCATCGTGCGGACCAAGGACGGTGTGGAAATTTTGACGCTTCCGCGTTAAGAGGGAACATGTCGCTGCTGGGGAATTTACGCGACAAAGCAGTAGAAGCATTCGTGAGGAATCACGAGATGGTGAAGCGGTTTGGAGAAATCCAGGCCTTGTCCATCGATTCAGAAAGCGGTACCGCCGACGTTTCCATACTCCTACATGGAGAGGCCTCCCCTATCAAGTTCCGAGGCTATTATAGCTTTGATACTGATAACTCCACTACTTATATCGTGATTAAGAAGATTACCTGCGAAAGAGCCTGGATTGACGAAGGCCTAAACATGTGGCTGAGTAGCAGCACGCTAAAGTTCCCGCTGCCAGGGCTTGCTGGCGGCATCGCGAAAATAATGTTTTAATTTATATCAAGCAAACTGAGTTTGCTTAGAGTCCGGTCACCAAGCCGCCGATTAGCACCTGGTGGTAAGCCTCGGCGGTAGTGACGCTCTGCCCAATCTTTGCATTGCCAATCAATCGAACAATGCGGCTTGCACGGTAGGAGCTTTTCTCGTTGATGCGGTAATCGTAAACGCCGCTGATAAAGGCATCCAGAACAGTACTCAATGTGGTATAGCTACCTACTTCCAGTTCCGTCTTACGGCGGTCGGGGTAAATCCGTTCACGCCCCAGGCGCTTGGCAATAAAGATTCCCCTCATGGCATCGGAACGCGATAGGTCAATCAGGTGCTTGTCCAGGGTGCCTTCCATAATCTGCTCGTAATGGTTGGCAAAGACCACCGCCACATCGTCAATCAAGTTCTGGATGGCCTTGCCACGGACGCTGGAAAGGAAATCCCTGAAGTTCTGGCCGTTTTCTTCGTATTCCTTATCAATATTGATGTCCGGGCCGCACAGGTAACTGAACATGTCACGGACATCGGCAAAGGTAAGGATGCCCAGTTCAATGGCGTCTTCCACATCCAAGATGGAATAGCAGATGTCGTCTGCGGCTTCCATCAGGTAGACCAGCGGGTGCCTCACCCACTTTCCCTTTTCGACTTCGGGGAGTCCCAGGATTTCTGCCGTGGTCCTGTACAGATCGGCCTCGGTAGAAAACAGGCTGGTGGGGTGTCCGTAGCATGCCAAGGAGGGGTACTTCATCATGGCACCGATAGTGGCGTAGGTCAGACGCATGCCACCGTCCAAAAAGTGGTATTCCAGCTTAGAACCGTCAAAGTTCTCGAAATCCGCCTGCTCCTTGTCAGAAAGGTCCTTTAGCGGTGCAGAATTGCGGTTCTTGCGGAACCATTCGCGAATGGCGGATTCGCCGGCATGTCCAAAGGGAGGGTTCCCGATATCGTGGGCAAGACATGCGGACTGCACGATGGTTCCAAAGTGGTATTCGTTGATGCTCTTGGGCAAATACTTTTTTATCAGGTGATAAACTGTCACCGCAAGGCTACGGCCCACGCTAGCCACCTCGATACTATGGGTCAGGCGGCTATGAACGTGGTCGTTTACCGAAAAGGGATGGACTTGAGTCTTGCGCCCTAACCTGCGAAAGGCGGTAGAGAAAACAATGCGGTCAAAGTCCCTGTGGAAATCGGAACGGTTGGGGTCACGGTCCGCGGGGTGGCCGTAACGTGTGGCAGAAAGCAGGGTTTCCCAGTTCAGCATCAGAAGACCACCAAATCGTTCTTGTGGACTAGCTCGTCGGGCACGGAGTTCCCCAGAATCTCGTGAACTTCTCGGGTCTTTTTACGGAGTACCAGCTTTAGCGTTTCGCTGTCAAAACCGGCCACCCCGCGGGCTACTGGAGTTCCCGACTCGTCCAAAATCTCTATCAGGTCGCCTCTGTCAAAGTGCCTGTGTACAGAAACAACTCCCACAGGAAGCAAGCTGGAATGCTTTTCCCGTAGGGCCTTGCTGCCGCCAGCGTCTACCACAACGCTTCCACGGGGCGTGGTGATGAACCGCAACCAACGCTGGCGGCTGTTCAATTTCTTCTTGGAACCAGCGAACAGAGTGCCCAAAGCGTTTTCAAAGATTACCTGATGGGGCAAAACCTTCATACCGTTGGCCAAGAAGGCATTAGCGCCACTCTTGGTCACATTCTTGATGGAATCCAGCTTGCTCCGCATTCCGCCGGTACTTACCGCAGAACCTGCCTCGCCGGGCTTGCCTGCCAGGGCGAGAATGGCGGGTGTAATTTCGGGAACAAAACGCAACAAGCGGGCATTGGGATTCTTTTTCGGGTTGTCGTCAAAGAGTCCGTCTTCGTCGGTAAAAATCAACAGCAAGTCGGCATCTAGGAACAAGGCTACATCGCTAGAAAGCTTGTCATTGTCCCCCACCTTGATTTCCGCCACCGCCAGGGAGTCGTTCTCGTTGATGATGGGAACAATCTTCCTTGCCAGCATGGCCTTGATGGTGTTCTGCAGGTTCTTGTAGCGGGTACGGTCCCGGAAGTCGTCTGCAGAAAGCAAAATCTGGCCTACGGAAAGCTGTGCCCATCTAAACATTTCGCGATAGGCATACATCAGGTCGATCTGCCCCACGGCGGCACAGGCCTGCTTTTCGGCAATATTGGTGGGTTTTTCCTTGTAGCCTAGTTCCGCCATGCCTGTCCCCACGGCACCGCTTGTGACGATCACCACTTCCTTCCCCGTTTCCATGAGCCTGGATACGGAATCCGCCAACTTTTGGATGTAGCGGGTGCGTACACCGCCCTTGGCGCTGTCCACCAGGATTCTGGAACCGATCTTTACGACGATACGGCGGGATTCATTCAAAATATTCTTGCGTAATTCACTCATAAAAAATCAAAAATTAAGAGTTATATTCGTCATCCTGACGACCGCAAGGTCGGAAGGATCCAGGACCGCGGTACTCTGGCCTGGATGCTTCATCGCTACGCTCTTCAGCATGACGTCGTTCATTTTTTTGTTCTCTTTACCTACAAACAATCAAACGTATAGCATCCAGGCGGATTTGGGGCGTAGAAACCACCTTGCGCCTGTCCGTCACGTTCTTCCTCAACTGCTGGAGGGTGGCACTGTTGCCGCCTCGGCCACGCATAACCATCAGGTGGTTCATGCGCTGGTATTCCTGCTCGGTACGTTTTTCCACCAGGTCGGCGGCCTTTTCCGCATATTCCTTTGCCATGGGCGTAATGGAAACTTTGGCCTTGGAAAGCCCTTCTTTGGCAAAGAAACGCAGGGTGGCATCCACCGCCTTGTTCCCCTGGGGTACGGCCACGTCCCTAAGGGTGGCCTTTTGAATTGCCTCCAGATGGGCGGATTGGTCGGCACCAGTAGCGTCTATCAGAGCTGTAGCATAGCAGGGGCCGACAATGTCTGACATACCCCATTCCTCGGGCACAGGGAGTTCCACCACAAAACTGTACTGCATCATGAGCCCGCGCAAGCCGGAATCCTGCCAAATGGAGCAGGCCACGGTTCCGTGGTTCACGCCGGTTTCAAAGTCGATCATGCCTTGCACCAGCGGGTGTTCCAAGCTCACAAAGTCCACTTCGTCGTGAATCATGGCCACTTTGCGGTCGAAAGTTACCGTCAAGGAAATGGCATCGGAACCCTGTTCCTCGTCTTCGCTCTGGGCAGCCATCATGGCCTGGGTAGGCATTCCGGGAATGGTTCCCGCTTCCACCTGGGGGCCCATGGTAATCACCGAGCAATCAGGAATGACACTGGGTTCAATATCCAAGCCGCGGGCCTTCAAGGATTCCAGCAGCAGGTCCTTCATCTCGGTTTCCTTGTCGATGCAGGCGATGGCATCGGTTATTTCTTTTGCCTTCTCGGGATTGCGGGAATTGAATTCCAGCAGGCGGTCGCGGCCCTTCTCGATTTTCTTGCGCATCTGCTCGGAATCTTTCTGGACCTTGGGAATCACTTCCTTGATGAACTTGTCCATGCCCGAAATGGGTTCAGCAAGTGCTTCGATAAGGCTGTCCGTATATTTCAAGAACAGTTCGCCGCCGCCCATCAGGGGGGCACCAAAAGCGTTAAGCCCTTCGTTGTACCAGCGAAACATGACTTCTTGGCCAGAACCCTTCACATAGGGCACATGAACATAGATGTCCTTGGTCTGCCCGATACGGTCCAAGCGTCCAATGCGCTGTTCCACCAGGGCGGCATCCAAAGGCAGGTCAAAAAGAATCAAATGGTGGGAGAACTGGAAGTTCCGCCCTTCTGCACCGATTTCAGAAGCGATGAGGATATTGGCACCGTTCGCCTTGCTGAAATTGGCGGCGGCCTTGTCCCTGGCCAGAATGCTCATGCCTTCGCTGAACACGGCAAGCCCACCCTCGCCCAGGTATTCCGTAAGTACTGTTTTCAAGGCGAAAAGCACCGCCTCGCTTTCGCAAATCAAGAGGATCTTATCCTTGGCATGCTTTTTCAAGAAGCCTTTGAGCCAGATAATGCGTTCATCCTTTTCCCAGGCGTCGGCATACTTGGTACACAGAAGTCCGTTTTCCTGAATGTCAGTAATCAGGTCGTCTCCGTTGCTGCCTTCTTCCATGTACAGGTATTTCTGGGCCACGATGTTCACCAGGTCGCGGTATTCGGGGTTCGGGTCCAGCGGGATGGCATCCAAAATGCGTTTGGGGAATCCGCCCACGCCTTTTCGGGTGTTCCTGAAAACCACGGAACCGGTACCCATGGCATCCACAATGCGGCGTATCCACTCCCCGGCAGTCAGGGACTTGGAATTTTCCTGCTCCAGCCAGGGACGTATCTTAGAATTTTTGGGAACGGCTTCGTAAAGGTCTTCCCAGCTCATCTGGTGGTTGGGGTCCGTAGGGAGCTTCTTCAGGTCCCCCACCAACTTGTTGTAGGCTTCCTGGTCGTTAATGAACTCCTGGTAATCCGTAAAGCGGGCCGGGTCTAGCATCTTTAGGCGGTTGAACTGGGATTCGGGATTCAACTGCAAAGGAGTTCCCGTAAGGAGCAACAAGCCATCGGTATTCTTGCGGATATCGTTCACCAAAAGATACTCGCCGCTGGTAAAGCCATCTTCGCAAACCAGGTGGTGTGCCTCGTCCACAATGGTCATGTCCCAATGGACTTTAAGCAGGTCCTCTTTCAGAGCGGCATGCTTCATCAAAAGTTCCACGGAAACAATAAAATTGTTGCCCTGCATAAAGGGGTTGGGGGGCGTCTCGTCCTTGCCCACGTTCACAAACAGGCTCTGCATGTAGCCGTCGTCCACCAGGGTAAACAGCTGGTTGAAACGGCGCTTCATCTCGATCATCCACTGGTGTTTCAGGGTGTCGGGTACCAGAATGAGGGTCTTTTCGATGCGGCCACGGGCCTTCAGGGCATGCCAAATCATGCCCGCCTCGATGGTCTTGCCCAGGCCCACCTCGTCAGAGAGCATAAGCCTGGGGAGTGCCGTGTTGGAGCAAGCCCTGTAGCACAGGTAATACTGGTGGGGAATCATGTCCACCCTGGGTCCAATCATGCCACGGACAGGGGAAGATTGCCATTTGCAGTTCAATTCCATGGCCCGGCGGCGACGCTCAAAGGCCTTGGATGAAAAATCCCCCTTGGAGGAATCCTGGAAGGCACTTTCCGCACCTACGCGGGTAAGGGTCTTGAACAGGTCCATGACCCTGGCCGCCTGCTTGGCCACCAGGTCCGATTCCTTGATTTCTTTGCCGCCACGGCCAACGTAGACCACCACGCCCGCAGTTTCCCTCAGGGACTCGATGACAAAGGAGACTCCCTTCTCGCTCTTGGCCGTCTCCCCCGGGTTCAAAACAAACCTTTCCACAGGGGCATTGTCCATGCGGTAGATTCTAATCTGATTTAAAAGGGGGAAACGGAAGGTGACGTTTCGTCCTTGCACTTCTGAAACGATCCCTAGTCCTAGATCCGGTTCAGACTGACTCACAAAACGCTGGCCAGGCACAAATGTATTCATAGCTTGCAAATTTAGATTATTTTTTGACATACGTTTATATTATCGACTTTTTTTCTAGATTTGTAAAGCAATATGTCCTGGTTTTTTATAGATGAATCCATTACCGAAGGCGATCGGCGGCAAGGCCCCTACAGCCTGGACGAGATTTTTGCCTTTGTAGAAAGCGGAAAAATCACCGACAACACCCTGGTTTGGAAATCCGGCGAGGCCAATTGGAAGCCCTGGAAAGAAACCGCCGAGGCCAAAGACAGCGCCGACAGGGACGAACTGCTCAAGAACACCATCGACCTGCTATTAAAGCAGTCCCAGGACAAAAAGCACTATGCCGGCTTTTTCGTGCGATTGGTGGCCTATATCGTCGACAATCTGGCTGTGTCTGTCTTTTGCGGCATTGCCTTCCTAATCGCGTCTAAAACAGGCTATTTGGACTTGGCCACCTTGACAGAAATGGCCCAAGCCTTTTTAGACGACCCCACCTCTGCCGAAGCCCTGAACAACTTGATGGAAGCTCCCGGCATGTGGGACTTTATGCTGATCTGCACCATTTTGCAGACCGCCTACTTTGTGTTTTTTACCGGCAAGTTTTCTGCCACCCCTGGCAAGATGCTGTTCCGTTTAAGAATAGAGTCTGCACAAGGGGAAAAGCTGAACTGGGGCCTTGCCCTAGTGCGTTACCTGGCAAGCATTTTTACCCAGTTCACGCTGATGCTCTATGGGCTGGGCTACATTATCGTCTGTATCGATCCCAAACGCCGCGCTCTCCACGACTGGATTGCAAGGACCCGGGTGGTCTATAAGGAATAGGGATCAGGAGTCAAAATGTACCGTTTCGAAGTTCACCACGTCAAAAAGCCTCTGGAAGGCACTGTAGATATTTCCGGCGCAAAGAACGCCGTGCTGGCCGTGATGGCAGCGGCCCTTTTGGCCGATGGCGTTTCAGAGATTACCAACGTGCCCCACCTAAAAGACATGAAGACCATGAGCGACGTACTCAGGGTCATTGGCTGCCACATTAGCGGCGAAGCTCACGTACTCAAGATTGACACCCGCCAGGCTGACCATTTGGAAGCCCCTTACGAGCTGGTAAAGACCATGCGTGCCAGCTTTTACGTACTGGGCCCGCTGGTGGCAAGGTTCGGGCGTTGTCGCGTATCGCTGCCTGGAGGGTGCGCCTGGGGTCCGCGGCCCGTGGATCTACACCTGAAAGGCCTCGAGGCCCTGGGTGCAAAGATAACGCTGACCCGCGGTTATGTGGAGGCCACCTGCGAAGGGCGGCTCCCCGGCGGAAACTTCAACTTCCCCATCTCCAGCGTGGGTGCTACCGTCAATGTGCTGATGGCCGCCACCCTTGCAAAGGGAACAAGCGTTTTGCAAAACGCCGCCCTTGAGCCCGAAATCGACAACCTGGTGGACTTTCTCGTGTCCATGGGGGCAAAGATCCAGGGCCGCGGCACCCGTACCCTTACGGTACAGGGCGTAGAAAGTCTGCGCCCCGGCAAGTGCTTTACCATTCCCGACCGTATCGAGGCCGGCACCTTCCTTTGCGGTGCGGCAATCACCCGGGGTTGCGTTAAGGTCAACAGGATTATTCCCGAACACATCGCCTCTACCCTGGACGCTTTCCGCGAAATGGGCTGCAAGGTGGATGTAGGGGCCGACTGGGCCCAGGTGGACGCCCGCGGGCTGGAACTGAAGCCCATCAGCATTTCCACCCTACCCTTCCCCGGGTTCCCCACCGACATGCAGGCCCCCCTTATGGCCACCCTGGTTTCCGTACCGGGCAACAGCCGACTTGCGGGCCACGGCAGCTCTGGTGCTTGCAGCTCTCATTGCCGACGGCGAAAGCACTGTCCACCGCGTATACCACCTGGACCGCGGTTACGAGGACTTTGAAAATAAAATGGCAAAACTAGGCGCAACCGTCATCCGCCACAGCGACGACGAAGACGACGACGCCTTCTAATCGTCCATTCCAATGAGCTGGAACTGTTCATTGAATTTCAGTTCCAAATCGTTGGCAAGTTCCACGTCGTAGCCATACTTTTCCTTGTCCACCTTGATGACAGGAGTCGTGGCGTAGTTCGCCTTTACGTAGTCGGCGATTCCCTTGGGAATAAAGCTTGCAGGCACGCCCTTCTGCTTATTCTCCACCTTGTTCCAGGTGCCGTCCTTGAAGAGCTCAATCTTGGTGCCGTCATCCAGGCGGACTTCGTACTTGGTCTTTTCGAAGAACCCGGAATCCTTTTCGGCAAAGAGAATCTTCTGGGCGGGGAACTTTTGTGCCACAAAAGTCTTGACGGCGGCGGGCAGCTGGTCCACTGCAATGGGAGTGTCATCGGCAAAAGCGGCAACCGACAGGAACAGGGCACAAACAATAGCCATAACGAATTTGTGGGCGAACAGGTAAGCGGATTTCATGATGGACTCCTTTGATAAATTTTCTTCTTTACATTCTTAATATACCAAAAAATATTATAATGTCAAATATATTGTTTTTATTGAAATAATAGATTAAAGTTATAATTGTGCGGAAGAAGGTATAAAAAAGAGATGCCCGAACAAGTCGGGCATGACAAAAGCGGGTGAAACACTAATATGTCGCCCTGGAGCCCCGTCAAGGGCGATAGGGTCCATGGATTCTATCGGCCCGGTGGGCCTCCAGAATGACAAGCCTATTTAACCACTTCTACCCTGCCGTTGTGCAGGTACTTGCCATTGATGGCGGGCTTGCCCTTCAGCTGACGGCCCTGCAGGTCGTACCAACGGTCACGTTTGATTTCGCCGGTACGGGTATTGAGGGTGGCCGTCTCGATGACAACGCCGTTTTCGTCTATAATCTTCAGATCTATGGTTTCGGGCAATTCCCCGATGCCGCCAAGCCCGCCTGCGTTCTTCTGGGAGCCGCCAGCACCATTGTGCACCAGGTAGGCCCGCATGGGGTAAATATAGGCCTGGTCTCCGGCCTTGGCAAACTGGCCAACACTATAGCCGTTCAACGCCTGGGCCGTAAAACCGTAATAGGTGTTCTGGGGATTGGCCTCCTTGACATCGCCGAATACAAGATTTTCATAGGTTCCCTGGAACTCCCAATCGTCCTGGACCGTCTTGCCGCCACCACCCATTACAGTGCTCAGGCACACATCTCCATCGAATGTGATTCTTGTAGCCGTAGGTTTTACCAGATAGGGAGTGTTGGCGACAAGATTTCCCTGTATCTTCGTCGCACCGGCTGTCCACTTGCCATTTTCGTAGGTCATTTCGGAAAATCCGTAGAATTCCGCACCATGGACGTTCTGCAAGGGGATGCCCTCTGTCATTGTAAACGGCAACATGATGGTGGAGAAGGCACCCACCGTAAAGTTACGATCCAACACAACTTCTTGAACACAATAGGACCGAGAAATAACCGTTTCTTCGTCACCCGTATAGGCACCATCGATAGTTGCCAACGAGTAATCGGATTCGACCGTCACGGCACCAAAATGGTACTTCCCGTCACTCTGGAGCGTCACCTGAATTTCAAAGCCGACCGCCGCATCCCAAAAACTATTAGTTTCAACATGGACAAATAGTTCATTGCCTGCCGATGTGGCACTTGGGATATTTGCCGATTCCGGGGCATCTTCTATGTCCTGCTCATCTAAGTAGCCAAAGCGGAAAAGATTATTGCTACCAGCGACGTCCCCAATGCCTAAAAAGTCATCATATGGATCCAACAGTATCACACGACCACCCACTTTAAAGACCTTGTTCCTGGGAGCGACCAGTTTCAATTCTGACGGCCAATCCACACTCCTGTTACCCAATTTACCGCCATCATCATAAATGGTAAAGGAAGTAACATCGTTACCAAGCGTCAACACCTGATGCAGGTTGTTTCTCTGGATATTGACAAAGTAGTAGCCCTCTGAGCCACGTTCCTTGTCATAGTCAATACGGAGTCCTTGGGGAGCATCGTTATAGTAGTAGCAAGGGGAAATACCACCACTCAAGGCATCCACCGCCGTCCCGTAGCTGCCATCGGCAGGGGGTTCCGATTGCACGCGGATAGCCGACACGGCTATGTGACCATTGTCAATATTCTTGGGGCCGGTGTAGAAATAGACATTCTTGACAGTAGTGTTCATAGGTTTGTACGAATTTCTAACTGCAATCGGATGGAACGCTCCGTTGCCAGAGAAACTCCCACGGAACGTGCAACTATCGAGCTTGAGGGTCATGCCGTCGGTCCAACCCAACAGGCCACCAGTGTAGTCTCCGTCATTCGACAAGTCTCCATCAAAAAGGATGTTTTTCATGGTCAGCGTAGAATTGCCACCATGTCCAACCACACCGCCCATATAGCGATTGCTGCCTAGAGAACTACTGATGGTAGCCAAATGTACCCACACCGTATCTATAAGTGTACTTCCATAGGTTTTACCCACCAACGCCGAACCATGCTTACCCACATTGAATGTGCCAGCAACCTTGACATTCTTTATGGTCGCATTCTTCACAAAGCGGAACGGTGCGGCATAATCGGCAGTGCTATTGATAGAACCAATGATGTAATACTTTGAGCCGTCATAGGTTCCTTGGAAACTGAGTTCCTCGCTTTCTCCCACCATAGTCGTGATACCATTATAGGGATTGCCATTCTGGTCACCGATTTGATCCACTTGCTTAACAAACTTGCCGCTGAAGGTAGCACCACCGGCCACCAGTTCAGCAAACAGGTTCCATTCATCCATGTTGGAGATGCGGTACGGATCGTTTGCTGTACCGCTACCGGCGAGTTGTACATTGCCAAGCGTAGCGTTGATACGGCAGGTATTCGCACTAGAACATCTGTCAAATGAGAATGTTCCTGCTTTAGTGGCAATCTGTACATCATTGACGGTAACGCTCACGAGTTTCTTGTATGGGTCCGTAGCATGGACGGTAAAGTTTGCTGTGCCATTGGTAGCACCGTACGTGTCACCCTCATAATCAATTTTGCCGCTACCATCATAAGTGACCGTAATATCTCCCGAACTTTCATCAACCGCCTTAACAGCATAGATGTCCAGTTGCGATGTTGTAGACACACTCTTATTGGTGTAGTAAGACGTGATAGTGCAACGGTTATTAAGTTTGCCACCCACAACGGCACCGACATTCTGATTTCCGCTTCCACTAACCTGACTACCCATATAAAGGCTATTAGTAACGTAAGCATTAATTCTATTATTATATGTTTCGCCTATCATTGCACCGACAAGTCCGCCCACATATTGATTTCCGCTCACCGAGGCATCGGTAAAGCAGTTATCCACCTTGCCGTACAGCAGGTAGCCCACCAGGCCTCCGGTATAGTCACCGCCCGTAATGCTGCTCTGCTTCAGGCTAACATTCCTTACTATGCCAAGGGCACTTTGGTTATCATATCCACCTACATATCCAAAAAGTCCGTTGTATGCCAAACCCTCACGGTTGACAACAATACCGTTAATCGTATGGTCCTGCCCATCGAAGATTCCTTCAAAGGGTCTCTGATTGGTGCCAATAGGCACCCAATTGTGGCTATACATGTTCAGATTGGCACCCAACTTAATCGTTTTGCCCTTATAAGTATTCCCTGCATTTACCAGGTAGGCAAATCGAGCCATCTCGGCCTCGTTCATAATGGTTATGGTATTGCCGTTCTCATTCGAGAAACTGGACGCATAATTACCGGCATCGGTCCAATTGTCCGACGCTTCAAGGTCGCCTACGAAGGTGACATTGAGTTTTTTATCATTCCCTTTGAATTTGTTCTCATAAGCCTCGAGCATTGACGGGAAAACATGCATCTTGGTTATTTTAGGCCAGAGGGTTTCATTTGCCGGATCTGGTATGAAATCGGCATTCGCGGAGCCCCAATTGATATCTTCTGGCCGTGCTTGGTTGTAAACGTGGGCCAACCCATTACAACTATGAAAAGCGTTATAAGAAACATTTGTAACAGTGTAGGGAATCGTAATACTGGTCAGTCTAGTGCAACCATTAAAAGCAAGATAACGGATTTCCAAAAGTCCCGCAGGCAAAGAAACAGACGAAATTTTATCGCAATAGGCAAACGCCTTCCTTCCGATTACAGTTACGCCAGGTTGGACAATAACGCTTGTAATGTCATCATCAACGTTCGCACTTACCCAAGGCGAATCTTCCTGATTTGCATAGTTTGCCATGGCACCGTCAGTGCCGGCAATGGCGCTAACAGTAAGCACGCCTTGGTTATCAAGATGGCAAATGGTATTCCCGCTGGTCCATTCCCAGTCATAAGCCCCCGGGACCACCGTAACGTCATAATCAGGCATAGTGAAGCGGTAATGGGTGTCGTCTAGCTTGGTAAGCTCAACCTCAGTCGAGGCATCCCCGGTCTTAATCACCTTTATGGACGTTAGTACACGATTAGCATCATGAGTAAATGTAAGATCCACATCATGAGTAGCAATGGCGGTGCTGCCGACATCCGCCGTCCAGGTTCCGCCAGACTGCTGTTCAATAGCAATGTTGTGGACATGGACATTTTGCTTCATCGACACGGTCAGTTCAAAACCTTCACGGGACGAATCATCTGGGCGATGAATAACCAGCATAACGTTATCTGTTGTCTCGTAGGTACCGATATCGGCCACAATAAAGGGGTCTTCATTTTCGCAGTTATAGCAATAAAGTCTGTAACGTTCAATATCATCGTTATCACTGTCGAAAATGAGAAGTTGGTCATAGTAATCAAGTCTAACAATGCGCCCTGTCACCTCAAAGACATAGCCTGCGGGGGCATAAAAAAGAATACTATTAGAAAATCCATGATCATCGATATAATTGCCATTCTTGCCACCATTGTCGTACACCTTGAAAACGATGTCACTATTTGTGAGCGTCACCGTTTTCTGACCAGAAATCGGCATATTCACATAGTAATAACCTGCCTGGTCGGGGTTGTAATCCGTATCAATGGACAAACCCGCAGGTGCATCCTGCGCCAACGCCCCTTGCACAAAGGCAAGAAGGGCGAAAATCAATGTGAAAAGAGTGTTTTTTGTAGTAGTCATAGCTGACCTCTTTATGAAATGCGGCTGTTGGAGTTGCCACCAAGCAGGGCAAATTCACCATCGTAATCCTGCTCCGAAGCGTCCAAAAGGTTTGCACTGTGAGACAATGCGACCACCTGGATGGTGGGGACCATATATATCTTCTTTTCGTTTTCTGTTTTCATAATCTGTCTCCCTTATTTTCTTAAAATTTTCCCAAAAACTCCTGGAACCTTACTTAACCACTTCTACCTTGCCGTTGTGCAGATACTTACCCTTGATGGAGGGTTTGCCCTTCAGCTGACGGCCCTGCAGGTCAAACCAGCGATCAAGTGTGATTTCGCCGGTGACGGTATTGAACGTAGCTACCTCGGTGACCTTGCCCTGTTCGTCCATAATCTTCACATCGATGGTCTCGGGCAGCGTACCGAAGTCGCTAAGACCAAGTCCACCAGCATTCTTCTGGGAGCCGTTAGCGCCATTGTGCACCAGGTAGGCCCGCATGGAGTAAATATAGGCCTGGTCTCCGGCCTTGGCAAACTGGCCAACACTATAGCCGTTCAGCGCCTGGGCCGTAAACCCGTAATAGGTGTTCTGGGGATTGGCATCCTTGACATCGCCGAAAACAGTGTACTGGTAAGATCCCTGGAACTCCCAATCATCCTGGACCGTCTTGCCATTGCCACCGGCGATAGTGCTAAGCGTCACAGGCCCATTAAAGGTTATGGAAGTAGCCGTGGGTTTCACCAGATAGGGCGTGTTGGCGACAAGGATTCCGGACTGCCCGATTTCGGATGCACCCGCCGTCCACTTGCCGTTTTCGTTGGTCATTTCCGTAAACCCGTAGAACTTGCCTCCGCTCACACTACTTACCGCAATTTCAAACGGCAACATGATGGTAGAGAAAGTCCCCTCAGTAAAGGTCCTGTTAAAAATAATTGTATCGACACCAACGAGCTCAGATATATCCACAACCTTCGCACCCTTGTACGTCCCATTGATGGTGGCCCAAGAACGGTCCGCAGCAATGGTCACTGCACCATTTGAAACAGGCAAATCAGCCTTTGCGTAGATGTAAACAGGTAAACCGTCAACAAATGACGAATTGTAGCAAGAGAACAACCAATTGGTGTTGTGATTGTAGTTGAAGCGCAACAAATTGTATTCCGAATTTTCAAAAGATATGTCCGCTTTTTCAGAATTGAGAGTAATTACGGCATGGGCACGCTCACTCATGGGACCAATAGCTATGGTATTCTTACCTTTGGGCTGTAAATACTCTCCTTCGACCATACTGCTGAAAGAATACGTTCCATCTTCATTGTGCCGCACCACAAACTCCTTAAACTTGCCATTGTTCAAGACTACCCTAGGCGGTACAACGGCACCCTCTTCCACATTTGCTCGAACAGCAAGAAATCTATCATTGAAATTTTCTGTGCCCATCACATAAATGACACCATTTTTTTCTGCCGCAAAAATAATACGGGAGTTAGCGGTCAACGCAGACAAATCCTTCACCAGCTGGTAGGCTTTTGCATCCTCGTAAGGTAAAATGGTATAGGCAAAGGAACCTGTAAACGTTTCACCTTCGGCGTCGGTTGCAGAAACTGTTACGGTTGCCGTTTTACCTATTACAACAGAAAATGCATTATCATAAACGCCCTCTGGGGTATACGAATTCGTGCTATTGTCTGTCGCTATGGTATATTCAATATCATAAGGTTCAGTACCGTTTTTCAAAGAGAAATACACTTTCCTTTGGCCATAATAGGTTTCCGGATCCAAATCAGGTGTCACCGTAAACAAAGGCAATGCCTCAAACTGCTTATTCGCCACTATGCTGGTCTGCTCCCCATTTTGTGCAATCGCCTTGACCTGGGTAGATTCGACCAACTCGAAAGGAGCCGTGTAAACCGCACTCGATGTTGTCGGTTCCGTTCCATCGAGCGTGTAGTAGATGGTTTCACCCGCTTTTGCAGAAATGCTCACGGTGGTACTATGCTTGAACGGCGTCGTTCCAGAAATAACCGGAGGCATAATCGAAGAATACTCGTCGGATTTAACATATAAATAGGCAGGAGTTTGGCTCGATGTATATACCGTAAAGCGGGGATTTGAAGCATTATACTGCAGATAACCTGCAGATGGCGAAATAGCGAACCCTCCGGATTGTGCAGTTACCTGCCAAGATGTTTCTTCCTCCCGGAACCCTACTTTCTTGTTCTCAGGAGAATACAAGTATTGTCCGTTATTCATAAAGGCATAACCGTCATTCGTTTTCTGGAGCGTAAATACGGTCACTCCCGAATTTTGATCAATGATGGCGATGTCACTTTCAAACGTAATCTCTACACTTGCAAAGACTGAATTGTCCAGGGTTCCCGGAGCATAGGCGGCGGATTGCAATTTTGTAACCAGAATGTAGTTTGCTCCGTCCACCAGGTCGTCCAAAGTCGTCACCTTCCTGTAGCTTTCGACCGCCCAGACTTGCACACAGGCAAGAAGGGTGAGCAGCAGGGAGAAGAACACACTTTTCAATTTGAACATAATTACCACCTTGCATACAAAATATAGAAACCTATACCATCCTCTACAATACCCAAAGACTCTCGTCGCACCACATGCAACTCTTTTTTAAGGGATACATCAAATTTATTAAGACAAATCAATATTGTCTAATATATTGTTTTTATTGAAATGATAGTTTTATGTTATTAATAAACGAATTTAAGACGACAGGACGGAATAAAAAAACTCCGCCCGAAAGCGGAGCAAAGAATTGAGTCAAGAATGAGCCGAGCAGCCGTTACAGCGGTACGTTGCCGTGTTTCTTGCATTCCGTGGGAATGGGATTGTTGGCTTCGAGACTGTTGAAGGCTGCGATAATGCGGGCGCGGGTTTCCGTCGGGGACACCACCTCGTCGATAGAGCCCGTGCTTGCCGCAATATAGGGATTCAGGTGTTCGTTTTCGTACTGGGCGATGAAGTCGGCACGGGCCTGCTTGGGGTCGGCGGCGGCGGCGATTTCCTTCTTGTGGATAATGTCCACCGCACCTTCTGCACCCATCACCGCAATCTGGGCAATGGGCCAAGCCAGCACGTAGTCAGAACCCAGGTGCTTGGAGTCCATGGCGATGTATGCACCGCCAAAGGCCTTGCGCATGATGAGCGTGATTTTCGGGACCGTAGCTTCGGCATAAGCGTAAAGCAGCTTGGCTCCGTGACGGATAATGCCGTTGTATTCCTGCTTTTTGCCGGGCATGTAACCCGGAACGTCCGCCATGGTGAGCAGCGGAATGTTGAAGCAGTCGCAGAAGCGGATAAAACGGGCGGCCTTGTCGCTGGCGTCGATGTCCAATGTACCGGCAAGGTACTGGGGCTGGCTTGCGATAATGCCCACGGACCTGCCCTCGATACGGGCAAAGCCCACCACCACGTTCTTGGCAAAGTCAGGCTGGACCTCGAAGAAACTGTCGTCATCCACCAAGATAGAGATGGGTTGACGCACGTCAAATACACGCTTGGCGTTCTCGGAAACCAAGTTCTGGATTTCGGAAGAACGGTCGGAATAGCTGAACTTTTTGACAGGTGCCTTTTCGAAAGCACTTT
>CACXIR010000091.1 GCA_902767785.1 Fibrobacter succinogenes | reverse complement strand
CCCGGTCATCGTCTCCCATATCCCTTACGTCCGCACGGAGACGGTAAGTTCCAATTGCATCAGGCTTCCAGCTACAGTTGGCATCTGAAGACTCTTTTCGGATAACAGTCTCCGTCCCATTCTCATCAATGACCGAAAAGGTATAATACAGGGTCCACTTACCGCCTTCAACTTCTGCCTCGAGATTGATCTGAGTGCCCCAGCTCTGAGGAGACGCAGGTTCTGCCTTAACAGTGACAGACTCAATCGGTTTCACTATTGTGACCCTGCTGGTCATCTTGTACTCCGGATTATAAGTCGGATAAACCGTGACCGTATATGCGCCGGTCTCCAGGAACGTGACTGCTCCCGCGTCAATACCCGTGCGCCTGATGATACACTGTTCCGGTTTATCAACTTCCAAGGTTAAATTGTCTATATGCTGATCTGTCTGTGCTGAATATGCATCGACCTTGATAAAGTATTCCAGAATTGCTCCAGGACCCAGCCCTGCGGGAGGGACATTTGATGCAGAAGCAGAATGGCAGATGATCCTTTCCATGATCAGAAAAGTGCTTCACAGACAGAGAAACATAGGCGCAATTGTTGTTTCTGCTTTGCTTTGTGGCCGTATCGGCGGCTCCCGGCAAATTTCCCGAATCCATTAGTCTTGATTTCGTGGACACTCCCATACAGGATGTGGCTCGCTCCCTGTCTTTGGCCTACGATGTTTCAGTTTTGGTTGACGCTTCGGTGCAGCGTTCCATTACCTTCCATTTGGAAGGGGTCCCTTTTTTGGAAGGGCTTTCCGCTTTATGCGAATCCAATGGCTTGGAATTGGTGGATCAACGAAACATGTTTGTAATCCGCTCTCGGAAAGTCCGAGGCGAGAGCTTTATTCAGGTGCGGGATACCTTGGTGACCCTTCAGGTCAAGGATAAAGATGTTTTGGAATTTATAGAAGAGTACGGTGCCAATACGGGAGTGAACCTATTGTGGGAACCGGGAATACATGGCAAGGTTTCAGGAACGCTCAAGGATTTGAGTTTTGAGCAGGCGTTTCGCACCTTGATGGATGTAAATGGGTTCCAAGTAGAAAAGAAGAATTCCTGCCTGGTGGTGCGTCAGAAGATGGAGGGCGATGTGGCCCTGGCCAATGATGCGTCTAGAATGTGGAAAGATGGGGATTATTTTGAAGTGCATTTGGACGGAGTTTCCATTGGCGATGCCTTAAAGGAATTGACGGCCCTTTCCCAGCTGAATTTGGCCATGTATGGGAATTTGGATGAAAAGGTTCGTTTGGATTTTAGGTCGGTCTCGCTAGAGGAACTCCTCCGCTCCATTTTTAGGGGTAGCCGCTATACCTACATGTTGGATTCCAATATGTTGTCGGTGTCCCAGGGAGGTGCCAAAGATCCCCTTTCAATGACATTCTTGTACCCGTTGAAACATATTCATTGTGAAAAGGCCCTACAGCAATTAGGCAAGATGCTTCCCGGCAAGGACATCGCTGTTTCGGAGGTCAAGGAGCAGAACGCCATCTTGCTTGTCGGTTCTCCCCGCGACATTCGGGCGGCTAGGGAACTGCTGGAAAAAATAGATGTGGCTCTGATGCAGGTGACCCTTTCTTGCATCATCGTGGAATTCAAGAAGGGGAAGGGTTTTGAAATAGGTATGCGAAGTGGGACGGGCCGGCGCACCAAGGAAGGCGACCTTGGCGTTAAGGGGTTTATGGATTTTTTGGGGAAGGATGTAACAGGGAAGGGTGCGGTCGGCAAAATAGGAATCCTTCCAGACCATTTTGAAATGGAATTGGCATCCATGGAAGAGAATAACCAGGCAAAGGTGCTGGCCCGTCCAAACCTTACCACCTTGAACGGCAATAAGGCGGAACTGAACGTGACCAACACGGTTTATTATTTGGTAAGTCAGGTTTCTGCGGAGGGCTATCCCATTACGGATTATCGTTCCTTTAATGACGGAATCTCTTTAGAAATAACGCCATCGGTTACTCGAGAGGGAGTTATCACGTTGGATGTGGCACCTGAAATCAAGACAGCGGGACGCAGCTCCGGTGATGGCCCTAGGGATATTAGCACCAGGAACTTGAAAACGACGGTGCTTTTGAAAAATGGGGAAACCCTGTGCCTTGGAGGCCTTGTTCGTAAGAACGAAACAGAGGTGCGTACGGCAGTTCCGTTTTTGGGAAGCATTCCGTTTATAGGTAGGCTGTTTAGCTACACCAGCAAAGAAGAGGAAGAAAGCGAACTGGCGATTTTTATTACGCCCGAGGTGAAGTTCTAATGGCGAAGCTGTTGGGTGTTTCGGCGAGGATCTGTACCTGGGAAGTGGTGACCGGCTTTGGTGCGGGAGATTTGCCGCATGAAATGCTAGAGGACTATTTTCGACGGGACTTTCCTGATTTTGATGGACTGCCCAGATTTTGGAAAATGATTTCCTTCAACTCCACTGAGGGTCGACGGCACCGCTACATGGTGATTTCTCCCGTCGGCGAATTGGATAGCGTCCATGCACGGGTCTTGCCCAGGAATATTTCCCTTTATGCTGTGGCGGATAGGGAAATGAGGGCCTCCGGCGCATTGGGAAATTTTCGCTTTGCTGCTATAGCGGGGGATTGCCTTTATGTACTTGTTTTTTACGAGGGGCGTCTTTGCCACTGGTCCGAAGAGTGCGGATACTGCGGTGACAATGGTATAAAGCTGGCCATGGAACGCCTTGATCGCTTTGATGTGTTTTTGAAGGAAGATTCCCTGTTTTCTCAAGGGGGTGACTTTGTCAAAAGCATACTCAAGGTTCTTGATATGAATTTTGATAATCGAAAGGGGGCGTGGCGGCCTAGTTTCAGGCGTGCTGTTCAAGATCCGTTTTGGAAGGGCCTGCATTTGGAAACAAAAAGGCACGGCAAATGCGTGGCTTTGTCTATAATTCTATTATTGATGGTGATGGCGATGGGATTTTTTGTTTGGAAAGGGAATGTGACCGGATGGGACTCGTTTGTTGGCCCGGCTGCTCCCGAATTGTCCCTGCCGGTGGCAAAGCCTTTGCCCTCAGAAAAGGATTTTCGTGTTTTCGCAAAAACATCAACTTCAAAAAAAGCGGATACGTTCAGTGCTCCTGGTTGTTTTAAGCCAAGCCTGGAAATTCGGGGGGTTGTGGGGAATCGTTTGTTTTCGGGAGTGGCTAATGGAGAAAAAGTCACAAAAAAGGCGGGAGACTCTTTGAACGGGTTCCTTGTGAAATCTGTGCTTCGAGATCGTGTGGTGCTGGAATGCGGTGGTAGGGAATGGGAGGTCCTCAATGGCAAAAATCCCTGATTCCCGCGGGTTCGTGTTGCCTTTGGTGGCGGTCCTGCTGTTTTCGCTCATGCTGCTTTTCACGATGCTCCTGAGAACAGCTGGCCGTCTGAATCCGGTTTTGCTCAAGCACAAGGCGGATTTTGAAAATTTTTACAATGCGGAATCCGCCATGATGCTGCACTTGCGTGGGTTCCCGTCGGGTTATTACCCGGAATTGCCCCGCATTCAGGCAGAAGGCCTAGGACCATGGGAAAGGATCTGTACAGTCGGCGGTGAAGCCGATAGTGCCAGTGGAAAAACGGAAGGAGAGCTATGCTTGATTGCGGGTGCCGAACCGCATTTAGCTTCTTTTAGTGAGTGGGCGAATGGAGTATCTAGTTATCGTGCTTCTCTGGAAAAGCTGGTTCTAGAGGAGGGGACGGAAAGCTCCTTGTACGGGAATAGGCGTTTTTTTCAAGGCGAACCGCTCATGTCAGGCGTCATTCGCGATGGCGACCTAGAAGTGGATTGCTCAGATAGTATTCGCCGGGCGAGTTTCTGGGTGGAGGGAAGGTCCCTTTTCCGGGGGCGTGCGCACTTTGATACGCTTCGCCTGTATAGTTTAGCGGACGTGGTGTTTCAGGGAGAAGTCTCCGTCGATTATCTGGAGCTGTATACGCAGGGCCATTTTCGTGCCGAGGGAGACGTCAAGTTCCGCGGTGTGGCGATTGCGTCCAGTTTTCAAATTCAAGACAGGGTGCAGGGGTTATTCCCGGCCATCGTAGTGGCTCATGGTGCAGGAATCCCCTGGGGCGAAATTACGGGGGATGCCGTGGTGGATGGTACGGTGGATGCCCCTGGCGGACTGTTGGGTGTAGAAGATGCCGAAAGGGTCCAGCGGAAACTGCTACCCGCTTTTATGGGCGGATCGCGCAAAATATGGGGGCGGCTATGAGTTTTGTGCCGGTTTCCGCGAAAAAGGGTTTTTCCTTGATGGAGGTGTTGATTGCCTCGGTAGTCCTTTCTGTTGGGGTCGCGGGCATCGGGCATTCCATCGGTGGTTTTTTGCAAATGAAGGACCGGGAGGCAAAAAAGGGTCGGACGCTGATAGAGGCCGTGTCGCTGATGGAAGAACAGGTGGTGTCGCCCCGGCCCTGCGTTGACCCCAATGCCCCCAATGAAGCGGTGACGACAGGGCGGCAAGGCACCGAGCTGTCGCTGACTTTTGAACGCGTTCCCGGCGGCCATCCCCTGCAGTGGGCGATAATTCGGGATGTATCGGGATGCTGGGCCGACTTGACATTGAAAAGGATTGTGAGATGCGTAGAGACGGCTTCACCCTGATTGAACTGCTGGTCGCCATGGCGTGTGCCGGGATTGTGGCCTTGGCGGCCTTTGGTGCGTGGGGCAACATGCACGGAAACTACGTTAGGCTGCAAAAGGAATACCAGTCTAGTTCCAAGCAGCTCTTGCAAGAGATTGTGGAAACAAAAAGCCGCATCCTCAAGGGAGAACGCGGCACTATAGAAAATCGCTATTAGGCTTAGGCTTGTTCTGCCTGCTCGGCCTTGCGGGCCTTGTGCATCTCGATGATATTGCCGATAAAGTGCATGAAGGAAAGCACGCTTACGGAGAGGAATCCCACGGCATAGAGGGCCAGGAATGGTCCGATAATGAATTTCTGGGCGCCGATGTATTCCAACAGACCGAATATGCAGTAGACTCCTACAATGAGCTCCAGGAGGGCCATCCAGGGGAACTTCTGGGCATAGTGGCTCTTGGCCTTCTTCTTGGAGCCGCCGCTCTTGGGCGTACGTACAAAACTGCCCTTGCTTCCGATAACGGCGGAGAATACGGCACGGGAGTTGCTTACCGCAATGCCTACGCCAAGGGCCATCAAGATGGGTAGGGAAAGCAGACGGATTTTCCAGCCGGTATAGCCGGAGCAGCGCTGGGCCACAAAGTAAAGCACGGAAGGTGCGATAGCGGCGAGGAAGATAAAGCTGAAGCCTACGGTGTATGCCCAACTGGGAAGGTGGGCCACGGGTTCAAAGAAGGCTAGCAAAGGCCAGGCGCAGAGTGCAGTGAACAGCATGCAGGGGTGAATGGAGTAGTGCGTCGTATGGAGGATTGCTCCAATCTTGATGCGGAGAGGAACTTTTGCCTTGAGTACGCGGGGAAGGATCTTGATGGCGGTCTGGATGGAACCCTTTGCCCAGCGGAACTGCTGTGCCTTGAATGCGTTGATGTCGTTGGGGAGTTCGGCGGGGACAATTACGTCGAACACGAACTTCATCTTCCAACCGGCGAGCTGGGAACGGTAAGAAAGGTCCATGTCTTCGGTCAGGGTGTCGCCTTCCCAGCCGCCACCGCCATAGATAGCCTGCTTGCGCCACACACCGGCGGTTCCGTTGAAGTTCATGAAGAGCTTGCCCCAGCTGCGGGCGGATTGTTCCACCACAAAGTGTCCGTCAATGCCGATGGACTGGGCGAGGGTAAGACCGGATTCGGTGCGGTTCAAGTGGCCCCAGCGTCCCTGGACCAGGCCAATCTGCTTGTCCATCACCAGGTAGGGGATGGTTTTCAAGAGGAAGTCCTTCTCGGGGACAAAGTCCGCGTCGAAAATGGCCAGGAAATCGCCCTTGGCTACCTGCATGGCCTCTTTGAGGGCACCCGCCTTGAATTCGGAGCGGTTGGTACGGTGGATAAGCTTGATGTCGTAGCCCTTGGCTGCCAGTTCTTCGACCTTTTTCTTCGCTACTTCGTAGCATTCGTCGGTGGAGTCGTCCAGAACCTGAATTTCGTGCTTGTCCTTGGGGTAGTCGATGGCGCAGACTGCCTCCAGCAGTCGTTCCACGCAGTTGGCTTCGTTGAACACGGGAAGCTGGGTGGTAACCTGGGGCAGGTCCGCCATGGAATGTTCGCGATAAAACTGGAGGATGTTCTTGCGGTCGGTGAGTCGCGTGCGACGGCTATTCTTGAGGAATAGGTAAATACTGTAATAACAGCTAAAACCGTAAATGACCAAGCCAACGCCTGCGATGACGTACACCACGAACATCGCATAGAGTAGGACACTGTTTATCATAATACCAAAAACCTTTGCATACTTGAATGCTTGAGGCCGAATATAGAAAGGTTAACAAAACTTTTCTACATTCAAAATGAATTTTTGACAATTTTTTTGGTCTATTTCTCCCTTCCGAAAAAAATATTTTTTTTGTTTGAGGGGACCCCTTGACAAAAGAGAAAATGCATGAACGAAAATCCGCTTCATCAATGGGTGAAAACCAATAGGGGTACGGATGGTTTTGGGGCCGCTCTGCTGAAACTTTTGTCTTTTGCCTGTACAGAATGGATTCGTAGGGAGTGTTCTGTAACCCTTACTGGCAGTGATGGTCTGTCCTGGTTTTTGACAAAGGCTCCTTCAAAGTTTGCCTTGGCTAATTGGTTGGAGTCGCCGGAGGACAATGCGGAGGCCATTGTGGATTTTTGCGAGATGTCCAGGACCAGCCCGATTCCTGAATGCCTGAAGATGGATTTTCCCAAAGTGCTAGACTTGCGAGGCGTGGAGTGTCCCGGCAATGCGGTAAGGGCTAGGCTTGTCATGGCAGGGTTCCCGGCGGGCAGGCCTCTTGAATTTTACTTGGATGAAGGCTCTCCAATCGAAAATGTTCCCGGAGCTCTGGTGGCAGATGGAATGAAGGTGGTTTCCAGGGTGAAAAAAGGGAATTATTGGGTGTTGACTGTGGTCAAACCTGAAAACAAAGTGTAGATTAGGAGCATGGAAAACCGGATACTGATAATCGGTGACGGACTTTTGGGTGAAGCGGGCGAAGCGGCCTTCCGCTGTTCCGAAATGCTTTTGTGCGCGGAACCCAACCGCCCCATGCAGTTTTCCATAAACGCCCCCGTATTGCTTTCCATTTCGCAGCTTTTTTCCCGTGCGTCTTCTGACATTATTGGGAAAAAGGCCGGTCGTATTGTTTTGGGCCTGGGAATCGATGACTTGAAGCGGGAACGTGGTGATGGTAGCTTGGTGGCTGCTCATTACCGGGAATTGGTGGAAGAACTTTTGAAAAAGACCCAGTCTGGGCTTTTCTTGGTGACCGTGCCCAGGGACATGCTTCCTGAATCCGATGGCCAGGTGGACCTCTTGAACGACTCCATCAGAGGCCTTGTGGACTTGGATCCGGAGCGGGTGAATGTTTTCGATTGGGAAAAACACGTGGAGGACTTTAAGGAAAAACAGGAAGAACGCGGTAAATTTGGCCGGAGCCTGTTCTCTGAAGATGCAAAACCCTCTTCTTTGTGCATAACCCTCCTATCGATGTTTCTGGAAGATTGTATATTGAAAGAGTTAAAGAAGAAAAGGAGTTACCATGAGTCTGTTTGACAACCATTTCGCAGCAAAGAATGCGGCTCAGAGCCGGGCTTGGGCCATGGACGACGAAAAGCAGAAAAAGGAAAAATCCCGCGAACCTGCTCCCCCCAAGATGGGCATTTGCGACAAGTGCCATCGAGAAGCCCTGGTCAGGTCCTACCGTTCCCGCCAGACGGACCGGACCGAGGGTGCCGCCAGCTTTGGCGTTGTCACCAAGTACTACTGTGAAGAATGCGCTCCCAAATCCCGTAGGGAAAGGGATGCAGAGGTTCCCCAGCTGTCCAACAAGCAGGTGAAGAACCTGATGCGGAGTGCCAAGAAGGGTTTACTTTAATCTTACCTGCCCTTAACAAATAGTTGCAATCTTTCTAAATTTGGGCCCGCCTTTACCTAGGAGAGCCCAGATGCAGCCTATTGATGCCAAGAAGACCGTCAAGAATTATTTGACAGAAGTCGTGGCTACCATTACTCCGGAATTTGCACGTAGCCTTAAGCGGGGCTACACCAGCAAGGATTTTTCCCGTGACCTGATGAGCGGCCTCATTGTGGGAATTCTGGCTCTCCCTTTGGCCATCGCCTTTGCCATCGCTTCTGGCGTGGGTCCAGAGCAGGGCCTTTACACGGCAATTATTGCAGGCTTTGCCATTTCCCTTTTGGGCGGCTCCCGTTTTCAGATTGGCGGACCTACGGGAGCCTTCATTGTGATTGTCTACGGGATTGTTTCCCAGTACGGTTATGACGGTCTTGCCTCGGCGACACTCTTGGCCGGCATCTTCTTGGTTATTTTTGGCCTTGCAAAACTGGGCGCCATCATCAAGTTTATTCCTTACCCGGTAACGGTGGGTTTTACGGCGGGCATCGCCATTATCATTGCACTGGGACAGGTACCCAATTTTTTTGGATTGCGGTTTTTGGTGAAGGACCCTGCCGACGCCGTTGGCAAGATTAAGCTTTACGCATCGTCTATTGATACTATAAATGGTTATGCGGTAATCGTGGGTCTGGTGGCCCTGCTGGTTTGCATTTTGTGGCCCAAGGTTACTACCAAGGTTCCCGGCTCCCTGGTGGCCATTATCGTGGCTACGGTTTTGGTCAAGGTGCTGGGTTGGGACACGGAACACGGCGTGGTGACTATCGGCATGAAAAACCACATTCCTAGCGGTTTTCCCATGCCCCACCTGCCCAACATTAGCTTGGAGATGATGCAGAAGGTGTTCCAGCCGGCACTGACCATTGCTATGCTGGGCGCCATCG
>CACXIR010000090.1:1858-10993 GCA_902767785.1 Fibrobacter succinogenes | reverse complement strand
CTGGTGTTTGCGGTGACTCGCGGCAACACGGTACACGCCCTGCTTTCCAGGTTGCTGGTTTCTGTTCCCGAAAACGCGCGGCAGTCTTTTGCCAACTCCTTGGCCGACCAGCTGAAGGGGGTGATTGTGCAGCACTTGGTTCCCGTTCAAGAGAACCAGGGCCTGGTGCTTGCCGCCGAGGCAGTGCGGGTGTCGCCCACCATAGCGGGCATGATCCGCAAGGGCGACCTTTCACAGCTGACTGCCGCCATTAGCAGCCAGCGGGACCAGGGCGTAATTCTGGACGACTCCCTGCAAAAGTGCGTGGAGGCGGGCTATATAGACGGCGTGGAAGCCTGGAAGCGGGCTAACGACATTAGGCGCTTTGCGGCGTTCAACCCTGCAGGAAGGGAGGTTTAAACATGGCTAACGAAATGGAATCCCTTTTGGAATACGCGGTTAACACCGGCAGTAGCGAGTTGATTATTACGGAGGGTGCTGCTCCGGCAGTGCGTTTGGCCGGAAAGGTTTGCGCCGTTCCCGACGCTCCCGCCATTCCCTTTGGCACTTTGGCGGAGTTCTTGGGTGCTTTGGAAGGCGAATCTGGTTCCATGATTGCAGGCCCTTGGCAAGACATGCGCTGGCGCGTTCGGTATTTCCGCGAGGCCCTGGGCAACGGCGCCGTGTTCCGCCCGCTGCTGAACGAATGCCCCGACTTCCAGTCTTTGGGAGTGCCTCCGGTTCTGGAAAACCTGCTGGGCTACAGTTCGGGCCTGGTGCTGTTTGCTGGCCCTGCCTGTTCTGGCAAGACTACTACCGCTACCGCCTACGTGGGCGCTCTTTGCGAATCCAAAATTCTTAGGGCGAGCTTTTTGGACAAGGCCAAGGAACTGCCGGTAAAGCAGGGCAACAGCCTGATTTTGGAAGATTCCGTTGGCGGCGTGCCCGAAAAGATTGAACAGGCCGTTCGCAGCGGCGTGGACGTTTTGTGGATGGGGGACTTTGACGGTTCTTTCTTGATTCCCATGCTCAGGGCTGCCGAGGCGGGTGCCCTTGTGGTCTGCAATGTGACCGCCGGGAATTCCGCAGGCGCTCTGGACGCTTTGCTGGCTGCGGCCAAGCCCGAAGATAAGGCTTTGGCACGTACCATGCTAGCCTCCGTCTTGAAGGCGATTGTGGTGCAGCGGCTGTTGCCTGGTGCCGCCGAGGGTTCGGGTGCAGTCCCCGCATGGGAGGTGCTGTTCAATTCGCAGAACATTGCCACTTGTGTGCGTTCGGGAGACCATTTCAAGCTCCCGTCGGTAATAGCCGCTTCTGCTGCCGACGGCATGATGCTTATGGACGACAGCCTGGCGGAATTGGTTCGCTCCGGCTATGTGGCTCGGGAAGATGCGGAAAAGTATGTGGCCAATCCTTCCCGCTTTGCATAAAAGCGCTGGACCGCTGTTTTGTGCGGCCCTGCTGGTGGCCGCCTCCTTCGCCTTTGCGCAGGAGGCTGTCTTGCCTGCAGATTCCAACGCCGTGGTGTCTGCGGACAGCCTGTTGCAGCAGATGACCCCGATGGTTGCTGAACCCGATTCGTTGACGCAGCAGTCGGTTCTGGATTCTTCAGAAGCATCGCCTCTTCAGAATGACACTGTGGCGGCACAGCCTTTGCCAGATTCTTCACGGAATTGCGTGACTGTAGATTTGACTACGGGTGAAATCGAGCCTGATGCTGTGAACACGCCTCCTCAACACGAAGAGGTTTCTGGCCCCAAAAAGTCCGTCCTTTACCTGAGTGGCGGCGAGCATTCACCCTGGTTCCATTTGGGCGTGCTTTACGCCATTGAAAATTACGGCGTGCGTATCGACTCTGTGGTGGCTACGTCTTGGGGTGCCCTGGTTGGGTACCTTTGGTCCCATGGCATGCCTTTGGACGATATCCAGCGGTTGCTCAGGGACCCCTACATCAAAGATTTTGTGGGCCACAACATGTTCGACGACTTGTACCGCAAACAGGAACCGTCAAACGCCTGGCCCATCGCGCCCTCGGACAAACCCGGACTTCGCTACCGCTACACCCTGGAACAGGATTCCCTCCGCGACCTCCATGCAAAAGCGAAGTCCTTTGAGCCGGACACCCTCCATTGGAAATACGCCCTGGCCAAGCTTCGGTTTCAAGAGATCCTGAACCGCTTGCCAACGGGGGCGGTCATTCCCTTTACGGTGGTGGGTTGCAATGGTGAGCAATGGAAATCATCGGAGTATGTGTTCAAGAGTTTGCCGTTGATTGAAAACTACAACTCCGGAGAACTGTGTCCGGGGCTTGCGGTGCCTTACGAAGATGTCTATGACCAGGTTCCCATTATCTCGGTTGGGATCCCCCGTGTGGCGAAGGCTACCGTGTCTTCCTGGAATTCTCCCTGGCAGCGAATCCTTTTTGAAAAGCCCCTGCAGAATCTGTCTTACCAGGAGTCGGGCGTGGTGCTTCGAGCCCATTACGCTACGGATTCTTCTTACACGGCGTGGATCCAGCTGGGCTTTTCTGCAGCGGAGCGTCACATGACCGATATGCTCCCCTTCAGAAAGGACTCTCTGGATTACCTCACTTTGAAAAAGGCCTCTAAGCCTTGGTTCCGTTTCAAGCCCTCTTTTGATAGCTTGTCTGCAGAAACCCATTCGACCATCAAGTCCTATTGGAGCGAAAGCGACACGGGAATGGTGGCCCCCGAAAACTTCTTGAAAGAACTTTCCCAGGAGCGTGCTTACGATTCCGTGGTGTTTGACATGCAGCCGTCTGGAGACTTGCTGGTGCAGGCCAACGTTAGGCCCACGGTAGACGTTACCTTGGGTGGCTTTGGTTCCAACGCCATTGGCCCTCAGGCCTATGGAAACCTGGAACTGTCTTCGGTAAAACAGATGGATATATTCATAGGGCTTTCCGGCTTTTGGGGCGGCAAGTCCTATGGGGTAAGTCCCCGCTTGGAACTTTCTCGCTTGTGGAGCAGGGACTGGGGCTTTGGCGTCCGTTACGACTGGATGGCGTTGAAGCCGCTGGAGTCTTACCTGAACGACTACACGTACCGTTCTACCGTCCGCGGTGAGGAACGTAGCGACTTTTACATGTGGGTGGATTACCACTTGAGCCGCAGCCAAAAGGTTTCCCTGGACTTTTTGCTGGGCAAGCGCACCATCGAATTTGCCCGCACCATGAGGCTCGAGGACATAGCCACGTGGCCCGTTTCCCCTGCCCTGGGGTATCGCATGGAATCCGGCGATACAGATGCCTTTTTCTCGTTGGGCGGCTATTCTCTGTTTGTGCAGTGGGGGCTCCAGTCGGTGCGCTACAAGATAGGCATTGCCGAACTGATTCCCATTTACCACAAGCTTACTGCGGAACTCCGGGGGAACTATCCCTTGGCCCGTTTCTTGACTGTTGGCGCTGCTGCCGCTGGCGGAATGGACCTTTACCACGACGAAGGCCATGGCTACGTGTATCCCAAGTCTACCGGGCTATTGCCCATGGACAACTACTACCGCCGTTCCATTGCGGCTACGCCTTGGAACACGGAATGGTACAATCCCGAATTGCTGAGTCACCATTACGGACTGCTCCGCTTGAACGTAGGGCTCCACAAGAAGGCATTGGGAATGTGGGTGTTTGGCGCCTACGTGCGGGACTTCGAAGAAAACCCCACGGCCCGCTTGAATCCTGACAAGTTCGTGCTGGAGCCGGCCCTCCGGTTTGCCTACAAGTCCATTACCGCCTACGTAGGGATGTCACGCCTGGTGGACTCCGAGACGCTGGACGAACTTGGTGAAGTCATGGACTACACCTTCTTCGTACGCATCGGCAACTATAGCTTGTTCTAAGACTGCAACCGTCATCCTGAGCGGGTAACCGCGAAGGATCCAGACCCGCTTTACTCGCCTCTATTCTTTGCGGCCACGTCCTTGTACTTGTTGTGGTCCGAGAGGTTCGTGCTAAAGAAGTGCGTTCCCGAGCCGTCGTCCTTGGCTACGAAGTACAGCGCCTTGGTGTCGGCGGGGAACAGGGCGGCCTCGATGGCCTTGCGCCCGGGGTTGGAAATAGGCCCGGGCATCAGTCCTTTGAACTTGCGGGTGTTGTAGGGGCTGTCGCTGTTCAGCTGGCTCTTGTAGATGGGGCCGGTCAGATTCCTGAAGATGAACCGCACCGTGGGGTCCGCCCCCAGGGGCATGCCTATGCGGAGCCGGTTGTGGAACACTCCCGCAATCAGGGGCCGTTCGTCCACCTTGCCGGTTTCTTCTTCTACCACGCTGGCAAGGGTCAGCACCCGGTGCCAGTCGCCCAGGGTGGCCCACATGGAGCCGGGCTTGTCCTTCATCTCGTTCCGCAACTTCAGGTTGGCGGCCACCATCTGCTTGATGATGGTTTCTTCGTCAGCATCGATGGGGAAGGGGTAGGTTTCTGGCAGCAGGTAGCCCTCCAGGGAATTTGCCTCCACCCCCAGGCTCTGGGCGAACTTGGGGTCCTGGACCAGGGCGTTCCAGCGGTCCTCGTTCAGGTCGGGGAACGCCTTCTTGAGGTAGGCGGGGATCTCCCAGGAGGCGCGGCCCTCGGGAATGGTCACCTTGCGTACTGCGTTCTTGCCGCTTTCTAGCAGGGCGGCAATCTGCTCCAGGCTCTGCCTGGGCGGAATTTCGTACCAGCCGGCCTTGAGGGCGGGCTTGTGGATTTTGTTCCAGACCTTGAAGGCCAGTCCGTCGGTCCAGACCCCCTTGTCCTCCAAGATTTGGGACACCTTGGCGGCGGAACTGCCCTTGGGGATTTCCACCAGCACCGTAGTTTCGTTGTTGGACACCGCGTTTAGCCGTTTTTTACATTGGAAGCCTGCAAAAACGGCGAAAATCGCTATAAAAACCAGAAAAATTGAAAAAAAACGCTTCATTGGGTAAAAATTTAAAAGAATATCTCGCAACTTGCCAAAATAAAAAGTATATTCCTATTGCATAAACGAATTTTTTATCACGTTCACGAGGAACTCTATGAAAAAGTTTTTCTTTGCTGCTCTTGCTCTGATGGTCGCTGCCGCCTTTGCGGCCCCCAACAAGGTTAAATCCAAGTTGGGCGATATCGACTTGACCAAGGAGAAGGGCGGTGGCGCCGTGGTTTGCACCGCGGGCTTTAACGACGAACTAACCATTGTTAAAGACGGCGATACCGAAGTGCTGGTCAAGGGCAACTGCGGCCAGGGCTGGGTAGCCAAGTCCAAGGTGGAATACGTGGCGGCTCTCGCGGGCGACAAGTCCATGAAGTTGGAAGGCGTGGACGTGGTCGGCTGGCTCGACAACCCCAGTGCCGTGTTCGTGTTGGAAAACGATGATATCGACTTCGACGGCGTGAACATCGACCGTGACTTCAAGGAATACTTGCAGCACACCATGGACCGCGAACAGATGGAAATGCACAACAACGAAAACTAGTTTGTTAATAATTTTTAACGTTGTGGCGGGCTTAGGCTCGCCACTTTGCGTATGGAGCCGTGTCGGGTTTGCCCAGGCATGGCTTTTTTTTGTGAAAAAAACGCACTGTTTATGGTGGACACCGGGATAACAGCTTTTTTTACTATACAAAATGCCGATAAAGATGTATTTTTAGAGAAATAAGTTCCCTCAAAAAAGGACAACAACATGAAAAAGATTGCAATTCTTTTGGCCCTTGCCCTGGCAAGTTTTTCCCTTGCCGCAAATCGCGTGGGCCCGGTAAGCCAGTACGGCAAACTGCAGGCTGGAACGCTTTCAAATGGCCATGGCCGTATTTTCGGCTCCTGCCCAGCCTACAGCAGCACTCCGGTGAAGGTCCGTGGCATGAGCCTCTACTGGAGCGTCCACTCCAATGGCACGGAATTCTACAATGACGATGCTGTGAGCAAGATGGTCCGGGACATGAAGATAGAAGTCATTCGTATTCCTGTGGGTACGGAGGAAAATTGTTGGTCTGATGATTGTGCCGGTGGGTACATCAACAATGCAACGGCCCAGCAGGCCTTGGTGGACAAGGTGGTCCAGTCCGCAGTCAAGAACGACATCTACGTGATTATCGACTGGCATTCCCACAAGGCGAACGAGCAGTTGACCCATGCAAAAAGCTTCTTCCGCTATATGGCCCAGCAATACGGGAATCTTCCCAACGTGATTTTCGAGGTGTTCAACGAGCCGATCGCACAGGATTGGGGTACCATCAAGACCTATGCTGAAGCAGTGATTGCAGAAATCCGTGGCCAAAATTCTACCAACCTTGTCCTTGTGGGGAGCAGAAGCTACGACCAGTTCCCCAATGAAGCAGTTAACAGTCCCATCAACGACAACAATGTCGCTTATACTTTCCACTATTACGCCAATTCCCATAGCCCGAAGGGTGGTACTGGCGAAGGAGACAATGCCGCTGCAGCAATCAAGGCTGGCTTGCCCGTATTTGTATCGGAATGGGGAACAGCCAATGCCGATGGCGGTGGAACTCCTAATGACTATGCCAACAACCAGTGGCAGCAATGGCTAGACGAATACGACCTTTCTGCGGCCAACTGGTCTGCTTCTCGCATAAGTGAGGGCACGGCAGCTTTTACCTCTGGCAGTAATCGTTCGAATTTCACTTATACGACTTCTGGAACGATGGTCAAGAATTACCTGTCGTCCAATCCCAATTCCTACACGGCTTGTTCCGGAACGGTTGTCTCTAGTTCAAGCACGGCATCCTCGGCTTCCCAGGGCTACCCTGTGATTGACGACTTTGAAGATGGCAACGGCATTGCCAATACGGGTTTGGAAGACTTCTGGTATGCCTATACCGATGTGGGCAACAATGGCGCTTCCACTATCGGGAACTCGACGGATGACAACGACAACTACATAGTGGTGTTCTCCGGTGCTGCGGCTGGCTCTTCCAAATACGGCGCTGGCCTGACCAACATTTCCCTCAAGAAAGGCCAGAACACGAATAGCCCCTACGTGGCTTTGGGACTGGATGTCAAGACCGGACTTGCAGGCTGCAATACCATTACCTATAAGTACAAGGGTGCGGCCCATAGCTTCAAGGTGGTCATGGATGGCGATACCGACGAAGACGGTGACGGCAAGAGCGACCTGACGGGCTGGAACCGCCACAAGGGAACCAAGACCGGAACCACGTCGTGGAAAACCGCTACCTACATTGTCCCTGGGGACCTTGCTCAGGAATCGGGCTGGGGTACCAATGTGGACTTGGATATTTCCAAGGTTGTCCAGCTCCAGTGGGAAGTGACGTCCACGGACGCGGCTAGCTACTTCTATGTCGATGACCTGGAATGCGAGGGAATGAATATTGTTCCCGTCGTGATTCCCGATGATGAATCCTCCAGTTCCACAAAGCCGAAAAGTTCCTCTAGTTCTGCTGTGGTTTCCTCCAGCTCACACGTGAACCCCACATGCGAAGACGGTGAGACCATCGATGTCGGTTCGACCCACATGGTGTGCGTTGCAGGCGAATGGACTGAAGTCAAGGTTAGCAGTTCTTCTGCTGCTTCCACTGTTGTCATGATTGATGACGTAGATGATGGAAATACGGGTGTGGAAACCTTGGGCGAAGATGGCTATTGGTTCCTGTACACTGCAGGTGGTTCGATTTCGAATACTCAGGGTGCTGATCAAGTATGGGACATGGTTCGTGGCAATTCGAGCAACTACTATGTTGCTATGGAAAACATTTCAGGTATAACCTACGGTGATAAAACATATCCTTCTGTGGGAATGTCCATGAATATTCCGGCATCTGCGTTGGCGGGGTGCTCTGCAATCAAGTACGATTACAAGGGTTCCGGCCATATGTTCCGGGCTGCCATGAGTACGGTGACTGCAGAAAGCGGATATGAACATGCTACAGGAGCCCAGTCTAAGGCGACATCTTGGACAACTGTAACGGTTAATGTAGGCGATCTTAAACAGCCGACCTGGATTCCTACAACAGAGAAACACGACTTTGCTTGGAATTTGGTCTACCAGCTTGTTTGGGTGGTGGACGAAAAGATTGCGGATGCCCAGCGCGGAACCGAACTGGATGTTGACAATGTTCAGTGCGTTGGTTCGCTGCCTGATATTGGTGGCTCCAGCAGCTCTAGCACTTCTTCTTCTTCTGCCGAGGCAGTTTGTACCGAAGGCCAGGAAATCATTGCTGGCGGTTCCCATGTCAAGTGCGTCAATGGCCAGTGGGTTGACATGAATGCTGGTGGAAGCTCTTCTTCTGCTGGTCCGGCTTTTGTACTGGTCGACGACTTTGAAGACGGAGACAATGTGGCAAACACCGGTGCAGAGGACTACTGGTACGCCTTTACGGATTCGGGCAACACCCCTCCGGGAAGGTCTACCATATCCAACACCAAGTCCGATGGAGATTACGTGGTTGTGTTCCCTGCCGCCGCAGCTGATGGTTCCGGATACGGCCTGGGCCTTACCGGGATTAATCTGCAGGACGGTCCCAACTTTGGCGAGTATGACAAGCCCTCTGTCACCTTGGGCTTTAACGTCGAGGGAGGCCTTGCCGGTTGTACCGAAATCAGCTACAAGTACAAGGGTGCAGGCCACAATCTGAAGACCGTTATGAAGGGCGATGAAAAGGGTGCCCTGACAGAGTACAACTACCATAAGGCTGCGGTTGACGGTAGCACAAGCTGGTCCACTGCAAATGTTGCCGTTAACTCGCTAAAACAAGAACCATATTGGGGCAAAACGACAACATTGAAAATTGCCAATGTTGTCAAGCTCCAGTGGGAAGTCAAGGGCGAGGCATCCTCCGACTACCTCTATGTTGATGACGTAAAGTGCATTGGCATGACTTCCAACAGCTCCACCAAGCCGAATTCCAGCTCCAGTGTCAGGCCCACTTCCAGCTCCGGTTCGAACGGGTCTAACAACGGCAATGGCTATAATAACAATGGCAACAACAACGATTATGGTGCCGCTATTGGCGTGACCGTTGCTACTGCGGGCCTCAAGGCTACCCTCCAGGGCAACACCCTGATGGTGAACGTGGCCAAGGCCGGCTTGGTGAAGGTTCAGGTATTCGACATGATGGGACATGTCATCGAAAGCCACAGCGAAAGCATGGCCGCTGGCAGCTTCTCCCACACCTTCGGCACCCTCTCCAAGGGCTTCTACGTG
>CACXIR010000090.1:0-1846 GCA_902767785.1 Fibrobacter succinogenes | reverse complement strand
AGCTTCTCCCACACCTTCGGCACCCTCTCCAAGGGCTTCTACGTGGTCCGCGTGCAGCAGGGTTCCATGGTGAAGGCCTTGCGCATGCAGGTCCGCTAAAATTCCGGAATGCGAGTAATTTTTTAAGAAAGCGGCAGTCAATGCCGCTTTTTTGTATAAAGACGTGTTTGTTAAATAAAGTTTATGTACCGGCTTGCAGGGGGACAGTGCAACGTTTTTTTTGCTTGCTATTCCATGGGAAAAAAACTAACTTCCCTTTGGGAGAGATTGAGAATCAAAAACCTTACAGGAGAGACTTATGAAAAAGAGAATCCTCTTTGCGCTATGCGCAACTGCGGCTGTGGCTTGGGCCCAGACTACCCCCAACATCGATGATTTCGAAGATGGTGATGGCCTGGCTAATACAGGCGCCGATGATGCCTGGTATGCTTACACCGATAAGAACGACAAGGGCGCGTCGACGTATTCGAACACCTCGGATCAGTATGGTACCGTGGTCGTGATAGCGGAAGCTGCCGCAGGCGGTTCCACCCACGGCGCGGGCCTGACCGGCATTAGCCTGAATAAGGGCAGCAACGCCAACGATCCTTACGTGGTCCTTGGGTTGAATGTTGCTGGAGGTCTTTCTGGCTGCACGGCAATATCGTACAAGTATAAGGGCGCTGCTCATAATTTGAAGGCAGTCATGGATGGCGACACCGATGGCGATGGCGATGGCGTCAGCGATTTGACTGGTTGGAACAGGCATTTTCATGCTTTTAGCAGCAGTACAGACTGGGCTAATGCCTCTGTCTCCGTTTCTCAGCTTAAACAGGCCTCAGGTTGGGGTACTACGGCTACCCTGAATATGGCTAACGTGGTGCAGTTGGCATGGGAAGTCAAGGGAACGGCTTCTCCTAATTACCTTTACATTGACGATGTGAACTGTGCCGGCTATACTCCCGGATCTTCCTCGACGACCACCCCCACTACTGCGGTCGATATCGATGATTTCGAAGACGGCAATGCCCTTGCCGAAATCCTCGGCAAAGAGGCTTATTGGTACCTCTACACTGCAGGTGGCTCCTATACCAATGAGAAGGACCCTACGACTGGCGGAATAGACATGATTGTGAAGGATGGCGATAACTCCTACGCCGCCATGAAGGGCATTTCTGGCATTACTCCGGGTAGTGACACGTTGAAGCCGCCTACCTATACCTCCGTGGGCATGGAAGTTGCCTTTGACGTGGGCAAGCTCGCTGGCTGTACTGCTATCAAGTACGACTACAAGGGCTCTGGCCACCGCATGCGTTCCAGTGTGGATGGCGTGAAGGAAAACGAGGGTTGGGAGCATATAGCTACCAATCAGGCCGCCGCTGCGAATTGGAAGACTGTGACTGTTTCTACCATGGCTCAGCCGGATTGGGTTGCTAATACTACTGGCGCCACCCTGGTGAATTTCTCCTGGGCTAAGGTTACCAGGCTGACTTGGGTAGTTGACGAAAAGATTTCCGATACCAATCTGGGCACCGAACTGGATATCGACAATGTAAAGTGCGTGGGCACAATGGGTTCTTCTACTACTCCCAATTCTAGCAGCAGCAACGACAGCAACAAAGCCAACAATAATGAAAATGGCAACGAAGAAAAAACGGATCCTTCCGCCATTGCCTCTGTTGCCGCGGTTTCTGGCCTCAAGGCTACCCTCCAGGGCAACACCCTGATGGTGAACGTGGCCAAGGCCGGCTTGGTGAAGGTTCAGGTGTTCGACATGATGGGACATGTCATCGAAAGCCACAGCGAAAGCATGGCCGCTGGCAGCTTCTCCCACACCTTCGGCACCCTCTCCAAGGGCTTCTACGTG
>CACXIR010000089.1:10283-14922 GCA_902767785.1 Fibrobacter succinogenes | reverse complement strand
CAAGTCCCGTCCTGTACAATCATGTTGAAATATTGAATGTATTGAATATATTGAACATGACACGCTTGCAGGTGTTGAATGCATTGATAAGCTGATGCAAAACCTAGGCAAGCGTGTTTATTCAATGCCTTTTACAAGTACAGGTATCATCAGGAAGGACCTGCAGGAAATAGGCAAAGAAAACGGCTAGTGCAAGCAGGAGTAATGGTGCGGCCTTGTTCCATTTAGCTATGAGCCGATTTGAATCAAGAATATCTTCGGGCATAAAGAATATACCGCATGTGATGGCGTAAAGCCATATTCCTGATTCCACATGGTATGCGAGCCTGTTCACCAGTAGTAGGTAGCCGATGGAAATGGCGATAATGCCTAGCGACACCCAGGGGTACAGGTTTGAAATCTTTGATTTTGCTAGCAACAGGAATATGCAGAATATGGCCCAACACCAGCCGACACTGCGAGTGAGTTCTCTGGAAACTGCCATAAAGAAGGCTGTTGGCATGCGTTTAGGGTTTGGGGTGTAAAGATTGTTGTTTGCCACATCGATAATGGGGAGTAGGCTATCTTTGGCAAATACCTCGGTATCGTAGAACATCCAGTTTTTTAGGAGCCTAAAATCGGCTCCGCTCATACCCCGCTCTTGCAGTTCGTCGTACGTCGATTCTCGGTCGTAGTAGGCTCCGTCGCCAAAGTGGGCACGGACAGTCTGATAGTCGGCATAATATTTGTAGTCGCCACTTGAATAGAGCGTTTTATCAAAGGTGTGAAGTCCATATAGAGTGGCCAGACAGATCGCAAGGGTGATGAGAGCTGCTTTGCGTCCTGTTTTGTTAATGAAAACCTGTAGAACGATGAATAATGCCAGGTATGGCATACCCAATAGGAATCCTTCCCAGCGCATGACGCTGCCTGCGATTAGGAACAGGCTCCCAAGGAGCATCAACCGCTTTTTACCTTGTGAAAAAAAGAATGTGAGGATTCCTGCCGCTGTATAGATGGTGGCACATTGGGTGAAGCTTAGCTGGAAGTAGAAATCGGGCGTGAGGGATGCTAGCAACAAGGTGGATAGAGCTACACCCATTTTAGCACCTGCTCGTTGGATTAAAAAATAGGAGAATGTGGTAAATGCCGCAAAAGTTCCCGCCAACTCAAAAATAAAATACCACCCTACTTTTGGGAAAAGCCAATAGAAGGGTCTTAGAAAGTAGCCGTACGCGGAACCGACAAAGTAGGTGTGGACATCGTACGTGCCGCCGTATGCTCCGGTCAAGACGCTGGACATGAAATAATCATCTAGCGAGCCGTGCCGCACAATGCCAAAGGCGAAGTACAGGGCTAGAAAGAATATGTTTAGCAATAATGCTAAAAACAGGGGTGAGCGTCGGAGCATAAGAGAAAAATAAGAAAAAACCGAAAAAGCTAATTACCGAATTGTTTTGGTATTTGCGAAAATAGCCGGAACCCAAGGAGCTAGATACTTTCGCCTGGTTTCGGGTGTTCCGAGAATGGGCCTGTGCGTCCCTTGGATGATGAACTGGACTTGCGGATATTTTTTTGCCAGCTTTGACAGATCGTTAAGAACCTGGTGTAGCTTTTTTCTGTCGCCTTCTCTAGTTTCGTAAGATGTCCATGCAATTCTTTTCATAGATCCATCTGCTAATAGGGAATCTAAAATTGGGACCATCTTTACGTCTTCGTATTTTTCAAAGCAATCTGTGCGAGAAAAGTAACGTTTCAAATTTGAAAGCCTTTTTATACAAGTGGCATAATCTCCGTTAAATAGAAAAGCCCCTTCAGTAAATCTTTCCTGCAATTCGTTTCTTTCAATAATGGCGGTATAATTAAGCGTTCTTTTGTGAATCGCTAACTTAGGGGAGCTTTCCTTAAATAATCCAAAATCTTCCATAAGCATGTCTTCATCATAGGGGACTCCCCATCCGTCAATTAGGATATTGACAATGGTCCTGGCCGAATCATCAATAAAGTTGATCAACGCTGTATCACCAATAATTTGATATCTGCTCTTGTAAGATTCCGATAGAGAATCACATCCAAAAGGTTGCAGTTGCCATGGTGATTGGCTTTGCGGCAGATATCTATCCACAAAGATTATTGGAAGTGAAATGATGACAGCAATGAATAATGAAAAAAGAACTAGATTAAGGAGTCTCATTTTCATTAGCTAACTCCTTGATTCGATATTTCAACAAAGATATATTTCCAAAATGTCTTATCGTATCAATAGCCAAATCTTCATGATAATGCTCTTTATAGAATGGTACAAAGGAAAGGGAATGCTTATCGCTTATTACATAGACATTGTCTTTTTTTATGTCTGCAAAGATGTTGCTAACATTTCGCTTCTTGAGTTCTTGATTCATAGGAGGCAAATGAATATTCCAATATCCCGTTGAATGGATGTTATTCCAGCTTCCTGGAGGAATCGCCTTGTAGGTTACTCCAGAGTGTTCTGCTAACTGCATGTATCTTTCAAGGGGAAGAAGGAATACATCATTCGGTTTTTTTCGCACATATTGAATAAAAGCATCCCAATCGGCTCCTTGAGGTTTATGCCTTCTTGAACTATTGTCAAGCGTAAAGGTGATTGTAGAAAATACGAGTCCTGAAATACAAACCAAGCCTGCCACCAAAAAGAAATTCCGGCTCCGAAGACTTTCGGAAAAATCGTTTTTGTCAACAAAGGACAAAGTAAAAGCAACCGCATAGAGCCAAATTCCGGCTTCAACGTGGTCAACAACCCTGTTTACCAGGAGCAGATATGCATACGGAACACATATCAAGCCAAACGAAGTCCAGGGAACCCACCAATAACGCTTGTTTGAGTAGTAGATTAAAGAATAACACAACAAAATCCAGAGCCATACGCGATTTCCCAATTTGTTTGAAATGGTCCGCACAATAGAAAATGGCATTTTTAAGTAATTAGGCTCATACACATATCTATTGGCAATTTGAATTAGTTGTGTCATGCTATCTAGGGAAAAAACATTATTATCATAGAAATACCAAGCACGTAGATATCTATAGTTGCGATTCCCTATTCCGCGTTCATCCAATTCATCCGAAAAGGCCAAAGCATCAAAAAAGTTTCCATCGCCAAAGAACGCCCGAACTTTTTGGTAATCGGCGTAGTATTTGTAATCGTTGCCCTTGTAGAGGCTAGAGTCAAAAGCTTTTAAACCGAAGATTACTGCTGCAAGAAAAGTTAAAGCAACTGCAGAACATTTCCAGATGGTCCTTTCCTTCGTAATGCTGTAAACAAGCATGGTGATAAGTGGTGGAATTCCCAGCAAAAACATCTCTTTTCTAAAAACAAAGCCTGCCACCATAAACACACAACCGAGCACAAGCAGGCGTAGTTTCTTTTCTTTGTTGCCCATAGTAAAAAGAAATACGCCGGCAGCAGTTGCCGCACCTGAACACTTGGTGAACTCTATATGAAGGTAAAAATCAAGGGATATGCATGCAAAGAGAAGTAAAGCGAGTATCCCACCCAGTTTGTTACCACAGTGTTTGACCAATATGAAAGAAATGGCGTAAAAAGAAGCTAAGGTGGCAATTGATTCAAAGATATGGTACCATCCGATGGCGGGAAACAACGCATAAAAAGGTTTCAGGAAAATTGCATAAGCGGCATTTACAAAATAGAGATGAAGATTATATTCTCCGCCATATGCACCAGTCAATACAGAGTGCATAAAGTAATCGTCGCAGGATTCATACTTCCACCCATTGGCTGCCATGCTTATTAGCAACGCTAGTAAATTAGCAAAAAAGACAATCGTCAATATTTTCTTTTGCTGATTAATGGATTCCATATAAGCCAATATAAAAAAGTCACAAGCAAAATGTTTGAGACTTTAAAAAGATGGGTTAATATTCCGTTTTTATATTGATAGGAGGCTGTAAAACGTACAGTTGTTGAAGAGGTCGCAGATTCATTACATATACAAAAAGGGCGGACTTTGAGTCCGTCCTTTTTGCAACCAATTTAATTTGGAAATTACGTGCCGGAAGTAGAGCGGCCGGAAACAATGTTGCCGAAGGAAGGTGTCAGACCCGTGCAAGCATCTACACCACCGGTCTTGTACAAAACACTACCCTGACCGGCGGCAGAATCGCTAGCGTTGTAGGCAGCCAGCGTCCAAGCACTCGCCTGATTAGCAGGGCAGTCGTTCAGTTTGTTTTTGGTCTTTACAGTCCACTGCGGAGCGGATGCAGCTTCGAGGTAGAGGAACACTGCAGATTCAGAGCCGCTAGAGCTATTAGAACCAGCACCAGTGTAGCCCACCTGCTGCCATGTACCAATGTTCAATGCTTCAACAGCATAAGCGTCCTGGAGGTTGATGTAGGTACCGGCGGCGGTCGGGACTTCAGAAGCCTTGGATTTGGCGATCATACCGAACAGTTTCGGCACTGCCACGGCGGCCAAGATGCCCATGATCACGATCACGACCATCAATTCAATAAGGGTAAAACCTTGCTTTTTCATGTGTGTACTCCTTGTTGTTTGTGACACATTCTTTTGGGCGGAATTGCCCGGTTTACGTTCTGTAATATACAATCTTTTTCACGGAAAAGCAATAGTTTTGTCAAACTTTTGTCACATTTGTGTCAC
>CACXIR010000089.1:0-10246 GCA_902767785.1 Fibrobacter succinogenes | reverse complement strand
AAATAAACATAGATTTTTTTTTACAAAAAGGGGACTTTTCACCGAAATTCGTAGTCCAAATTGGAATATGGGGCCACTTTTTTTATTATTCACATGCAATGATTCCCCTGTTGTCTGTTCTGAAAAATAAGAATTTGCCATTTTTATTTGCCCTGCCGTTGTTTTTCTTGGGCTACCGCTACAATGGAATTGTTGTGGACGCAGTCCTCTACGTTACGCAATATGTTAACTCTATAGATTCTTCGCGTTTTTTGGGTGATCCCGCTTTTGCTTTCGGAAATCAGGCTTCGATGGGTTTCTTTGCTCCCGTTTTTGGAGTTTTCTTGGAGAACTTTGGTGTTTCGGTGGGCTCTTTTGTCTATACATGGCTAATGCAGCTGGCTTGGATTGTCGCTGTTGTCTGTATGGTTAAGGCTTTGTTACGCATAACATGGCAACGATTATGGATTTTACCGATAACGATCTTGCTTTTGTGCGTGTTTGCATACGGAATGGCCTTTTCACATCTTCGTTGGTTCTACTATGTGTCTGTATATGCTTGCTCCCGTTCTTTATCTATGGCCATCGGGATTGCGGGTATGGCTCTGGTCTTTAGTCAAAAGAAGGCGTTTAGTTTAGCGTTAATCTTGATTGGAACCGCTATTCACCCACTATCGGCAGGATGGTGCCTTACCTTCTGGATGTTCTATTTCTTTCCTAGAACAAGGATTCCTATTGCCATTCTATCTGCTGTTTTCCCGTTGTCCTTTCTGTTGCATTCAGGAATCTTTGATATCTATCCGATGGATTGGCTGTCAAGGCCATTGCCTTATCGGTCGCGGTATGAAGAGATTTCTCGCTTTGTCTTGATGATTGTTTTTTGGGGTGCACTAATCAGAAGGGCGGTAAATCAACAAATTCGTAGTATCGCTTGTTCGTTAGGTTTGATTGTACTCATTGCTTTCTATTGGGATATGTGGGCTGGATATGGTGGACATGTCTTTTTGTATCAGGTCCAGCCGTGGCGCGTTCTTTGGTTGTCTTCCATTGTAGCCGTGCCGATTGGCTTTTGCTTGGCGAAGGACTCTTTAAGGAGACTTTTCAAAAGAGGATGCATTACGACGCATGGCCTAGGTGTTATTATCCTTGTTGTCTCGTTTTTTACGCCGGTAAATGTGTTGTTCATTTCTGTTGTGGCTTTGGTGCTGGTTCTTCTAAAAAATAGGGATGTCTCTTTAAAGGGGCTGGTTGGAGTTTTTGCAGGCTTTTTGCTAGGAGGCTACTTGGTACAGCAATACCAAACCTGGTGTCTGCAAGGGTTTCCTTCGGTACTTGGAAGCGATGTCTTAAGAGTGGGCTATATCAGGGATTCGTTTTTAGTATATCACTTTTTCTTTGCTGTTGGATTTGCTGTATTCTTTTTTAGAATGCATCGGCTCTTTTTGGCATCTTTGCTGATTTTATCCGTTTTTCTTTCTCGTTTTATGATTTTTCCTGTATTTCCGTTGTTTCTGTATTTCTTCCCCCAAAAGAGAGGATGGAAATATTGGAGCTGTATAGTATTGGTTGTTTTGTTGATTCTGTTTGATGGCCTAATCGATACTGAGGCGAGAAGGACGTTTATGTTACAAGTAATGCCCCGTGCTTTCTTCTGGGTCGGCATAGGTGCCATTGCTTCCTTGCTAGCCATTTATTCAACAAAATGGTTCTCGTATAAGGGAATAGTTCTTTGGCTGCTTGTTTGCAGTGTTGGTGCTGGAGCAAATTATAGTAGCAATTCTGCAAATTGGCGTGAGAAAGAAATGCCGTTGGATTATTATCTGCATCATCCATTATTTCCAGAGGTGAAAGATAGGGGGAGGATACTGTTTTATGTATCGGGACCATTTGTTGACGAGCCGAGGCTCCGGTTTATGACTGGGTCGTACTTGACTAATTCCAGCCATGTGGGCGCGGCCTTCTATAAAAACCAACATTTAATGACAGTTAGAAGGTCTCATTTGATTTTTTTAAGAGACTCTGCTCCTGAATCGAATAAATATTACAAATTCAGCGAAATTTTGGGTAAGATTGCAGATGTTGATACCCTGATAGATAGGACTTCTTTTTTGTGTAGTCTAGACGAGATTTCTCATCTGGTGACTGACAGGGCAGCCCTTCCTTTTACCAGGGAGGATTCTGCTATGGTAAGAGGCGAGCAGAAGGTATATCTATACGCATGCCCGCCTAATGGAATATAAGAAAATGGGACTTTTCACCGAAATCTATAGTCCAAGTTGGAATAATTATTGTTGGTTCAACATTTCGCATATGGCCGATATGGAGGCCTTTAGCCGGAATGTAAGCCCCGCAAGTTCATCGTTGCTCAAGATGGGGCGGAGTTCTGCAAGCCTGTTCTCGTCAAGGTTGTCCGCTCGATCCTTCATCTTGCCGATGAGACCGTCAAGATCCCGCACGGCGACAACGTTTGCGTAGGACCGGGCTTTCGCTAGGCGTTTTTTCAGAATGTCTATTTGTGGCTTGACCCGGAAGATGCTTTCGTATTGGTACATGTCGTAGAGGTCCCGCATCAGTTCTCTTTCATTCCATGCCACCCTTGAGTATGGCGGAATTGCCAAAGTTGGTCGAGAAAAAATCGACAATCCATGCGAGCAGTGCTTCTGTGGTCTCAAACTTTTCCATCGATGGTGTTCCTTGCGAAGGTCTGAAATTTCGGGTTCTTGTATTGCTTCAGGTAGGCGTCCAGTTTTTTCCTGGACAAAGTAGTAAAATCGATGTCCTGGAATATGTTGAAATAGAAAGTTTTTTTATGCTGGTAAAAGTAGAGCGTGTCCAGCACGGCTTTTTCCGCATCGGCCATCTTGACCCCGTTCTGCAGGGTTTCGTATCCAAAGAACAGGTCCTTGGAAATCCTTGCGTAGGACAGGTTTACGTCGCCGGAATATTCCGCTGCTCTTGCCGGAGTGACGCAGGTGACGAGTCGCGGGCTTTCGGTGCCGATTAGCCTACGGTATGCAAGTGCCGAGCCGAAGGAAATGTATGAATCCGTGCGAACCTTTGCAGAGAGGATTTGGGAATCGAATTCCCGTGCGACATATATTCCCCTGCAGTAGCGGCTGAGGAGACCGGCCGCCTCGAATTGCCTGACGGCAATCCACAGTGTTTGTTGGTTTGTGATGTCGAAGAGGGAACTCAGTTCCGACAGGGAGAATACCCCTCCGACCTCGGGGGCAAATCGCAATAGCAGGCTGGTTTTGTCCAATGGATTTTTCATATTTACATATAATATACAATTACTTGTATTTTGTGTCAATATGAAATATTAAAATGCCGCAAAAAAGGGGACTTTTCCCCGAAATCCATAGTCCAAGTTGGAATAATTGGGGGCTACTTCGCGGGAGGTGTGTCCATGGCGGCGAGCCTTGTCTTGGCCTCGGCGATCTGCTCCGGGGAGAGTCCCATATCTTTCAGAACGCTGAGAACGTCCGCATGACCTTTTGCACGTCCTTCAGCACGGCCCTCGGCACGGGCTTGCTTTTTTTCTACGTACATTTCGTATAGGCGGTCGCTCATGTTCATGGCCTCGTTTACTAGGAACTCTTCGGTAAATATACTCAATTTCGCCTTCTCCTGCAAGCGGGCGAATATCGAGCCATCTGGCACGGGAACGGGTTTTTCGTTGTTCAGCCCGTCGATTACGCGGAGCCACTGGGCGAGCATGCTGCTGTCAGAGTCGTAGTCCCCCTCCAGGAACTTGGGTATCTCGACAAGGGTGATGGTCTGTTTCTTGAAAAATTCGTCATTCTCCTGGTTCTTGAGGCGTATGCTGTGCCTGTAGTTCCTGGATTCGGGGAACCCGTCGAACATCTGGAGGCTGATGAGGTTTAGGTTCCGCAGCCAGTAGCTTTCGTTGTGCGTCTTGCTTGCCACGGTGTGCTTTGCGACGTAGTAAACCAGCCTGTCGTTGTAGGCGTCGCCCTTTACATGCTGGACTTCCATCACGATGCGCTCGAGGTACTCGTTCTCCACGACCACGTCCGAGATGATCGTCTTGCTCAAGGTTCCTTCCACCGCGGGGTTTACGAAGGTGAGCTTGTCGATGCAGTCGCCACCATCCAGTTTAAGTATGGCGTTCAGGAAGTTTGCCGTGAGCTCCATGTTTTGGGGGTTGCCGAAGATCTGCTTGAAGATGGTGTCGTTGTAGATGTAGACGAATTTGTATCGCTTGCGGTATTTTGCGATGCAGGCGGAGGTATCGCCGCCGCTTTTGTGCGTCTCGTTGATATCGTGGAGCATTTCCGCATACTGTTCTTTGGTCATTTCGTTTTTCTCTTTTTCCGGGAACGCGCCCGTGTCGCAGACGGGGAAAGTCCCTGTCTATGTATAAGACGTTTTTTTGAGGCGAAATATGCCTGAAAAATTTGGTTACGAAAAAATGCATCTGCATTACATGTGATGAGCGGGAGGTGTTAAATTTTGCGCGGCCCCGGAATGTCCCGGGGCCTTGTTTTTCACCTTCACAAGGAGTCTTTATGCTTTTTTACGATGTGGCACAACAATACCTGGAAAAGGACCGGGAAAACCTGGCGCCCCTTACTATACGGACGTACTACTGGAATCTGCGAAAATTGCAGTACTACAGGCCAGACCTGGATTGTGCCGGGGTAGACGAGGAGTTTGTTCGTGGCTTCAGAAATCACCTGCAGCAGCGGGGCGACAAGCCGGCCACGGTGAACAAGGCTCTTTCGGTATTCCGGATATTTACCAACAAGATGATGGCCGACGGCCTGGTGGAGGGCAAGCCCTTCGAAAAGATCAAGGTCGGCCGTGTTTATACTCGTCGCGGCTTCTTGACGGTGCGGGAACTGAAGAGCCTGTACCTGAACTTTATGGACCGAAGGCGGTTCTTGACCGAGACGGAACAGGACGTGATGCGGGTGTTCCTGTTCAGCTGTTTTACGGGGCTGCGCTATAGCGACCTGCTGTCGCTGAACGCAAACGAAATCTTTGACTGGAAAATCCGCAAGCAGATGCACAAGACCGGCGACCCGGTGTATGTGCCCATCCCTTTGCAGGCAAGGCTACTGCTTCCTGAAAAACTCCAGGCGGGGCGGGTGTTTCGGGTGGTGGAAAACTCCCACTTCAACCGCACCCTGCGAAGCGCCGCCAAAAAGCTGGGCTACTACAAGCACATCCATTGCCACCTGGCGCGGCACACTTTTGCCACCACCTGCATTACCCTGGGAATACCCCTGCCTGCCACCAGCAAACTGCTTGGCCACAGGAACCTGGACACTACGTTAATTTATGCGAAATTCGTGGATACGTTCCTGGACAAGGAGATGAAGAAGTGGGGTAGGCTGAGGTAAAAAGTTCATTTTTCTCTTGACAGGCAATGTGGTATTATGTATATTATGGACAGTAACAGGGCGGTAGGTCGCCGCCTGAGATAAAAAAGAAAGACCGACTAGAAGAAACAGGGCGGTAGGTCGCCGCCTGAGATAAAAAAGAAAGACTAATTTTGCCGTTCTTTATATGAAAATATAAAGGGCGGCTTTTTTTTGTTATGGAGGTATCCTTGAAGTCGTTCACTATTGTCTGTTTGAACGAAACATTCTTTAAAAAACATGCGGGGCAATCTGAGATTTTAGAGAAGCCGAATCGTCCGCATCTGGTCTTGCTTATCAGTGTGGGGCAGAAAACTTTTGCAATCCCGTTCAGGACCAACGCGCACAAGCCAAAGACTGGTGGAGTCGCCCATTGTTTTTTCTTTGAAACGTCTGGACGTAGGCCGACGAGCACGGCAGGAAGAATCCCCGCCTTGGACTTTTCAAAGGCTGTTGTAATTGAGGAAGAGGATGTCGGTCAGCCAACGATCATTGACAAGAATGAGTTCAAGGAATTAAAGGACAACATTCATATTGTTAAACAGAAGTTTGTGGCATATTTGAAGTTTTACATAGAAAGTGTCAGGGCTGGTGAAAACTTGGACTTGCCACAAATAAAGTATTCGACCTTGCAGTATTTTTCCAGTGATCTGGCTGCGTTGGACTTGGCAAAAAAATCCCCCGTGCAGGTTATGCACGAGGGTAATGGTTAATTCGGAAAAAATACGAGAACTATGGACGCCTTCGTTTCACTACGGCGTCTATGCTTCGGCTCGGTCATAGAAAAATGCAAGCATTTTTCTGCGACGCTCGCCTTACGCATTACTCGTACTTGATGACGCCGGCGGGGCAGGAGTCTGCGGCGTCCTTGATTTCGCTTTCGTAAGCAGAGAAATCAACGCCTTCCTTGACCTTCATCTTTTCAGGAACTTCGAACACTGCGTCGCAAGTAGCTTCGCAGGCGCCGCAAGATACGCATTCGTCGCTGGATTCGTCCAGCCAAACTTTAGAAATAGCCATATTTTACCTCTTGTGTATGGTTTGTGTCTGGCCTAAAGATATAAAAAAATAGGCGAAAACGTGGAAATTATGTTGTGAAATTGAGAAAAATTGCCCAATTGACAAATGTTGTTTTTTTTTTACATTCCGGAGGGCTGCCCAGAATGGGTTCGGGTAGTTGATTCTTCAAAAGAGAGGATAAACTATGAATTGTCGAATTTTGGCGGTTATGGTTTTACTGCCGTTAATTTCACTGGCTTTTGGTCAGGATGTGGTTCGTTTACATAAGGGAGATTCGCTCACCGTGAAGGTGACTGAAATAGGGGAATCTCAAATTCAATATAAACGTTTGGATAATCTAGAAGGTCCTGTATATACAATCAAGAAGAGCGATGTTGAAAGTATAACCTATTCAAATGGAAATACCGATAGATTTGTTAAAGTTGTAGAATCTAAAGAAGATGTACACCCGTTAGACTCGATGATGAGCGCTATTTGCTCCAAACCTGAAGTCAAAAATGGAAAAATATTTACAATCAATTATGGAGAGAGCTTGGCTAAGGGACATTCTATCTCAATTACCGGAATTTGTAAGAGTGGCTTGTTTGGAAGTAAGTTGGTGAAACATGGCCGGTTTGATTTTTATGATGGTAATAAATTGGTGATGAAAACAAAGTTTAGCAAGGATTCTGAAGAAAAAACAGATTGTGTTTTTAATGCCGATAGACGCCGGATTTCACAAAAAGCCTGTTTTGACGCCTATTTTAAACTTTAATTCTTAATTTGGGGTTTTAGGGGCGGAGCCCCTAGGCGAAGGGGTAGAGAAAGACGAAGGGAGATCCCCGCCTTCGCGGGGATGACATTCGGCTGGAACGAGGGGGATTCTTCCCCCTTTTGTGTATTGTGATACTTCCTACTGACTACTTTTTCTAAATTTGTCTCCGTAAAAATAAAACGAGAGGACCTCGCAAAAAATGAAAAAAGTGGTTGTAAAAATTGGTGGCAGCCTGGCAATCGACGAAGCCAAGCTGGCTGATTTTGTGTCGGCAGTCTCTAGCCTCCCCGGTAGTGGCTGTCAGGTGGCCGTGGTTCACGGCGGTGGCAAGGACATTAACGAAAATATCGCCTTGCTCAAGGAACAACCCACATTTATCGACGGTCTGCGAGTCACGACACCCGGCATCATGAAGATGGTGGAGATGACCCTCTCGGGCCACGTGAACAAGAAGCTGGTGCGCATGCTGCTGAACAATAACTGCAATGCCATCGGTATTTCTGGCGTAGACGGCAACCTGTTCCAGGTGGTCAAGAAGCAGGGCAAGGTGGACCTTGGCCTGGTGGGCGAAATCAAGCAGGTGAACCCGAAAATTGTCTCTGACCTGTGGGCTGCCGGTTGGACTCCGGTGGTAAGCCCGATTTCCATCGGTGATGGTCAAAGCTGGAACGTGAACGCCGACACCGCCGCAAGCGAACTGGCTGTGGCTCTTGAAGCCGATCAGTTCGTGCTGGTGAGCGACGTGCCGGGCGTGATGGACGAAAACAAGAATGTGATTCCCGAACTGAGCGAGGCGGACGCCGAAAAGCTGATCGAAGCAGGCGTCATCTCCGGCGGTATGATTCCCAAAGTCCGCGAGAGTTTCAAGTCGATCCGACGAGGACTCAAGAGCATCCATATTGTTGGATGGAAAGATGCGGAACACTTTGGCAAACAAATTAATGGAGATTTAAACTATGGCACAATCTTGCACTAACCTGCTCGAACAGGACAAACAAATTATCGCGCCGCTCTACGGCAAGGCAGACATTAACTTCGTGAAGGGCGAAGGCTCTTACCTCTACGATGATCAGGGAAACAAGTACCTGGACTTCGTTGCGGGTATCGCCGTGAACGCGCTTGGTCACCAGAACCAGGCTATTAAGGATGCTGTGGTGGAACAGATGAACCACTTCAACCACATCAGTAACCTTTACCCCAACTACCCTCAGATCGAGCTGGGCAAGGCTCTCCTTGAAATCACCAAGTTCGACAAGGCTTTCTTCTGCAACTCGGGTACCGAAGCCAACGAAGGCGCCATCAAGTTTGCACGTAAGTATTTCGACCGGAAGGGCGAAAAGAATAGGCGGAAGATAATCACCTTCGTGAACAGTTTCCATGGCCGTACCTATGCTGCCCTTTCTGCAACGGGCCAGCCGGCTATTCGCGAAGGCTTCGGCTCTATGCCGGGTGACTTCGTTCATGTGACTTGGAATGACTGCGCCGCATTGAAGGCTGAAGTTAATAAGGACACTTGTGCCATCATGCTGGAAAGCCTCGCCGCCGAAGGTGGCGTGATGACGCTTTCCGCTGAAATGGTGGCTACCATCAACAGCTTGCAGAAGGAATTTGGCTGCCTCGTGATTGTTGATGAAGTGCAGGCAGGCGTGGGTCGTCTCGGAACCTTCCTCGGTTTCGAAAAGTACGGCCTGAATCCGGACCTGGTTTCTTTGGCTAAGGGTATCGGCGGCGGTCTCCCGCTGGGTGCTGTATTGCTGCGCCAGAAGGTGGCTGATCAGTTGAAGGCTGGCGACCACGGTACCACATTCGGCGGTAACCCGATTGCATGTGCTGCGGGTCTCGCTGTCGTGAAGCAGGTCCCGGGCCTGTTGAAGAATGTGGCTGAACGCTCCGCTCAGATTAAGGCTGGTCTCAAGGCTCTTACCGAAAAGTATGCATTCGCCAAGGAAATCCGCGGTGAAGGCTTGATTCTCGGCGTGGCCCTCGACGAATCCATGCCGGTGGGCAACATCATCGCTGCCGCTCGCGCCGAAAAGCTTATGGTGCTGAGCGCCAAGGGTAACGTGCTGAGGCTTTTGCCCCCACTCAACGTGAGCGCCGCGGAATGCGACGAGGCCCTCGCTAAGCTCGGCGCCGCATTCGCGGCTGTATAATTTCCACGATAAGCGGCGCATAGCTTCGTTCTCGGACTCTCGCTGTACTATTTGTACAGCTTCAGTCCTGCGGCCTTGCTCTGCTCGCTTCTCCTGAAAATTGCGATTATTGCGAAATAATTCATGGTGTTGTCATTCCCGCGCCTCTCTTCGTCATTCTGAGGCACCTGTAAGGGGACGAAGAATCCAGTCCCGAATCTTGTACATGCTATAGCGATATAAGAACCCCTGTCCTGGATTCTTCCTCCCTGCGGTCGTCAGAATGACGTTGTCTGGCTGCATTCAGTATAAATAAAGTATATATTGTACCGAGAGGTACGTATGAAAACCGTTTTTGCTCTGGCCGCTGCGGCAGGCCTTTCTCTTTGTGCTGTTCAGGCAATCGCTTGGTCGATGACCTGCACCCCGGCGTTGTCATCAACAAGGACAACATGATGTCTGCCGACCTGGCGATTTGGAACCCGCCTAGCCGCTATTACGATATGACTCCTGCGCTTGTGGAAGGCGGCTACACCCTGTACCGCTTCCCCAACGGGAGCCTCTCTAACGATTACCACTGGAACGGTATCGGCAAGTACGACGAAACGGGACTCTGGACCCCCGACGAAACCAATTGGGCCCGTGGATTCTTGGGCGAAACCATTTATCGCGGCACCACCAAGGACAACTACGGCTTTATCCGCCGCAGCCACTTGGCTGACGGCAAGATGGAAACCATGTGGTGGGGCGAAATTTTGGACCCGGTGGATCCGCCCTGGATTGTGGTGGAGTTCCCTGAAAAGGTGAACCTGGATTCCATTCAGATCGATTGGGGTAAGCTCCGCCCTAAGGCTTTTGAACTGGCCTACTGGACGGAAGACTACGCCGAATACCCCGGCGTGCACCAGGCTCTCGAAAACAAGTTGAAGGTAGAAGCCATGGTGCGGGTGAACTCCGCCACCACAAAATACAAG
>CACXIR010000088.1:9856-11942 GCA_902767785.1 Fibrobacter succinogenes | reverse complement strand
TTGATATCGTTTTTACTCTATCAATTAATAGAAGTCGATAAGGCGTTTCTTAACCTTGGTGGCTTTTGACAGAATATTGTAGATGTTGCGCGGGTTAGCCAAAACTTGTGCACCGCGACTCTGAGCATAACGGTTGTCGAGCTCTTCCTTGGTGGGCTTGCGCTCGGCTCTCTCCTGCTTTACTACCTGATATACAAATACTGCATTTTCGCCCTTCCAGGGACCCTGGAGCTTGCCTACCTGTGAAACGGCCATGCGACCGATAATACCAGGCTCATTGCCCAGCTTGGGATCGCCATAGGAGGAGAAGACAACGTTAACAGTGTCAACGGTAACACCCATAGCGGCAGCATAACCGTTGAGGTCATTAGCCTTGCCCTTGTACTGTTTGATCAGGTCATCACCCTTCTTGCTGTTGCGAACACGCTCGGTGAGCATTTCCTTACCCTGCTTGAAAGTGTAGGGCAGGTAGCCTTCCTCGTAGATTTCATCGATAGCGACAGCAACCATCACATCGTTATTGTCATTGAAGATGGGCGAAACGTCGCCTTTCTTGTTGTCAAATGCCCATTTGATGGCTTTGCGGGTGTCTTTGATACCGCCTTGGCCATACATGCTCATACCAAGTTGAGCGGTGCTGGGAGAAATCATCATTTCGGTAGCATTATAGCCAGCCTTGGCAGCGTTCTCCTCAAAGGCCTTAGCAGTCTTGTTCTTGTTCAGGAAGTCCTGGAACTTGTCACGCATCTGCTCGCTGGTCTTGGTGCTTGCATAGGCGTCATAGGAAATGGTGGCAAGTGTGTAGAACGTCTTAGGAGCTTTCTTGTCGGTGACGTTCATGAGCACTGCACCCTGTTCACCACTATTGAATACAAAGTAGGTGCCAGGAGTGCTGGCCGTCAGCTTAGCCTTTGACGAATCGGGGAAGTTGAAGACGCGTTGCCATTCTTTATCCTTAGCATCAACTTTCTTGGGATATGCCTTCATCACGTCGGCAGGGGTCTTGCCGGCGTTGAGCTGCTCGAGCACGCTTTGCTGCATCTTAGCATCACCCTGAACAATCACGTAACCTAATTCTACCGAGTCAAGGCTGACTTGCTTGTTGATGAGCTTGTACATCACGTGATGGTTGTTCACCACGCTGTCGCGGCGGGTGCTGCCCACCTCGGCGTTGGCAAAGAAGTCACGAACCTTGGCAGGCAGGTCCTTCTGGAGCATCTTGGCCTCCTGGATCTTGTCGACCCACTCCTGGGGGATAAAGGTGGCGTTGCCGATCCAGAGCTTCACCAGCAGTTCCTCCAGGGAGGCCGTGGAGACGCATTCCGGGTCCGCATCCTGGATTTCATCGGAAATCAGGTTCGCTTGGGTCAGGTTCAGCATGCCGTAATACATGGCCTCCATGAGCTGCGAGGCAAACTTGGGGGAAACCTTGGCTACCGCATCCATGTCGTTTACCGGAGGCAGTTGGCTCTTGTCGGGGCTGAACTGGTCCAGATTGTCCATGGTCCACATGTCTGCGGCATTGCCCATGTCAGAAGACGGGGCTATGCTTAGCAACTGTTCCTTATACGCTTTCCACTCCGCATTGGTGGTCTTGCCCGCCTTGCGGATTTTCTTCAAGAAGGACAGGACTGCGTAGTACAGGTCCTTTTCCTTCTGATTGGTTTCTTTTGTGGAAAGAGGAATCATGGGAACCTTGCTCAGACTAGTGGCGGAAATGCCTCATGCCAGTGAACACCATGGCGATGCCGAATTCATCGCACTTCTCGATAGAGAGGTCATCTTTCTTGGAACCACCCGGCTGTACGATATAGCGCACGCCAGCATCATGGGCGGCTTCGACGTTGTCCGGGAACGGGAAGAAGGCGTCGGAACCCATCACGACTTCGCCGAAGACCTTCTTTTCGAGGGCCTTGAGGCCGGCTTCGTTGATGAGCTTGCCATTTTCGTCAAAGAAAGCCTTGGCTTCTTCGAGGCGGGCGACGTTGTCGCGCACGCGCGGCTGGCAAAGACGGAGGTTAGAGTCAATACGGTTCGGCTGACCGGGGCCAAGACCCATCACCTGGAAGTAACCGGGCTTGTATTC
>CACXIR010000088.1:0-9804 GCA_902767785.1 Fibrobacter succinogenes | reverse complement strand
AGGTCTTCCTTGTTCTTCGGGAACTGGGCCTTGGTCACGCATTCAAACTTTTCGTAGGTGTCCACGTCGCGGTCCTGAACCAGCATGCCGCCAATCACGTGCTTGTAAACCTTCATCTTGGTGGCCTTCTTGATTTCGCCCACTTCCAGGAGGCGGATGTCCTTAGACTTGTTCTTCAGGAATTCGAGAGCGTCGTCGTCGAATGCCGGAGCGAGCAAGATTTCCACAAAGCGGCCCTTCAGGAATTCTGCGGTCTTGAGGTCCACCTTGCGGGTCACAGCGATCACGGAACCGAAGGCCGACACCGGGTCACCAGCCCAGGCGGCTTCCATGGCTTCACGGAGAGATTCGCCGGTAGCAAGTCCACAGGGGTTCATATGCTTTACGATCACGACGGCGTTAGTTTCGCTAAATTCGCGGGCCATTTCTAGGGCGGCGTCAGCGTCAACGATGTTGTTGTAAGAAAGTTCCTTACCCCAGAGCTGCTTGGCGGTAGCAAGGCTAGCTTCAGTGCAGGTTGGGTCGCGGTAGAAAACAGCGGACTGGTGGGAATTTTCACCGTAGCGCATCGGCTTCGGGTCAACGAATTTCAAAACGAGTTCTTCGGACATAGAGTTTCCTTTGATAATTTACACTCTACAATATAGAAAAGAAAGCCCCGACGGAGGTCGGGGAAATCTTTTCTATCAGTACATCGTTGCTGGCGGATTGTTGTCGTCCAGGCCCGGCAAATTCGGATTGGGCGGGATGTTGTCCAGCGGGTCTTCGGGTTCTACAATCAGGTTGTAATAGACGTTGTTTTTCAGTTCGTCTTCGATGTAGAAAAGGGTGCCGCCCATGGCAGAGCCGCAACCGGCGCAGGCACCTTGATAGCGTATCTTTAATCGGTTATCTTCAGTCAGGTCAAGGACTTCCAAGTCTCCGCCGTCTCCTTGCAGCATACCCCGTACGGACTGGTGGAGCCAGGCTTCGACCTTTTCGATTTTCTGCGGCTTGGTGAGGGCGTTCCATTCGGCGTCGGCCTCGGCACGGCCCTCGGCGGTCTGGGTGCGGTACTTGATGCGCTCCATCTTCTCGCGGACCAAGATGGCGGTGGCCTTCTTTTCGGGGTAGGCCTCCAGCACATGCCGGATAAGCGTGTTCATTTGTCCGATTTCGGGAGCATTTTCGGCGATGGCCCGAACATCAGGCGTATCCCGGAGTTCCAGTTCCAGGCTTTCGGCAGTGATGGCGCAGGCTTCGTCCACCGTGACCATCTGGATTTTCTTGCAGAACGTGTCGGCCAGGGCGGTAAAGATGGGGCCGCCGTAGGTGAAGAACCTTGTCTCCAGAATCTTGTCGCATTCTGGGTCTATCATCAGGTAGACCTTCAGGCTCGCTTCCTTCACGTCTACAAGGGCAAGTCCCTTTTCGTCGGCTTCAATCTGGAAAATCGCACCCCTGTACTTGGGGGCCTTTGCGACCTCCTGTACCTTCTGGGAAAAATTTGCACACAGTTCTTCGCTCATGATACCCCAAATATAGAATATTTGGCCAGTATGCACTTGAATGGTGATTTATTCGGCTTGTTTTGTAAACAAAAGTTAACGTACGGGTGCTTGATAGTGGAGGCGAATAATATATATTGAAATTAATAAGAACAAATGAACGGGGCCTTTATGAAAAAACTTCTTTTTCTTGCCGTGTTGATTTCGGCCTTTTTTACCGCCTGCGGTGGCGACAGTGGCAGCAATGGTTCTGACCCTGCGGATAGCGTTGGGCGGGATTCCACCGACCAGGGGGGCGACAAGAAGCCCCTGCCCGACATTCCGGCCCTGGCCATGGATTCGGTGGAAACCGAGGACGACCTGACGGCCTGCGTTTCCTCTAACGAGGGGGATTCTGTATACGTCAAGGCAGCCTATTCCATTTTCCGCTGTGACGATGGGCACTGGGAACCTGATGGATTTGTGCTTCAGAGGGTAAATTCCAAGGATAAATTGCCCGAATGTATCAAGGACCGCATTTCGATGCTTGTGGTTACAACCGACAGTTCAATGGTTTATCGCTGCGGAAGGGAATCGTGGACTGTTCTTGGCAAGATGGTTGTCTCGGAGACGGACTTGCCCAACTGCACGGCCAACAGGGACGGGGAGATGGCATACGTCCAGGAATCCGGCAAGGTCATGGTGTGCGATGGCAGATGGACGGAACAGGAGTTCGATGACGCGGTATATTGCGGAACTCGGTCCTATGACCCGGCCGAGAAGTTCTGTATAGCGGAAAAACTTTATGCCCTTTGTGGCGGCAAGGACTTCGACCCTGCCAAGCAGTTCTGCTTCGAAGATACCCTCTACGCCCTTTGCGGTGGCGAGGACTACCGCCCCACCAGGCGTTTCTGCGTCAGGGATACTCTCTACGATATGTGCGATGGAGCCGACTTCGACCCCACAAAGAAATTCTGCGCCAAGGATAAACTTTATGACCTGTGCGGGGGAAGAGTTTACGATGTAGACAGGGAACGTTGCGAAAGCGGAAAAGTCATGGGAACCTGCGGTACGGAAACGTATGACGTAAGTGAAAAATTCTGTTCCGGTAATCAGACTTACGACTTGTGCGGTGGCAAAAAATATGATGTAGCTACGGAGTTCTGCTCTAACAATGTAGCATACAAACTGTGCGGCGGAGAAGAATATGATGTGACGGCAAAATTCTGTTCTGGCGGTAAAACCTATGATTTGTGTGGCGGCTCCGGGTATGATGTGGAAGAGGAACACTGTGTAAACGGAGAACTAAAGAGTTGTAATGCCTTGACATATGACAAATCCACCCATTTCTGCGATGCAAGGGATATACAAATCTATAGGTTCGTCACTATCGGCACACAGACCTGGATGGCGGAGAACCTGAACTTCGCCTACACAGCCCCGACAAAAAATGGTCTAGACTCTAGCAGTTTCTGCTATGGAGGCAAGCCTGATAGTTGTGCCAAATATGGCCGTCTTTACCTTTGGAGTGCGGCAATGGACTCCGCCGGCGTGATCCCCGGCAACACCGCAAACGGCTACGGCTACGGCGGAACCTGGACGATTGAGGGCACGGTGCGCGGCGTGTGCCCCACGGGCTGGCACCTGCCCACTAAGGCCGAATGGGAAACCCTGATTGTGACAGCGGACGGTTCGATTGCGGGTTACAATTCCACAAACGTGGCGGGCCAGAAACTCAAGGCCACGACCGGCTGGACGGCGTATAGCGGCATCACCAACGAGGACGCCTACGGCTTTGCCGCGCTGCCTGCAGGCCGCAGGCTCCACGATGGTAGCTTCGGCGATGTCGGCGACGACGCCTACTTCTGGAGTGCTACTGAGGACGGTAGCTACGCCGCCTACTACATGGGCCTGATCTACGACTACGGCAATGCGGGCCTGCGCTTCAACTACAAGTACCTCGGGTTTCCAGTTCGTTGTCTCCGGGACTAACATGGCGCAAGCCGAAGGCTAGCGCCAGGGCCTAGGCCGCCTGCGGCCACGGCCATGACAATTTCGTGCAGGCACGGTTGTCACGGCATTTCGCCTTATGTGGGTTTTAGGGGCGGAGCCCCTAGGCGAGGGGGTAGCGGAATCGGCAAGGAGATCCCCGCCTTCGCGGGGATGACAAAAAAAGAGGCGGGGATGACGAGCCGTTGTAGCGAGGGGGAGGCTTCCCCCTTCTAATCGCTACTGCGTAGCCGTCACTTCACATCCACGGTCACTTTGTACATGGGCTTGCCGCGGTAGCTGTTCAGGCCCTTGGCGGTCTGGACTTTCAGGTTCTTGGCGGTGACGCCCTTCTGCTGTTTCAGGACCTTCAGCAGTTCCTGGTTGCGCTTTTCAGCTAGGTCGGAGAGGTCTTTCTGCATGGTGGCGGCGTCAAAGTCCTTGTCGTGTTCGTTGGCGTAGGCCTTGAAGTTTGCGTCCCAGTCCTTGATTTCGGCGGCGGCCTTCTCGTCAATTTCGTTGAGGCTCGCCTTGCCTTCTTTCTGCTTGTAGTATTCCTGTTTCAATTTGTGGAGCTTGTGTTCCTTCAGGATTTTGGCGGGGTTGTAGTACTGGGTGTAGGTGAGGGTAAGCTTCGGGTCTTTTGCCAGGGCTTCGGTCATCTTGGAGGCCTTGGCGAACTGTTCGCTGGTAAATGTCCCGCTGGAAACGTCAATCAGGATTTCATCGTCCTTGCCCAGGTTCAGGCCCACGGCAGAGGCTCCCGTATTGGCCACATTGCCCACGATCTTGATGGGGGAGAGGGCCACCTTGACCAGCAGTTTCGTGATGGTGTCCCACACGATTTTCAGGTAAGAGAATTCGGGGTCCTTCAGGTTGCCCTTTACGGGAACGTCGAACTGGATCTTGTCATCCTTGTCCTTGAGCACGTAGAGCCCAACCTTCATGGGCACGGGGTATTCCGGGTCCACAGAGTCGTCCTTGTCGCCAACCTCAATGTTGTAGATGTCGATGGTGTTCTTGCTATCGACATTGAAGTTGTTCATCTTGTTGTCGCTGGCGAAGGCCATGGTACCTGCGGTAATGGGGTAGCCCGTGAAGTGCAGGCTGTAACTGCTGAAATGCTTGAGGGCCAGGTTCTTGACGCTTACGTAGGCGTCCATGGTGCCGATGTCGTTGATGGCGCCCTTGTACTTGACGGATACGGAGCCTCCTTCGGGGAAGGCGGCGGAGACGTTCACGTTGCAGGGTTTGTCGAAGTTGATGTTGGAGCCGCTCACCGTGATGGCGGAAACCTTATAGTTGAAAGGCTTGGAAAGGGTGTAGTCGTTGGCGGTGACGGTGGTGTTCTGCACTAGAAGCTTTGCGACGATGGCGTCCAGTTTTTTTGCGGGTTCGGCCGTGGCCTTGGCGGAATCCTGTTCGCTGCCTTCAGGTGCGGGGGCTACCAGGGAATCCAGCGGGACTATCGTGGAGTCTGCGGCACTGGTGTCTGCCTTGGCGGCTTTGCCCTTGGGAGTGAGCAGCACGTCTATATTGGTCTTTCCGCCCTTGTAAAGGTCCAGGTGGGCAAAGGCGCCGTCTACCACTACGGAATCGATACGGAACTTGAACTTGTCCAGATTTGCCTCGGAAATGCCCACGCCTACATGTTTTGCCCCGATAGTCTTGTCGTTGGTCTCGGTGATGACCACGCTGTCCACGCTGACAATACCCTTGACGTTGGAAGATAGAATGCTGTTCAGGTTGCCCTGGATATCCATGTCTGCGCTAACCTTGCCGTCAAAATCCTTGATGTTCACAAAGTCGTTCAGGTAGGGCTTGCCTGCTGCTAGGGCGAAGTCCTTGAGGCCCACGTTCACGTCGAAGTCGTTGGTAGCCGCATTGACGGTGACCTTCACGTTCAGGTCGCCGCCAGAGGCAAACTTGAGGCTTACGCCCACGTCGGTCTGCTTGTTGCTCAGGTAGACGGCAGGGATGGCCACGCCAAAGTCCTTGATGTGGATCTTGGAGCCCACTTTGGCATCTTCGTAGATGATGTTGCCGTTCTCGAACACGATGTTCTTGACGGAAATGCTCACGGGGAGTCCATCGGCGATTTCAGCCGCATTGATCATGGCCGTAGAATCGGTGGCGGTGGTGTCGACATCGGTGGAACTGGAATCCATGGCGGCCACCTTGTCCAGAATGTCGCTGAAGTTGAAACGGTCGCCGCTCTGGACCACGTGCACGTAGAGGCCCTTCATGTAGATTTCGCCTACGCTGGCCGTTCCTGTGATGAGTCGGGTGGGGTTCAGGTTAATGCGGAACTTCTCGAAGGATACGAAGGGCGTGGTGCCGTCCCGCTCCAGCAGAGCGAAGTTGTCCACGTTGACGGTCCAGGTCAGGGGGTTCAGGCTCACGCTCTCGATGTTGACCTTTCGGCCAATGTATTCTTCGGAATGGGCCACGATGTAGTCCTTGACGAACCCCGGGGCGATTTTTAGGGCCGCAATTGCTATGACAAACAATGCGGCTATTGCAATTAACGCAATTTTTGCAAACTTTTTCATGGTTTAAAATGTAGAAATGTTTTGTTTTTTTATAAATTTGCCCTCGTGATTGCCCCTTTTTGCCGATTTATCGGCAATCTATGCCCGTTTTTCAGGGCGAACCTGGCCGTCAAGTCTCCCCGGAGGCGCTACTAAGATGGCCCCTAACACATAACTTGCAATCACCCCCTCTGCAGGTCTTTTCCAGCTTGCAGTCGCGGCTTAACCCTTACTTATGAGGTGCCTAGATGGAAAACTACATCGCAATCGCACTTTCACTCATTGCAGTGATTCTGTGCATCGTTATCCTCTCGAAGGTTAACAAGATTCTTGACAATCTTCACACTCCTATTGTTAAAAAGCTCACCCCGGACATGAACCTGAGGCCCAGTTCCCGTCGTTCTGTCTCTGCCCAAGATATGGCACAGCGTGACCGCAATAACAAGGATCGTAAGGATCGTCAGAATAATAAAGACAACCGCGGTGATAAGAACGCCCAAGCCCAGCAGGGCCAGGGTCGTGACCGCAACGAACAGCGTGACCGCGGCAATCGTCGCGATCGTCGTGATGGTCGTCCCGAACGCAATAATAACCGTCGTGAAATGAACGCCGAGGCCCAGGCCGCTTCTTCCGAAGCCCGTGCCGCCGCTCCCGCCGCAGAAGCTGCCGCTCCTGCCGCTGAAGGCCGTCGCCCTCTGGCTCCCCGCATTCCGGTTGAAACTCCGGCTGCCCCTGCCCAGGCTCCTGCTGCTGTTGCCGCTCCCGTGGCTCCCGCTGCCGAACCCGCTGTGGAAGTTGCCGAAACCACTTTTGATCCCGCCAAGGTCCGCTATGGCCGTCGCAACGTGATCAAGAAGGCTCCGGAACTTGCCGACGAAGACTAATTGCGTCAAAGCTTAAAAGCTTGACTAAAGCCCCCGGTCCTAGGACCGGGGGCTTTATGCTTTACATCAATTGCTGTTAGAACTCTATCAGGCCTTTTTCTGCGTCGGCCAGAATTACCTTAGTGGCCATGCCTATAAACAGGCCGTGGCCCACGATTCCCACGATATGTTCTAGGTCGCGGGCCAGCTTGTCCGGATTCTCGATAATGCCGAACTTGGCGTCGGCAATCAGGTTGCCAGAGTCGCTAATGACCGGACCGTCTTTGCCGGGAGCGCCCATGCGCACCTTCAGGTCGCCGCCCAATTTCTTGACGCGTTCGGTAACAACAGCGATAGCGCCCGGGATAATTTCCAGAGGAACGGCGAACTTTTCGCCAAGCTTGTTTACCTTCTTGCCGCTGTCTGCGATAATCACGTATTCTTCGGTCATGGAGGCCACGATTTTTTCCAGCAGGTGTGCTGCACCGCGGCCCTTAATCAGGTTACGGTTGTCGTCAATTTCGTCGGCGCCGTCAATGACCATGTCCAGGTGGGCAACTTCACCCATTTCCTTGAGGGGAATTCCTAGACTACGGCACTGCAGCGTAGTGCTCCAGCTGGTACTCACGCCGGTCACGTGCAAACCTTCGGTCCTAATGCGTTCGGCCAAGCGGTTCACCATGTGGGCCGCGGTGCTGCCTGTTCCAAGGCCTACGGTCATGCCGTCCGTAATCATGTCTGCCGCACGTACGCCTGCGGCTTTCTTGAGTTCATCCATGGACACCATTAGCGCCATCTCCTGTTTTGGTTGTCTTCAAATTCGTCGTATCCGTTTTCTTCATCGGAATAGTCGTCCCGGTCCGGGAAGCCGGTTTCTAGCTCGGTAAAGCTGGGGGCGTCTATGGACACCACCTGCACTTCGAAAATCAGGTCTTTGCCCGCAAAGGGGTGGTTCCCGTCCACCAGGACCGTATCCTTGTAGATTTCTTTCACCACGTAAATGCCGTCGGCATCGTCGTCGTCATCCAAGTTCAGCCCGTCCACAAATTCGTCGGCGGTGTCGGGGAGCTGGAATTCCCGGATGTCGTTGTCTTGCATCATTTCCAGTTCCATGCCTAGCCATAGTTCTCCCACTTCCTGGAGTTCTTCCTTGGGTACTTGGATAAGCAGTTCATTGCGGTAGGGGCCATATCCCATATCGTAAGGGATTTCAACGGAAAATGATTCTCCCAGTTTGCGGCCTTCCAGGGCGTTTTCCAGACCGGGGATGATATTGTCATAGCCGTGGATGTACACGAAGGGGTGGCTAGGCGGGATTTCTTCCAGGATCCGCCCGGAGAGTTCCTTCAGCGTGTAGGCGATGCCCACCTTCGTTTTGGCTTCGATAAAATCCATACGGCGCCAAATATAGAAATTAGCGGAAATTTTTTTACTACATTACACCCATGCTTTACGGGATTTGCTCTGATATTCATTCCAATGCCACCGCTTTCCGCGCTGTATTGCAGTCTATGGAAGACAACAAGGTGGAACGGAAAATTTGCTTAGGTGATTTGGTGGGTTATGGAGTTGACGCCAACGAGTGCGTGCAGCTGGCCAAGGAAAACATGGATGTCTGCCTGATAGGCAACCACGATAGCGTGGCCATCAAGTATGAATCCAGCGTGGGGTTCAACCCCTATGCCAAGCAGGCCATCGAGTGGACTCAAGAGAACATGAGCGCCGATTCTGTTGCCTATATCCGTTCCCTTCCGTATATTCACGAAGAAAACGATATCACCTTTGTGCATGCATCTCCCATGTCTCCCGCAGACTGGCTCTACATTACGGATTTGGAAGATGCCCTGAACGCCTTTGACCATTTCTCGGGAACCTATTGCTTTATCGGTCACACCCACAGTCCGGTGATTGTGGCAAGCCGCCCCATGGCCATTCCCAAGGTGCTGGATGAATACGAATATACCATCGAGAACACGGAACGCCTTTTGGTGAACGTGGGTAGCGTAGGCCAGCCTCGTGACCGGGACTGCCGCGCCAGTTGGTGCTTGTTGGATACGGAGACCAAGTGCATCCGCATTATCCGCGTGGAATACGATGTGTTTGCTACCCAGGAACGCATGCAGAAGGCGGGTATGCCCAGTTTCCTCATTGACCGCTTGAGCGTAGGGAGATAACTGGGAAAGTGTCATCCTGAGCGGAGTGCGTAGCACGAAGTCGAAGGATCCAGACCAGAAAGGTGTTCGCTTGATATGAAATGGGTTCTCGCAGTTTTTGGTAAGGCCGGCTCGCCTTTTATTGCAGACGAGGTGGACAAGTACGTAAAGCGGCTTCGTGGGGGAGCTTTTCCTCTGGAAGTGGTGGAACTGAAGGAATTCAAGGTGGATGACCGCTTGCAGGCCCTTGCTCAAGAAGCGACACTTTTTGACAAGAAATTTCCCAAGTCGGAATACCGCCGGGTCATCCTTTCCGAAGAAGGCAAGTTGATGGATACGGTAAAACTTTCGGACACCCTCCGGGACCGTTTCTCGGGAAATGTGGTGTTTTTGATCGGGTCGGCCTACGGCATAGACGAGAACCTGAAAAAGACCGCCGATTTGCTGCTTTCCCTTTCGCCGCTGACCTTTACCCACGACCATGCCCGCGTGCTTATGGCGGAACAGCTCTACCGCGTGCAGATGGTGATGCAAAACCATCCGTATCATCATCGGTAGTGAATCGCTCACGGGTGACCGCTCGGACTAGTGACCGCCCGCACTTCCCGAAATTCCCGTTTTTAGCGAAATTTCGGCGTTTATAGACTATTTGTCCATAAATATGTTTCTTGGAACGGTTAAAAACGCCTTTTTCCGATGTAAATTTGCAACATGAAGCTTGGGTTGAAAAAGATTTCTTTGTCGTTGCTCATTTTGGGGCTTGCCCTTCCTGTTTTTGCTGCCCCGCGCCAGATGGAAAAAC
>CACXIR010000087.1:795-16242 GCA_902767785.1 Fibrobacter succinogenes | reverse complement strand
TCCACTTTTGCCGTTTATCCCAAGGGCGACGTGAAGGCGTTCCGGCAGGCCGACAAGCTGCGTCGCGACGACCGCGTGCAGATGTTCGGGGAGGCGGACTACACCGAAGGTTCCCAGTCCTGGCTGTGGCTTACCGAAAAGGTTCGCTCCATTGCGGAAAAAATTGTGAAGGCCAAGCAGGCGGCCATCAAGAACAGCGTCAGCGCCCCGCCGGGACACTTGAATTGAGACTGCCGACTATTCGACAGTCAGGATGTGGCAAAAACCGGTAACGTCGAAAATTTCTTTGATCTCGGCACAGGCTCCCCTGACGACCATGGATCCCTGCTTGTTCATGATCTTCTGGGCGGTCAGCAAAATGCGCAGGCCGCCAGAGGATATGTAGGGGACTTTGCTGAAATCGAAAATGAGTTCTTTGACGTTGCCCAGCTTGCCCTGAATCTCGGCTTCGAGCTGGGGTGCCGTCAGGGTGTCTAACCGCCCTTCGAGGGCAATGGTCATTTTTCCGTTTTCCTGAGTTATGTCAATCTGCATAGCAATCCTCTAGGTATAACTTAAAAAGTTCTACAGTGTCTTGGTTATGGCCAGTTCGTTGTTGTCGCCGTTTCTGCGGTAACTGACGCTGTCCATGGTCTTTTTGACGATGAATATGCCAAGTCCCCCGATTTCGCGTTCTTCTGCAGGTAGCGAAATGTCGGGGTCGGCCTGCTTGATGGGGTCGTAGGGCTTGCCGTTGTCGACAAAGGTGAGCCTTGTCGTGAGCGTGGCCTTGCGTATTTCCACAATCAAGGTCACCTTTGTGGCGCCGGAGAATTTGACAATGTTGCTGTAGATTTCGTCGATGGCGATATTGATTTGCATTTGCGACTTCATGGAACCTTCCATGGGGGCGAGGATGCCTTCCACAAACGCAGTCAATATGTCCTGGTTTTCTGGAATCACGTCCACGATTTTCTCGTAGCGTTCCCAGGCATTTTGCATTTTCTTTGTGCCGTCCATGGGCGTAAGGATGTTTTCGACAAAGGACTTGAGTTCCCGCTTGTTGCCGCCCGAAACGTCGATGGTCTTTTCGTAACGTTCCCACACGGGTTCGTCATTTCCGTTGAACTTGACGGCAAGCATGGTGATGTCGTCGAACTGCGGAGCCTCTTGTACAAAATTGTCTACTTCCTGTTTTACAAGGGCGCAGGTGGCGGCGGTACTAATGTCGCCACCTTTTTTAATTGCTTCGATCAGCCTGTTGTCGCCAAACAGTTCCTCCTTGCTATTTGTGGCCTCGGTTACGCCGTCGGTGTAAAGGAACAGGGTGTCTCCCTGCTTGAGGTCAAAGGACTGCTGCTTGTACACAACGTCTTCCATGGCGGCCATGACCAGTTCGGATTTGCTGTTGACAAATTCCACGGAACCGTCCTTGTGGCGGACGGCGGGTGGGTTGTGGCCTGCCGATGCGAATTCCACGTGCCCGGACTGCAGGTCGATTATGCCGCCCCAGATGGTCACGAACATATTTAGTCTGTTGCGCCTGGCCAGTGCGTAGTTTGTCTTGTTGAACGCATCCACGATGGACTTCAGGTTCTTTGCCATGGTACGCAATATGATTCGTGCCACCATCATGAACAGCGAGGCGGGAACGCCTTTACCCGACACGTCGCCAATGATTACGCACAGGTGGTTGTTGTCTATTTTGAAGAAGTCGTAGAAGTCGCCGCCTACTTCCTTGGCCGGAAGCAGGAACGGGGCCAGTTCGTGACGGTCGTCGTCGGAATTTTCGTCACGTTCTTCACCGGGGAGCATGGCAAGCTGGATGTTTCGGGCCAGGTCCAGTTCCCGCTCGATCCGCTTCATGTCCTTTTGCTTTTCGATATGGTTCTTGAGTTCGATAAGCATGTTGGAAAATGCGGTGGCAAATTCCGATATTTCGTCGCCTCCGGCTATCTCGGGAATCGTCACGTCGAAATTCCCTTCGCCAAGCTCCTTTGCCGCTGCCGCAAGGTCCTTGAGGGGCTTGGATACACGGGATGAAATCAGCAAAATGATAATGAGCATGGCGGCATAGCCGCCTAGTGCCATCGCCACGAAAAGTTTAATCATGGATTGACGCTCTTCCATGAATTTTCCTGCGGGCCACACTATCATGAATGTCCAGCCGTTGGATTCCATGGTGGTGAAGTAGATGGCGGATTCCTCGCCGCCGGCCACCGTACCCATGAACAGCCCGTTGCGGCCCTTGCCTGCCTTGTCGAAGTCCGACTGATTGATTTTGGTGATTTCCTTGACGACGATTTCGGAATCCTTTTTACCCTCTGCAATGGTCTTGGGGTAGGCCACGGGGAAGTTCTTCGACGAAAATACCATGGCGTACCCGGAGTTGGGAACGTGGATGTCCGATATGGTCTTCTTTAGGAATTCGATGGACATGTCTACTGCGAGGACGCCTACAAGCACGTCTTCGTTGTTCTTGTCCTTGCGGAAAATGGGAACCGTGTAGACGGCAATGGGTTCGGGTACGAACTCTCCCACAAAGGGTTCCTGCCAGCGGCTGGAATGGCCGTTTTTGGTGCTGTAGTACCATTCCTTGTCTTGGTAGTTTGCACCGGAAATCAGTTTGGTCTCGTTGTCAACAAACCGTGCCAGTCGCATAAATTCGCCCTTGGGGGTTTCGGGTCCCATTCCGGGTTCAAAGGCTACCACTATGGCCACAATCTGGGGTACAATGCTGCGGGCGTTGGAAAGGGTCTGCATCAGGAACTCGTCCAGTTCCTCCTTGGTCATCTCCTGCTTGCTGAGGGTGGCCCCCACATCGTCGCCAACGTGCTTGCCCGAGTTGAACAGGTTGTCGATATAGGTCACGTTGGCCTGGCTGATTTCCTCGCCGTTGTTGATGGTCATCTGTGCCAGTTTGTTGTTCATCTTGGAGGTCATGACGCCAAAAATCAGGCCCACGATCACGGTGATGCTGGCCAGAATCATCAGGGACTGCTTGAAAGCCAGTCCGCGGAAATTAAAAACCATAAAAATCCCTTCCTTTTTTCGCGTTAAATGGAAATATATGTAAAAATCACTTGTTATATTTAAAGTCCCTAGACTTTCGCACGGCGGACGGTCGGTACTTTCCGTCAACAGGCCTGCGGGGTTCGGAAGCGCTCCATACTTTTGGAGGGCTTTTTAGGGATTTGACTAATCGATTTTGCTTTACTTTTAGGAGTTTTATGGCAAATAAGTGTAAGCGCGGAATCCTGATTAGCAAGACACCCTACGAGAAGCGCATCGCCATCATGGAAGACGGCGAGCTTGCTGAATTGGTCGTAGAGAGCGTGTCTTCTACTCGGGTTCTGGGCAATATATATAAGGGTGTAGTCCAGAAGGTGCTTCCCGCCTTGAAGGCCGCGTTCATCGATATCGGCCTCGAAAAAGCGGGATTCCTCCATCAGGACGACGCCATGGACAGAAACGAGCTGTTGCGCCGTGAATATGGCGATGACGGCGACGAGGGCGGTTCTTCCAAGGAAATCTCCATCGACGAGATTCTCCAGGAAGGCCAGGAAATCATGGTCCAGGTGGTTAAGGAACCCATCAGCACCAAGGGCGCCCGTTTGACGACTCATCTGAGTTTTGCCGGACGGTTCTTGGTTTGCATGCCGGGTACCAACTTCGTGGGCGTATCCAAGCGCGAGCGTGACCCCGCCAAGCGCCGGGAATTCCAGAAGGTGGTCCGCCGCCTGAAGGCCCGGGACGTGGGCTACATCGTGCGTACCAACGGGCTGAACGAGTCCGAGTTCGAAATCCAGAAGCAGATGCGCGAATTGGAAAGCAAGTGGGAACAGACGAAGTACAACTTCGAGACCATGCCCGCCGAGACTTGCATCTACGAGGAGTCGGATTCTATCGAGCAGACAGTCCGCGAGTACTTTGGCGAGAACACCGACTACGTGTATATCGACAACCGCGACGAATATTTCGCCTTGCGCGATTACCTGAAGGTGCTCTCTCCTGACAAGCTGGACAAGGTGAAGCTCTGGAGCTCTAACGAGAGCCTGTTCGAGTATTTCAAGATTGAGAATGACTATGCCCGCTCCCTGCAGCGCCAGGTACCGCTGCCCCGCGGTGGAAATCTGGTTATTGAGCAGACCGAGGCCCTGGTGTCTATCGACGTGAACACCGGTCCGAAGGTCCACGGCAAGGACCAGAGCAAGATTATTCTCGAGACCAACATCGACGCCTGCCACGAGATTGCAAAGCAGTTGCGCCTTCGCGATGTGGGAGGCCTTATCATTATCGACTTTATCGATATGGAAACCGATGCCGACCGCGAGGCCGTGTATCAGGAATTCCGCAAGGCGATTCGCAGGGACAAGGCTCCTATCAGCCCTGCTCCCATTAGCCAGTTCGGCCTGATGGAAGTGACCCGCAAGCGCGTTCGCGTGAACCTGATGACCGAGAAGACGGAAATCTGCCCGGTGTGCCACGGCGGTGGACGTATCGCCACGCTGGAATCCACCTTGGGCATGATCGACCGCTGGATGGCCCGTGCCCGCGCGAAGGGAAAACTGAAGGAAGTGACCTTGGTGGTGAGCAGCCCGCTGGTGGACGTGTTCTGCAAGGACATGGCCCGTATGTTCCATTATCTGGAATACAAGCACAGCATGAAGATCGACCTGGTGGAAGACGAACATGCTCATGTGAACCAGTTCTGGATGTACGACAAGAACAACGAGGACATCACGGACCTTTACAATTTTGCGTAAAACGGAGATTGTTATGAATAGAGTGATTCTTGTGGCCGTCGCAGAATCTGCGATGCAGGCCAAAATCAAAGAAGTGGTAGACGCAGTGGCCGCCGCCGGTCTCAAGTCTGCCGTCTACAAGCCCTGCGTGAACGGTGGCGAGGCTGCCGCTGAGCTGAAGGCCCATCGTTCTGCCGTGCTGATGGAAAAGATTGCCGCCGATTTCTTGCAGAAGGATTTTGCCGCAGTGGATACCGTGGTGGTGGAAGGCGCTGCCGGCATGGCCGATGCCATTGCCCACAAGTTCAACGATGACCTTGCTACGGCTCTGGATGCTAAGATTTTCTCTGACGGCGAAGATGCCGACCTGTTCTGCCCGAACCGCCTGCTGGCATGCGGGAAGTGCTTGGCCAAGGAACTGGCTGCAGAACCTGCTGAACGCAAAACCAGCCAGGCTATGTTCCGCGCCGGGCTTTTGCTGAAGGCCTCTAAGGCCAAGAAGCGCATTGTTCTGCCCGAAGGTTCCGAACCCCGCACTGTGCAGGCTGCAAAGCTGGTGATCGACCGCAAGATCGCCGTCCCCGTTCTCGTCGGCAAGAAGGATGAGATTTTCAAGGTGGCCAAGGAACAGGGCGTAGAACTCCCCGCCGATATCGAGATTATCGAACCGACTGCAGAGATGGCTGAAAAGTATGTGCCGACCCTGGTGGAACTCCGCAAGTCTAAGGGCATGACCGAAGACCAGGCCCGCGCCGCCCTTGCAGATGGGCGAAGTGGATGGTCTTGTGTCTGGCGCCATTCATTCTACCGCAGACACCTTGCGCCCGGCCCTGCAGGTCATCAAGTGCGCCCCCGGCGTCAAGTCCGTAAGCTCTGTGTTCTTTATGTGCATGCCCGGCAAGACTTACATCTACGGCGACTGCGCTATCAACCTGAACCCCACCGCCGAAGAACTGGCTGGAATCGCCATGCAGTGCGACGACACCGCTAAGGCCTTCGGCCTGCCTAGCCGTGTCGCCATGCTCAGCTACAGCACCATGAACAGCGGCAAGGGCCCCGATGCAGACTTGGTCCGCGAGGCCACCAAGCTGGTGAAGGAAGCTCGTCCCGAGATGCTCGTAGATGGTCCACTCCAGTACGACGCGGCCACCGTGCCTAGCGTCGGTTCCCTGAAGGCTCCGGGTAGCACCGTGGCCGGCAAGGCTACCGTGTTCGTGTTCCCCAGCCTCTCCGCCGGTAACATCGGTTATAAGGCTGTGCAGCGCAGCGCCCATGGCACCATCGCCATCGGCCCCATGCTCCAGGGTCTTGCAAAGCCGGTGAACGACCTGAGCCGCGGCGCCCTCGTGGAAGACATCGTTTACACCATCGCGCTGACTGCAGTGCAGGCGGGTGTGTAGAGTGTCATCCTGACCCTGGAGCCGAAGGCGATAGGGGAAGGATCCAGACCCGAAACTTAAAAGCACCGCGATTGCGGTGCTTTTTCTTGTTTATTTCTTCCCTAATTTGGCGTTCAGTTTTTTCTGAAGTTCCTTCAGGTGCCAGCGTCCGCGGCGGTCTTCCAAGAAGTAGTCGGTACGCACGCCCCGTGCAAGACCCTTGTCAATAATTTTTTGGGCCTCGTCATACTTCTTTTGGTCAAAGCGGAGTTCCGCCATAAAGAAGTAGTTGTAGATGTCGGCGGGGTCCTGCTGCATCGCCATTATCAGGTACTTTTCCGCCAGTTCCTTGTCGGGCCAAGAAAGTATAATGGGAATGTAAGGCAGCAATTGATGTGCCCGACCAAGCACCTGGTAGTTCTTGGTGGCGGTTGCTACGTCCCTTACCTTGGCGGCTACGCCGTCTTTCACTGCGGCCAGCGGGTTCTTTTCCGCCCCCCACATAGAGACGGAGGCTGCATAGATATGGGCGATTTCTTTGTTTTTGGGGTAACGGTTGTAGGCGTTTTCGCTGATGGTTTTTAGGGTGTCCAGTTTTACCTTCCGCTTGCTCTTTTCAAAGGGCACAAAGCGGAAAGAAAAGTAGAGGCTTTTGACATAGCCTTCGGTAGCTTTTTCTGCCACGGAGGAATCTTTTTGTGCCCGCTTGTAGGCGGCAATCATGGCGTCGGCGTTCTTTTTGTCGGCCTTGTCTCCGTTGGCCCGCAGGGCGCGGGCCTTGTAGCAAGAATCCGCAAAAGCAAGATCCTTGTTTGCAAAACAGCAAACAGCAGCGAAGAGGAGGATGATTGTGAAGAACCTAATCACCATACTAACAATGAGTAATGTGTGATGTGTAATGTGAAATTAGTCTTTTCACACTCCACACTTCCTTATTTCCTTCCCTTGCCCTTGCCAGAGAAGTAGTCCTGCTGGCGTGTGGCTCCAAGCACAGCGTGCCAGAGCGTTCCATTGGGGTTGATTTTCTTGCGTTCGTTCACGGCGTACTCTATAGGTACGTGACTGAACTGCTCGTTCATGCTGCCCACCACCATGTCGGTCTTGCCTGCCATGCCTGCATGCACTGCGCTTTCTGCCAGTTGGAAGCAGAAGATGGCGTCGGTTCCCTTGGCCGGGATGCTGCGGACCATGTAACTGGGGTCAAAATACTTGATGTTGATTTCCATGCCCACTTTGTCAAAGTGGTTCTTGATTTCTCGGGTCAAAAATTCGCCAATGTCGTTTTTCAGAATGTTTCCGCTGGCGTCTTTACGTTCGGGCAAGTTCTTGAAGAGTTCCTGCCCAGCGCCTTCGGCGACTGCGATAACAGCATGGGTCTTGCCGCTGGAGTAGCGGCTTTCCAGCGCCTTGAAGAGTCCCCCTTCGCCTTCAAGTTCAAAGGGAACTTCGGGAATAAGGCAAATGTTCACCACCGTGGTGGCAAGGGCTGCATAGGCGGCAATGAATCCGGAATCGCGCCCCATGAGCTTTACCAGGCCAAGGCCGTTAAAGGCTCCGTTGGCTTCGTTGTGGGCGCTGGTAATCACGTCGGTGGCACTCAATACTGCAGTCTCGAAGCCGAAGGTGCGATCGATAAGGTTCAGGTCGTTATCGATGGTCTTGGGAATCCCGATGACCGAGATGGGCTGACGGCGCTTCTTGACTTCTTCGGCAATGGCATGCGCCCCGCGGAGGGTGCCGTCACCGCCAATGCAGAACAGCACGTTTATGTTCAGGCGCATCAAGGTGTCTACCATCACGGCAGGGTCCTGCATTCCGCGGGAGCTGCCAAGAATGGTTCCGCCATCGTCCTGGATTGCGTCCACCACGTCGGGGTTCAGCATTATGGGCGAATAGCCGTAGGCGGGGTTCAGCCCGCGGTAGCCGTAAGGTATGCCAAAGATGTTGCGCACGCCGTAGTCGAACCACAGCACTTGTACCAGGCCCTTGATGACGTTGTTGAGGCCGGGGCAAAGACCGCCGCAGGTGACGATGCCTGCACGAGTCCAAGCGGGGTCGTGGAAAATGGTTTCCCGAGGGCCTGCCGCCTCTAGCGAAGGAATCTCCTTGCCGTTGGCGCAAAAATCCTTGATGCGGTTGATGTCCGTAGTAAGGCTGATACGGTCTTGGTCCGAAACGAAGGTCACTCCCTTCATGGGGGACTTCAGGGTTCCCGTTCCCACGGTTTCGATGGACAGGTCGTAATCTTCGGGGTGCTGCAAAATGTCTTCTTGAGTCATAGCAATAAAAATATATAATTCAGGATTCGGAAGTTCCTATAATTCAGGATTCGGAAGTCTGAATATCATTCTCCAAAAGGGAATTCCGTACGTTTTACATTTTCTGGTATGGAATGTATGGATCCTCGCATTCGCGAGGATGACGTTTAAGGAATAATTCCACGTCTCACACTAAATATCTAGCGGCGGGAAATGGATTTTGGTACGCAGGCCAGGGTTCGCGTTTTCCATTTCGATTTTCATGTTGGTGAGGGTGCAGAGTTTTTTCACCATGGAAAGGCCAATGCCCGTGCCGCTTGTTTTGCGGGTCATTTCGTTACCCACGCGGTAGAATTCCTGGAACACCTTTTTCATTTCGGACTGAGGAATGCCGGGGCCGTAGTCCCGCACGGCAAGGTAGACGTCCGTGTCCTTGATGCGGAGCTCTATGACAATCATCTTGTAGTCGGCTTCCTTGGAGAACTTGAGGGAATTGTCCACCAGGTTCATCAGGATCTGCATAATGGCATCCCGGTCCATCATCAGGGTAATGTCGTTCACGTCGGTGTCAGACGACACGGTAAGCTCGAATCCATGCTTTTCCACGTTCTTGCTGTAAGTAGCTACGAAGTCGTCCAGCACTGCCTTGGGCTTGCCCTTGGCCAGCTGTACGTTCCAGCGGTCCCCATCCAGTTTAGACAAGTTAAGCACGTTCTGTATTAGTCGGGTAAGGCGATCTGCCTCGCTTGCAATCTGCCCGTAATATTTCTGCTTCTTCTCTTCGTTGGCCACCCAGGAATTCTGCAGCAGTTCGGCGTACATGCGTATGGAAGTAAGGGGGGTCTTGAGTTCGTGACTCACCGCAGAGATAAAGTCCTGGCGCTTTTTGGCCAAGGTAAGTTCGCTCTGCGTCAGGCGGTAGATAGCCACAAGGCCGCCCCCAAGAATGACCAGAACTACCAGGCCCAAGAAAATCAAGAAGGAGCCGCCTCTGGAGTCGTCCCGTTTTTTCATGTGCATGACTAGGGAAATCTTGTTCAGCGGCGGGACCAGCTTGGTAGAGAAAATCTTTGTGGCGCCGTCGGACGAGCCGAATGCCAGCATGGTCTTTCCGCCAGAGACGAATTCTAGCACCAGGTCCTGTTCCAACGGGTAGAACTGCGTTTCGTTCTTGACCAGGTTGTTGAGGTAGGTCCTGAGTTCCACCACGTAGCCCTGGATGTAAAGCTCGTTGCCGCGGGTGACATTGCGGTAGAACACAATGTACCTGTCGTTGAACTTGGTCATGAAGGGTTCGATTTCCACTTCCATATTGTGGTTGATGCCTGCTAGCGCGGTACTGTCCATGCTCTGGGATTCCGCATTGAAGGCCAGGTTCTCCATTTCGGAGGTGGTCTCGAAACGGTGAGGCCTGAGTTCTTCTTTCCTGTTCTTGTCTTTGCTTAATTTGGGGTCCTGCTGCTTGTAGATGTAGTCGATCACCTTTTCCACGGAATCTCTGGGCTGTGCCAGGGTCTCTATGCCGTGGTTCTCGATACCCATGTCTGCAAGGATATCCTTGATCCTATTGCGGACCTCTTCGCGGCGGTTGCGTTCCGTTTCGGGAATCTGTTCCAGCAGGATTTCGCCGAACCTGCCCTCCGGCAGAAACGGCGTACGCAGCGTGTTGTCCGGCGTAAGCTGGAAATGCCCCACCAACCCCGCGTACTGGCTGGTAATGGGGTAGTCCACCAGTTCTGACAGCGTATTTTCTTCGCCGCCTATAACCTGGATGGTGCGTATAAAGCCGTAGTCCGAGTAGGAGCGCTTGTCTTCTACTGCAAGGTCCCGCAGCAGGCGTTGGTTCAAGGTGTTGGCCACGAACATGGCATGGCCCGTGTACAGGGAGTTGGTACCCAACTGCAACTGCCCATACGCCTGGTAGAGGAGTACTACCAGCGGTATGGTAATGACAACGAAAATCGATGCAAAGATTACGTGGACTTTGTGCATTCAGGATTGGAGCACAGCTGGTAGCCTTCACCACGGAAAGTCACCAACAGCTTCGGATGAGAGGGGTCGTCCTCGATTTTTTTGCGGAGCTTGGTGATGTGGATATCCACGGTGCGGGTGTCCACGGATTCAGCATTCTCGTAGCCCCAGACCTTGCGCAGCAGCTCTGCACGGGGTACCGCCGTGTCGCGACGGCTCCACAGGAATTCCAGGATTTCGATTTCCTTACGGGTGAATGCCAGTTCCTTGGTGCCGCGGGTTCCACGGTATTCGCGGAAGTCCACCTTCAGGTTGCCGGCGATCAGCTTGCCTTCGTTCTCGGCACTCTGGCGGCTGCGGCGCAGCACTGCCTCGATACGGGCCAGCAGCATGGGAACGGAGAAGGGCTTGGGAATGTAGTCGTCGGCTCCGAACTTGAGTCCGTTGATAATGTCGTCGTCGGAATTCTTGGCAGACAGGATGATGATAGGAATGCTCCTGTCAGTTTCACGAATCTTGTCGCATACGGTAAAGCCGTCTATGCCGGGGAGCATCAGGTCCAAAAGGATAAGACCGTACTTCCCGGTCAGGGCTTCGGCAAGCCCCGATTCGCCGTCGGCACAGTGCTTCACGTTATAGCCGTTCAGTTCGCATAAATCCACGAGACCTTCGGCAATGGCAATTTCGTCTTCGATAATGAGGATGCTTGTGCTGCTCGAGTTCTGACTCATTTTTTTTCCTTTTTATTCAAACACTATAGAAAGAGGTTCTTAGAGGGCGAATCCGCCACCCACTTCCAGGGTCATGTTGCCGGAATCGACTTCCTTGGGGTAGTCCCCGCCAAAGTAATACTTGAAGTTGCAGTAGGCGGCGATTGGGATAACAGGGAGTTTTGCGCGGAGGCCGACAAGCACGTGACCGCCGATGCTGGTGTTCAAGCCCTCGTCGGCAGCCTTGTCTTGAACCTTCTGCTTCAGAGTCTGGCCCAGGTTTTCAAGGGCTTCTGCCTGCTGCTGGATGGCGGCGGGATCTTTGCTGGCGACGGCGTTAATCATGTCTACGATGGCCGGGTCGTCGATAATGCCGCTGACAAAGCTGTGGTTCAGAACGAAACTGTTCAGGTAGTAGGTGACACCGCCACCGATATAGGGCCTGATTACAGGGATAAAGGTGATGGGGTAGGTCAGGGACAGGTCGCCGTTCATGGCCACGAACTTGGGGTTGGCCACGCCAAACGGGGTTCCTGCCAGTTCAATCTTTATGGGGATTTCAGTAACTTTCCCGGATCCGGTGGGGTCGTTGACGTAGAGGCTCGCGTCGTAAGAGCCGAACTGGATGTTGTAGGTGGCCTCGATGTCAAAGATGGGCAGCAGGTCGATCCACAACTTGAAACCGAATCCCTGCATGGTGCCGCTGAAACCCTCGTGGCTAAAATCGATGCCCGGGGTGACTTCTACCTTGTCGGCAGCCTTCATCTTGGTGCCGAATCCGGGGGCGTAGTGGCCGCCGATACCGATGATAGCAAAGGACTGGGTGGCAAGCAGTGCTGCCGCTGCAAGTACGACTTTAAAATTCATAGTGTGACCTCTGTGAAACTTTACAAAGAAACTATATAAATTTTAACGGAACCGGTAATGCCGAGGCAAAGAAAATGTGGGATTTTCAGGCCCGTTTTTGCACAGGTTGCATGCCGCCTACTTGATGGCTGGCACAATGAGTATCACCTTCTGGCCCTTGCGGACCGCGATCTTGTCGAAGCTGTATACGCCCACGGTGCCGCCGGAACCGCCCATGGCGGCAACGGACACGCTGTGGCTGCCCGGTTCTACGGGCAGGCGGGTCATGTTGAAGGACCCCGGCAAGAACAGCCCCACGCGCAGGTCGGCCTGTTCTAGCTGGCTCTGGCCCACGTCTATGAAGATGTTCTTGAGCAGGTCGAGAATGCCGTTGCCGGTGTTGGTGGCGGACTTGGCCTTCTGCGCGGCAATGGTGCGCAAAATGACGCGGACCGCGGTGCGGGTGATGACGGTGTTGCGTTCGTCGTCCATGTTCTGCCGCAGCTCCTGGTCTACCGCCATGACCTTCTCGGGTCTGACCCGCGGCTTGTTGTCCAGGGAAACTTCAAAATGGTCCACCCTGCTGTGGTGCTTGCGGACCTCGGGCAAGGCAAACCCGATGTGGAAGGTGCCGCTGCCGGCGCCAGGTACGGGGGGAGCCACCAGCGTAAAGGAAACCCGGTTGCCCGTCTCGCCATCCTTGTAATAGAGGTTCATGGCGCCGGCGCTCACGAAGGTTCCCGACAGGTACATTTCGCCAAGAATGGGGCTGTGTCCCGCATAGCCTATGACTATGATTTCCTGGCCCATGTCGTGTACCGCGGTGGCCTTGGGGGTGCTTGCAAGCTCGGGCTTTTTCAGGGCGCGAATATCGTCTTCCCGTTCCATGCGGCGCAGGCTTTCGGTAGCGAACTCGAACACTTCCTTGGGGAGCCCCATCTTGCCTTCGTCATAGGCCTTGATGGCCTTGATGTAGGCAATGGCTGCCTCGTCTTCGTCGCCGTCCAGCTCGTAGACTAGCGCCTGCAAGTAGCGAAGGAACCCGTTGTCGTTCACCTTGTCCTTGTCTTTTTGGTACAGGGCGTTCATGGCAATCTGGGAACGCTTGACTTCTACCAACGCACCGTCAATGTCCATTTTTGCCAAGTAGTTCAAAATCTGGAACTGGTACAGGGTCAAAAGCTCAAAGGGCCTTGCACGGTAGGGCCGCGTGTTGTCGTTGGTTAAAACGGCTGCCGCCTCGTTGGTCACAGACTTGGTGTAAAGGTCTTCGTAAACCTTTTCGGCCTGGGCCAGGTTCTTGATGCTTTCGTCGAAGTTCCTGTTGTAGTGGTGCAGCACGCCCAAGTCGTAGTAGTACAAGAACTCGCTATTGGAACCGTAAAGGTCGTCCTTCTGCTTTTTCACCTCGGCGATGGTGGCTTCGAAGCCTTTCTTTTCCAGGGTCGGGGACAGCGTCTCGTAACGCGTCATGGACTTGTTGGCGCACGACGTCAGGAGAATCGCTGCGAGAAGTAGAAGGAACTTTTTCATAAGTGTGGAACCGGCGCTTTGTGCCTAGGGGCTACGAGTCGCGCCGGCGTCGTTAGACTACATCTTCACGCTGTCTTTGGACACGAACTTCTTGATCTTCTTGTCGCCCACCCATACCTTCTTGTGGCTCTGGATGTCGGTGAGTTCCAAGTCCACCTGGTAGTAGATGACCTGTTCGCCACCTTCCTGGTCTATGATGGAGTTCAGCGTTCCGGTGAGCATCAGGTCGGCGCCGATTTCCTGGCCGGCGTCCTTGCGGGTCTCTTCGGTGGCGTTGCCTGCCTGGCTGGCAAGCTCGTTACGCAGTTCGGCGCGTTCCTCGGCGTTGGCCACGAAGTCGGCCTTGCCAGAATTGATAAGGGCGCGTTCCATGTCCTTCACGAAGGTTTCCACGTTGATGTGTTCGTGACTCTTGTTGCGGATCTTGCCAATGACCACGGTGGGCACAATGCCGTTCTTCTGCTGGATCATGTTCTGGTACCAGGGGCGGTTCAGGCAGTCGGTAATCATCTCGTCGGCCACCAGGCGGGAGTCTGTGTCGTTCCAGGCGCCAGAGAGGTCGGTTACGGAGTTTTCGTCGATGCGGGTAACTTTCTTGCCGCCGCAGCCAACAAGAACCATAAGGCATGCGCAAAGGCAAATGGTCAGGATTTTAGACATGGTTTTCTCCTGTTTTCAGGTTTGAAGTTTACGATGGTTAATATAGTTAAAATGGGGCTGTGGTACAAAAAAAAGAAAATCAGACCTGCAATTCCTGTTTTTCGCTGAATTTCGGAAGTAGCACTCCTGTTTTTCTTGCTTTTTCTATTGCTTTTTTGCTGAAATTTTGTTATTTTAAGCAAAAAGGACTTACGATGCTAGAACGAATCCTGAAAATACCGGAAATAGGTGAAGATAGCCTTTTCCTTTGGGGTAGCCGCCAGACAGGGAAAAGCACCCTGCTAAGGGCGCTGTTCCCGCAGGCGCGGTTTTACGACCTGCTCAAAACCGACGTGCAACTGGCTTTCAAGCTGCGACCGGCACGCTTGAGGGAAGAATGCGAAATGCTCGATGACGGGCAGCTGGTCATTATCGACGAAGTCCAGAAAGTTCCCGCCCTTCTCGACGAAGTCCACTGGCTAATCGAAAACAAGGGCCTCAAGTTTATTTTGAGCGGCTCCAGCGCGCGCAAGTTGCGCAGAAGCGGAGCGAACCTGCTTGGCGGACGAGCCTTGCGAAAAACCCTGTTCCCGCTAGTCAGTGCCGAGATTCCCGATTTTGATATAGATCACGCCTTGAACAACGGAATGCTGCCAAGGCACTATCTTGTCAGCAATGCAGAAAAACGAGTCCAGTCTTACATAGGCGATTACCTGCAGCAAGAAGTTGTTGAGGAGTCCGTAGTGCGCAGACTGGACGCGTTCACCCGCTTTTTGCAGGTGGCTGCACTCAGCAATGCCGAAATTGTCAACTATGCTAATATCGCACGCGATTGCGGAGTATCCGCCAAAACGGTGAAGGAATATTTCTCAATTTTGGAAGAGACCCTGCTGGGGTTCTGCCTGCCCGCCTATGTGAAAGAGGTCAAGCGTCGTGTACAACAATCGCCCAAGTTCTATTTTTTCGACGTGGCGATTCCGAACCACTTGCTACACAGGGTCCCGTTAGTGCAGGGAACCGATGTCTACGGGCATGCCCTGGAACACTTGATAATCCAGGAACTGCGTGCCTATCTTTCGTATCGCAGGGGGGAGAATGAATCCCTCAGCTACTGGCACACGTTGGACAACCGCTACGAAGTAGACGCCGTCGTTGGCGATGCCGAAATGGCAATCGAGATAAAGTCTTCGAAAAATGTGGAATCGCACGACACAAAAGGCTTGAAAGCCTTCGGCGAAGAATACCCCGAAGCAAAGCTTATCCTTATTTCGATGGAAGACACTCCGCGAAAATTGAACGGAATCGAGATGTGGCCCGCAACCCAGTTCTTAAGCAGGCTTTGGGCTGGAAAAATTTTAGGGTAGCTGATACGGGGCTGAGCTGAAGT
>CACXIR010000087.1:0-772 GCA_902767785.1 Fibrobacter succinogenes | reverse complement strand
AAAATTGAACGGAATCGAGATGTGGCCCGCAACCCAGTTCTTAAGCAGGCTTTGGGCTGGAAAAATTTTAGGGTAGCTGATACGGGGCTGAGCTGAAGTGATGGGGTAAACATCTTTGATACATGGTTTATTTTTGCTTGATAGTACATCAATCTAAAATGTCGCAAGGATCCTCGTCTATTTAATTGTGTTCGTACCTTTGAGCCCGAATTCTGAAGGCTTCTATTCCCCCTTCCATTATTTCACAAATTTCTTTTTTCACATTAGATCTGTCAATTGTGCCATGAATTTCTGATTTTAAATTTGTTGACGATTGCATAGAAATTATATATTCTGCATCCCCAGCAGTTCCTTGTACAGGGTCGGGGCGCCGCAGGTTTCGCAGTATTTCGCGTCCTCCGGGCACCAGTGGGGCATCTGGCTGTGCCAATGGGGTCAGGTCCCTTTGGCACAGAAAAATGTGGAGGAGGAAATCGTCAGATCATTATCCGACAGGTTATCAACGGCAGACAGGATTTCAGCGGCTTCTGCTTCTTCTGCGGCCCGGACATTTGCCATCAGTCTGTAAAAGGGATCTTTTTTCAGTTCGTCGATATATTTCCGGACGCTATTCCGAACCAAATCTGTCACAGACATATTAAAAATGCTGGCTACTTCCTTCATGGCAAGAATCTCCGATTCTTCCATTTTGAAATTCAGGGCTTTCATGGCCATGTTTTATGCACCTCCTTATCGGCATTATAGTATATACGATAAAGAAAGTAAAGAGAAA
>CACXIR010000086.1 GCA_902767785.1 Fibrobacter succinogenes | reverse complement strand
AGCTGCTGCAGGCATTCGTGAGCCTTGTACAGGAGCGTGCCACCCGGAGTTTCGTACACGCCGCGGCTCTTCAGGCCCACGAGGCGGTTTTCGACGATGTCCAACAGACCGCAAGCATTCTTGCCGCCAATCTTGTTCAGGAATTCGAGAAGTTCCACAGCGCCCATCTTCTTGCCGTTGATGGAAACCGGGTTGCCCTTTTCGAAACCGATGGTCACGTGGTCGGCCTTGTTCGGGGCCTTTTCGTACGTAGCAGTGTGCTTGAGGAATTCGTACTTGTGTTCCTGTTCCGGGAATTCCAGAACGCCACCTTCGTGAGAGAGGTGCCACAGGTTACCGTCTTCGGAGTAAATCTTCTTCTTGCTGATGCCGTTGAGCGGAATCTTGTGGGCGGCAGCGTAGTCAATAGCGTCTTCGCGGCTGTGGAAGTGCCACTTCGGATCCTTCCAAGGAGCGATGATCTGGAGCTTCGGGTTCAAGGCAGCGTAGGTCAGTTCGAAACGGACCTGGTCGTTACCCTTACCGGTAGCACCGTGAGCCACAGCGTAAGCGCCTTCCTTTTCGGCAATCTTCACCTGGTACTTGGCGATGAGCGGACGGGCGAAAGAGGTTCCCAGAAGGTAAGTGCTTTCGTACTTGGCACCAGCGCGGACGGTGGGCCAAACGTAGTCTTCGAGGAATTCCTTCTTGAGGTCGAGAACGTAGCACTTGCTGGCGCCAGTCTTGAGGGCCTTGTCTTCGAGGGCCTTAGCGTCCGGGAAGTCGTTCTGACCGAGGTCGGCGGCGAAAGCGATCACTTCGCAGTCGTAGTTTTCCTTGAGCCAGGGGATGATGATACTCGTATCGAGTCCACCGCTATAGGCGAGGACCACTTTTTTCTTGGATTCTTTCTTAGCCATTTTTTTGTCCTTTTAGGAAAAATTTAGACAGGACAAATATAGTAAAAAAGAGGCGGCTTGCTACTTTCTATAAATCCGCTGCGGAACGTCTTTCTCTGCCGGGCGGCCCAGCAGGTCAAAATGCCGGATGGGCACGTTTTCCAAGGAGGGCCTGTAGGTCCTCTTGATAGCGGTCGTACTTTCGCCAGAGCCGCCAGAACCGCTAGAACTGCCCGGGCCAGGATTCACCGACGAGCCGCTGCTTCCGGGAGGAACGTCCTCTCCAAACGGTGCTGCAGGATTTATCTCGCGGACTGTCACGAACTTGTAGTAGGGGTGGTCGTTATCGCTACGCATAACGATAGCATCCCCCGCCTGTAATATGGCCGCCTTGGCATCGGTGTAGCTGCACCCGTCAATAGTTGCAGCTCCGTAACTGGCACCGGACCAGTCCGTGCCGGAATCATCGGCGGAACCCACCAACTCCCACTTTCCCGGCGGCGTCGCACCGCTGGTAGAATCGATGTACACTTCCAGGTGAACCGTAGCGTCATCCTTGTTGTAGACGATATACTTCATGCCAATCCACTTATCCACAGGCAAAACGTTCCCACCCCACAAGGGATCCTGACGCCCCACGCCGGAGCCACTCCTGTAGTAGCTCCCCGGGTGTTTCCATTCCTTCTCAAAGTCCCACTTGCCGTCGTTTCTGAATCTGGCATAGTAAGTGTGGGCATCACAGTTGTTTCCACCGCTAGAACCATGCCCCAGGGCTCCGCTGCGGACACCTACCACCATGCCGCCATAATCCTGGCCACCAAGAGCATCCCGTTTAAAGTAGCCCGTGTATTCTACGTTCTTAAATTTCTGCTTGTTAGGTGCCCCATCCTGCTGGCCATTGATATGGAAACGGGGTCCGCTGCCCAGCATCTGCATAGTGCCCTGGCCATCCACATAAAAGCCGCCTGCGTCGGAACTGCGGTTGTCGGTCCATTGGGTAGGATCCTGGGTATCACTCGCCCAGTTGGCAAGGGAACGCGCATTCCCGTTGGCCCAGTGCCTGGAATCCCAGGAATAGGTTCCCTCCTCAGTCTGGTAGAATTTCTGAAAGCCAAAGACATCCGTAGATTCTTCGGCATGTGCAAAAACAGGAGCAAGCAATGCCACCAAGGCAACACCAAAACATTTTCTCATTACAAGAACCTCCGCAATCCAATATATTTCCAAAATGCCCCAAAGTCAAGTTTTTTGTTGTTTTCTATATTCAAAACATGCATCTTTCCGACAGGGCCATAGGCTACATCTCCATGCTTGCCATTCTTGGCATCATCGCCTTTATAGCCCTTGGCATGTTCAGGGCGCACCACAAGGAAAGCCACTGGGCAATCGTGGACTTTGACGAGCTGGGTTCCCTGCAAACCGAAGACGTGGTAGTAGTCCGGGGCTACAGGGTGGGAACCATCTCCCAGGTCAGGTGGCTTGGAGACCGCGCAAGAATCGTCATCAACTTCGATGAACCCATTGCCATTCGGGAAGGCACCCAGTTCAACAACGTGAACTACGCCCTTATGGGGCAGCGCCGCCTAGAGATCACCCTGTCCAAAACCGGAAAGGTTCTGCCCCCCAACCATGTCCACCAGGGCCATTTCGAGCCAGGCATCGCCGAAGCCCTTAGGCTCATGGAAAACGTGAACCAGCAGCTGGCCAGCGTCCGCGTCATGATAAGGACCATCACCAAGGGGGACAAGCGTCACCCCTCGGCGCAGAAGATTTACGAAAAGGTCATGGGCACCCTGGAAGGAATCATAACCAACTCGGAAAACACGCTGAACGCCCTTACCCCGAAACTGAACGAGCTGTTCGACCAGACCAACGTTGCATCTGAATACCTGATCAACCTGACCGGGCAGGCCGATTCCGCAGTGAAGGTCGTCACTGCCGTCACCAACGAGAAAATCCAAAGGGCAAACGAGATTATTTACGCACTGAACCAGGGAACGGAGAAGGCCAGCCAGATCATCACCGAAATGGAAACCTCCCCCACCATGAAGGATCTGCTTTCAACCAAGCAAGCCATAGATCAGCTGGTCGCCATTATCGACAAGTTTAACGCCCTGGTGGCCGCCATCGACACCAAGGGAATCAAGATGTACGACGAAAACGGCAAGCCTGTAAAGCTGTTCACCTGGAGCAAGATGAACCTGGTCGGGAAAACCGCAAGGCAGAAAGCCGCCGAACGCACCGAAAAAGGCGAAAGCCTGCCGAAATAACGATGGAACTTTCTCAGTTACCGGGACTGGGGCCCAAGCGGGTCCAGGCTTTGCAAAAGGCCGGGTTCAAGAGCATTGCCGACCTGCTGTACAACGTTCCCCGGAACTACCTGGACCAGACCAAGGTTAGCCGCATTGCAGACTGCAAGGACGGTGAGCGTGCCGTTGTCATAGGCACCATCAGCCGTGCTGGAATCGTACGTGGCCGCAGGAACCGGTTCGTGGCCACCTTAAGCGACGGCACCGGAGAAATAAGCCTGCTGTTCTTCCAGGGTACAAGCTACTGGGCCCGCCGCATCCAGAACGGGAGCAGGTGGCTGGTGTCAGGCCCTGTGGGCAGCTACCGCGGACTCCAGATGAGCCACCCCGACATGCAGCCCTTCGACGACGACCAGGAATTCAACGGCTGCATATTGCCGGTCTATTCCATTAGCGAGCCTTGCAGGGAAGCCCGCATGGAGCAGAAATTTTTCCGGGGGCTGTACAAGACCCTGTTCAAGTTCCCTGGCCTGACGCTGTCCGGCATTTGCCCCAGGGAACTGACGGAATACCTGCACTTCGCCCCCGTCATGGAAAACCTGCGCACGTTGCACCTGCCAAAGGAATTCCCCGCCATATTCAAGGCCAAGCGGGAAATGAAGATTCTGGAACTGCTGCCCTTCTGCCTTCGCATGGTCAAGCGGCGGGAAAACCAGAGGCTCCGCGGACACGAGAGGCAAATCGACCTGGGCACCGTCATGAAAATCCGTGCCGCCCTCCCCTTCCAGCTGACTGGCGGGCAAGAGAGCGCCCTGAACACCATCATCGACGGACTCAACGGCAAAAAACAGTTCCACGCCCTGCTGCAGGGAGACGTGGGCTGCGGCAAGACCGTGGTGGCCATGCTCGCCATGATGGCGGTATGCGGGGCCGGGGAACAGTGCGCCCTGATGGTACCCACCGACATTTTGGCAAGGCAGCACTACAAGACTTTGAAGCCGTTCTTCGAAGCGGCAGGCCTGCGGCTGCAGCTCTTGGTAGGGGCCACCGGCGCCGCAGAACGCAAGCAGATTCTAGGCGAACTCCAGATGGGCCTTTGCAACGCGGTCATCGGGACCCACGCCCTGTACAGCAAGGACGTCACCTACTCCAAGCTGGGATTCGTCATTATCGACGAGCAGCACCGCTTTGGCGTGGGCCAGCGGGAAGCTTTGCTCTCCAAGGGCGACTACCCCGACATGCTGGTCATGAGCGCCACTCCCATCCCGAGAAGCCTGGCCATGACGTTCTACGGCGACTTGAAGTGCATTTCTATCAAGGAAAAACCTGCCGGAAGAAAGCCCGTAAAGACCAGGCTTGTGACGGCGGGCAAGCGCGATGACATGAAGCGGTTCATTTGCAAGGAGGCCCTGAAGGGAAACCTGTGCTACTGGATTGCAAGCCGCGTGGAAGCCGGCGACGAAGGGGGCGCACGGAGCGTAGACGAGATCGTGGCGGAACTGCAAAACTTTATCGCAGGCAACTTCGCAACGCCAGGGACTGCTCCGGGGGCTGCGACGCTAAAGGTGGCAGGAGTCCACGGCCAGATGGACGAAGATGAACGAGATGCCGTCATCGCGCAGTTCGCGGCGGGCACCGTGCAAATCCTTGTGGCCACTACCGTCATCGAGGTGGGCGTGAACGTGCCCGCCGCAAACTTGATGGTCATCGACCAACCCGACAGATTCGGGCTGTCGCAGCTGCACCAGCTGCGAGGCCGCGTTGGCCGCGGCAATCAAGAAGCCTGGTGCTTCTTGATGCAGCCCGAAGGCGACGCCGCCGACACCAGCATGGAAAGGCTTTCGGACTTTGCCGCCACCGACGACGGATTCGAAATTGCGGAATTGGACCTGAAAACCCGCGGGGCGGGCAACCTGGAAGGAAACGAGCAGAGCGGTGCCTGGGTGTTCCGCTGGTTCGACTGGATAGAGGACCAGGAACTGATTTCCCAGACCCTGGAACAGGCCGACCACATCCTCAAGGATTCACAGAATTTTGACGAAGCGGCCCGGGAAAAAATCCAGGCATGGTACGCCGAAAAGCCCGTCGTCAACGAAGACGGCGTGCACTAGCCCAACAATTGGGTCATGGTGCCGAACACCAGGGCCGTAAGCACCACGTTCAAGAAGAACATGGCACGCCTGACAATCATGAAGAACAAGGGCTGCCAATGGAAAATTCCATCGGTGGGGTCCAGCAGTTCCTTCACCGCCAAGAACACGTTGATAAGCCCCGTCACAATAAGCATCAACGCGCCGGGGAAAAAGCCCTCACCCCAAACTAAAATGGTCAAGCCCAAGCCAAAGAGCATGGCGATAACACCAATGACAATTTCCACCCGGAGGATAGTATTCTTAATTTTGCGCACCTTGTGCTGCACGGTTTTCTGCACATTCGCTTCCACTTCCGTCCGAATTTTTTCTTCTATTTCGTCAGCCACTTTATCCTCTCAAACCTTTATCCCGCCCACTACAGCGTATATGCCGTAGTGACGGAGAAATGGGGCGTCCCCTTGCGTTCCCCGTTCATGGGGAAGCTCACGTCCAGCTTGTTCACCAGCCTGCTGATGGACTTGGTCTGGATAAACCGCGCCCCGAATCCCAGCACGTAAATCAAGTCCTTGCGGTTGATGTCGTCCAGCTTCCAAGCCGTCTCCCCCACAGATGCAAAGGCCACAAATACAGGCACCAGGGTAGCAATCTCGAAATCAGCAAAGTAACGCTGTTCCAGGCTCCCATAGACCCTGGCCTGTCCCGTGTAATAACCCGTGGGGAACCCCACAAAGCCATCGGAACCGCCCAATGAAAGCTGATAGCCCAGTCGGGCATCATCATACAAGTCCACCAAGCCCGTCAATGCCGTAGAGAAGGTGTTGTTCGGGTGGAAAATGTATTCCCCGTTCACCCTTCCGTAAAAATCCCTGCGTTCCCCGTGATCCAGGTAATAGTACATCTGGGTTTGCAGCGTCAGGTGGTTCCAGCCTCCGCCCAGGTACAGGTTGGTCCAAAAGTCCAGGCGGATATCATTGTTGTCGGAACCCAACTGCTCGTAGTTCTTGGAGAGCTGAGCCTTCAAGGAGAATCCCTTGTCCACATCCTCGGTCCACTTGGCGTTATGCAGGTTCTTCACCTTCTCGTAGCGGATGTTGGAATACATCACGTAGGCGCCCAGGCGGGAATCCTTGCGCTTCGGCAGCCACAAATCCCACGCCGCAGCGGAATCGATGACATAGGTCATGTCGTTATGGGTGAACAGGTAGCGGTACAGGCGGCCCTCTTCTGCCGTCTCCCGGTGGTAATCGTAAGTGGCCCCCAGGTAGAACTTGCGCTGGGTGCCGCCAAAGGAACGGCTAAACCGAAAACTCAGGGAATCCTCGATAAAGTCCTCCACCTTCAAAAGCCGCACCGTCTCTTCGCCGTTGTATTCCAGGGTATCTTTCGTAAGGATTCCGGCCTTGAACGCTTTCAGCTTTTCCATTGCTTCCAAGTTCAAAGCAACATCCGTGTTGTTCTTCGCAACAGTCTCATCTGCGCTAGACTGGACAAAGTTTCCTTCTTCCGCGATGGCGGACTGAATTTCGTACACATGTGTGGGACTCGTGGTGAGCCTATACGCCGAGAGTCTTGCCATAGCGCCCTGAGGCAAGTCCCCGCTTCCATAATAATAAGCATAACGCTTGTTTTTTAGACCCGCCAAGGTATAGCCCCACTGGTTCACGCTCCTGCTCAGGAAGGGCACGTACATCTGCCAGCTGGCCAGGTAGCCGTCGGTGTTGTAGCTGTAGAGAAAGTCCAGGTGGTTGTAGCGGAAAAGGAAATGCGGGTCGGAATACTCCGCCTGCCACATGTCGCGGAATTCGTTGTGGCCGTAGTAGAAGCCCACCTTCTGCCCTAGGCCAAGGAAGTTGCTCTCCTGGATGCCGATTCCGTAATTCAGGTTGTCGTAGCTCCACTCACTACCCGAAAAGCCGATGCTGAAGGGGAGCGTCAAGGTCCAGTTGTCGCTGGTGTGCACGTCCACGAAGGTAGAGTCCCCCACGCGGTTCACCTCGATACTAGCATCCGACAGAAAACTCTGGTCACGCAGAAACCGTTCCGATTCCAGCATCAAGTTCAAGTCCACTATTTCGCCCTCGTTGAACAGGAGCAACTTGCGGACCGTCGCCTCCCGGGTCTCGATATGGATGACGTTCAGCAGGTCGTAGGCCCACTTGTCGTACTTGGTGTGGTACTTGGAATCATCAAAGGCATCGCCGATATGGTAGCGAATCTTGTCTACGCGAAATGTCGCCGTAGAGTCAGCAGCAGTCGCAGCGGTGACGGCAGCAGATGTTTCTTCTGCAAAAACCGAAGCCACCAGGGCGCAGACAAGTAAAACGACAATCTGCATGACGGGGACAATATAGCAATTACCAATGTGCGGTGTGGAGTGTGGGGTGTATAATACAAAGGGGGAAGCCTCCCCCTCGCTTCAACCTCGGCCGTGCAGCCGAGTTTTCCGCTACCCCCTCGTGCGTCGGGAGCCGTTCATTTTTTTCTTCAAAAAAAGACATTTTCTATCATAAGATTTTATGAAGATTAAAGGTGTAAAAAAATAAAGAGAGGTTTATTACGTCTTTTTGTGCCTTAGTCATTCTTATAACCGCCTATTGCATCTATACAAAAGGTGACATCTAGCAATAAAGTTCCTATATTTGGCACCGGGTAGCGGATGACTGCCGGCAGCAATGCTGGAGGAAAGTCCGGGCACCGCAGGGCAGGATGCTGGATAACGTCCAGGCGCGGGAACGCGACAGACAGTGCAACAGAAAGCAAACCGCCAGGTTCGGGCGCAAGCTCGGGCAAGGTAAGGGTGAAAGGGCGAGGCAAGAGCTCACCGCATTCCTGGTGACAGGGATGGCACGGTAAACCTCATCCGGTGCAAGACCAAGCAGGATTCCGTCCGCAAGGACCGGCTGCGGCCCGCAGCTGCTGGAAATCCGGGTAGGTCGCTTGAGGCGGTCGGTAACGATTCGTCCAGAGAGATGGTCATCGCCCCGCAAGGGGTACAGAACCCGGCTTATAGTTACCCTACTTGAAGGCTTCCTCTAACAGAGGAAGCCTTCTCCTTATATAGGCCGCTCGGACTAGAATCTAGAAACCAAGTACTGGGCTGGTCCTCGCTCTCGCAACCACGACTCGTTAATACGAGTCGCTTGTTGCTCACACACGACTGCTCGAACTAGCTGCTAATCCTTGAGGCAACGGACAGAGAACCCAAAGCCCTTTTTGTTGCTGCTCAGGCTAGCATGGTCGCCGTCGTAGAGCATGCCCAAGAGGAACGCGATGCGGTTGTCTTCGTGCTCAGTAGAACTCCAGAAGTACGCGTAATTACCCTCGTCGAGGTAAAACCCATAGCTGCGCCTGTTGCCGGCAGGGAGCGCCGAGAAGAGGTAGGTATCGTTGTTTTCAATCCCCGAATACGAATTCCATCCAGTCCCAGATTTCAGCTCTTTTCCTGCGACCTTGAAACCGCCCACAGCAGTAATCAAATCAATCCATTCTCTTTGGCTGGGCAAATGCCAGCCCTTAGGGCATACTCCGCGAATATCTCCTGTGCCCAGACCACATCCTTTGCCTTCGCCGCATTCATCCTCGGACTTCGCTACCGCTGCAGTCCAGGTGTACAGGCGTCCGTAAACGGAGCAGTCGCCTTCCGTATACTCGTCTCCACCGCCACACCAGCTATTTTCTGTCTCGATATTCAAGTTCTCTGCCATCCATACTCCGGAATAGCTAATTCCGTGTTCCGCGTCATTGATTTCAATAGTTGTGGTCCTATAGATCTGATTATCACGGAGGTCCGTCAGAGTGTTGGCTGTTGCATCATAAACGCTTTCATCATTGACAGACGATGACGATATGGAACTACTGGATTCCACTTCGCTGCTGGAAGAGGATTCTTCAGATTCACTGGACGAAGATTCTTCTTCGCTGCTAGAACTCAAATCGCCGGGTTCGCTGGACGAGGACTCTTCGGAAGTTTTAGATTCTGCTTTTTTGGAACTGCTGGATAGAAATTCACTGGAACTCGACGATTCGCCTATATCGCTAGCACTCGAACCGTTGTCGTCACCGCAGGCAACAAGCATTGCCATTGCGACAACAGAAAATCCAAGACACAGTTTTTTCATATTCAAACCTCCTCCCAAAGGAACCTCCGCAATCTATAAATCAGTCCTTAAGGCAACGGACAGAGAACCCGACAAACTTGCTATTAAGAAACAGGTACTCCTCATCGTCTTCATCGACCAAAAAGTCTTCATCGTCTTCATCGACCAAGTACATGCAATACGCGTTATAGCTGTCGTTCTCATTAGAAACCCAGAAGACGGTGTATTCTCCCTCGCAGTCATATTTCCCATCGTCGAACCTGCCGCCGACAGGAAGCGCCGAGAACCCGAAGGCATCAGTGTTCTCATCCGATGACAAGATCCAGCCAGTCTTAGATTTCAGAGCTTTCCCTGCAACACTAGAACCGCCAACAGCCGCAATTAAAGCATTCCACTCGCTTTCACTGGGCAAATGCCACCCCTTAGGGCAAGCCGTATCAGCATCTTCCCATACGTAAAGACGCCCTTTTTCTTCGCAATATTCAATCCAACGACCACTAACGGATCCTGGACTATGATGAATTGCTATCTTCATGGCATTAAGGATTTTGAAATTGTTAACGATGATACTTTAGCGCATCCGGCATTTATAGAAAATGGTAAGCTAAAAACCTTTGATGTGTGTTTGGCAAATCCACCATATTCTATT
>CACXIR010000085.1 GCA_902767785.1 Fibrobacter succinogenes | reverse complement strand
CTTTTGGAGGTATTCGGACGGGCGAATTCCCATTTCGACAAGGTTCGTGAGCTTGTCCCTAGACACGCCTTCTTCCTTGGCCTGCTGGAATTCCCACTGGGTAAGTCCCATTTCTTCGTAGTTGAAACCTTGCCATTCGTCTCCGGAAGCCTTTGCTTCGCCGACGTTTGCATCGTCGCTGTCATTTGCGAATGCATCGTCAGATGCTTCGGAGGATTCCCCGTAAGAGTAAGAGTCTTCGGAAGATTCGTCATCGAACTGGGCGAACGCAATGGAGCCGCACAGCAACACTGTTGAGAGAATCTTGCACCAATTCGCCATCAATTTCATCCTTCAGTTTTTAATGCCGGGGGAGGGAATCGAACCCTCACACTCTCGCGAGTACCGGATTTTGAGTCCGGCGCGTCTACCAATTTCACCACCCCGGCGAGGGTGTTAGCCCAAATATAGAACAATTTTGCCTTTTTTGCAGGGGAATTGCGGAAAAAAGGCTTTTTAAGGCAATTTATTTCTTTTGGGTGGGCTGAAACTCTATGTTCAGCGGAGCAAGCTTTTTTGCTCCGAAGTCAACCGCTTCTTCTCTGGTCTTGAACTTTCCAGTCTGAACCAGGAAAAGGGTGCGGGTTTCTCCGATTCTGGTTTCGATCCTACCCTCCAGGCCTTGCTTTTTTAAGTTCTCCGCCAGAAGTTTTGCATTTGCCTCTACGCCAAAGGCTCCTAGCTGGAGGGTCCAGTAGGGAGACCCGACCACGGGGGCAGGAGCGACCGGTTTTACCGGTGCAGTTTTGGGGGGCGTTGTTGCGGGGATGGGTTGAGTTGCGGTGGCAGGTGCTGCCGTGGGCGTCGGGGAAGCTGTTGCCGTGGGCATCGGAGAGGGCTTTGCCGTAGGCGCAGGGGCCGCTGCTGGCATTGGTGCAGGGGTGGCCTGTGCGTTTTTATACAGGCTGGAGTCCCGGACCGCCTTGCATTTTGCTTCCAGGTCTTGGCGGGGGGTCCGGGCAAGGACTGCGGTACAGACCTTTTGCAAAACGGTGGCTTGCTCCTGCTTGGAGTTGTCAATGGCCTGGATCAGAATTTCTGCGGCACGGTCGTTCTTGCCCATGTAGAGCATGAACTGGGATTTGGTCAGGAGCAGTTCCGCATAGACTGCTTTTTGAGGAGGTGTGGATTGGATAAGGCTGTCCAGGCGGTGTCCCGCCACTTTGAACAGCTTGGAGCTTCCTGTTTGGGACAGGGCCAAAATATCCCACAGGTAACACTCCGCTTTGAGGGAATCGGCTTCGCCCGGGCAGGCGGCCTCGTAGGCGGTTGCCGCTGCTTGCCAGTCGCCTTTTACGTAGGCCTTATGGGCGTCGGCCAATGTGGGCACCTGGGCGAACAAGTTCGTTGCAAATATTGCAGACAAAATAACTGCAACCGCACAAACCTTATTAAATCGTTCTTTCAATTCCACATTCCACATTTAGACAAGCGTTCCTCGAATAGTCCATCCACGAATATCATCTAATTTAACTTTCACGTAGTCGCCTGGGTGTACGATCTTGCCTAATTCGGGCTTGAAAACCACCTTCTTGAAGTTGTCGGTGCGGCCACGCAGTTCGCTTTCGTCCCGGATGGAGTTCCGTTCCACCAAAAGTTCCTCGGTGCGGCCTAGCATCATTTCGTTGCGTTTTAACGTGATGGCGTTTTGCAGTTCCACCAGTCGGGTGTGGCGTTCCAGTTTTTCTGCCTCGGTAAGGGTCTCTTGCTCGTTGTAAGATTCCGTACCCTTTCGCGGGCTGTAGATGAACATGAAGGCGTTGTCGAACTGGCAAAGTTCAAAGGCCTTGAGGGTTGCTTCAAAGTCTTCTTCTGTTTCGCCTACGAATCCGCAAATCACGTCTGTGGAAATTCCGTAGAACGGGTCCTTGCTCCGCAACTGCTCGATAACCGTCAGGTACTGCTCCATGTTGTGTTGCCGCCGCATCTTCTTGAGCATGGTGTCGGAACCGCTTTGGATGGGAATGTGCGCGTAGTGGCACACCTTGGGGTTGTTCAGCAACACGTCGATGAGTTCGCTTGTGTAATGCCTGGGGTGTGGGCTTGTAAAACGGATGCGGCGGATGCCTCCGATTTCGGAAACCTTGGTGAGCAGGTTCGCAAAGTTGCCGCCTTCGGTTTTGTAGGCGTTCACTGTTTGGCCCAGCAGCGTCACTTCGGTAATTCCCTGGTCGGCGGCTTTGCGAATTTCGGCCAGCACGTCTTCCATGTCCCGGTATTTTTCGGGACCCCGCAGGTATGGCACGATGCAGTAGCTGCATCGCTTATTGCAGCCCCGCTGGATGGCTACGTAGGTGCTAAAGTCTGTCTTGATTTTGGCGTAGTCCCCCAGGTAGTTCTCGCTGCGGTCTTCTTCCAGGAACATGCGTTCCCGACCATGGTAGTCGCCTGTCAAGAGTTCGGGGATTTTCTTATATTGGTCCGGACCTACAACGTAGTTCACAAACTTCATCTTCTTCAAAAGTTCGGGGCCACGGTTCTTGGCCATGCAGCCGCAAATCACAATTTTCAGGTCGGGGTTCTTTTCTTTAATCGGCTTGAACTGGAAAATGCGGGCGATGGCGGTGTCCTCGGCCTTTTCACGCACGCTGCAGGTGTTCACGATAATGTAGTCGGCATCCTCGGGGGTGGCCGTCTCTACGCAGCCCAGCATGTCCATCTTCTGGGCAATGAGGGCCGAGTCGTACTCGTTCATCTGGCAGCCGTAGGTGGCCAAGTGGTATTTTTTCATGTTTTGAAAGGTAGCATTTTTGGTGAATGGCGTTTTTGGAACAAAAATAGGATACAGGGAAAAAAGAAATCGTATTTGTAAATTTAAATTTACGTTAGTGGGTGAATAAAAAGGGTATATTCAAAAAAAAAGGGGGAGGTGTGATGAACTACAAAGCCGTTTTAATGCTTGCTTTTGCAACGGTACTGGCTGCCTGCACTGCATCGGGCGGTGAGGAAACCTTTGGGGCAGAGTATTCCAATAAAACTGGGGACAGCTCCAATTCGAACAGCTCCGCGTCCTTTTCGTATGTGCCCAAATCTTCTGCGGGGCAGTCCAACGTTGTTTCCCCCAATTCTAGTGGAAGTGGTACGGTAAAGGCTACTTGTCCGTCCGACCATCCGCTCTTGGATGAAGATGGCAATTGCCGGACCTGTGACGACGACAATATTTTTAAACTGGCCAACGAAGATGATTGTGAAAAGTTCTGCACAGGGGAAAACGGGACCACAAAGAGGGTTGACGATTTTTGGGGATGCAAGCTAGAAAATTGTCCTTCCCATAAGCCTCTAGAGGATTCGTTTGGCGAATGCAGGTCTTGCGATTACGACGGTCCTGTGTTTGACACCGAGAATTGCAGCAAGTGTCCCAACAGAACTGTTGATAATGGCTACTGTTTCATCTCTAATTGTTCCGGTCGCCCCCTTATGAGCTATGACGGGTTCTGTTACCCCTGTTCGACGGAGTTGTCTGTGTATACCTTGACTGATGAATGTACCTCCGTTTGTCCTGACAGAAAGGAAAGGGGCACTTGGAATCATTCTCAAGGGGTGTTCAAGTATGCGGGCGTAATTTGCGACAACGGCGATGATTCCTGGTAAGGCTAAAGCCTAAATCTATTGCCGCACATAACTAAATAATATGGCATAAAAGCCTTGATTTCGGACAAATTCATACCTATATTTGGACCGCTTTTTCAGCCTAGTTTAAAAGGAGGAAAAGATGGAAAAACGTATAGGGATTTTTTCTAGTGGAATTATCTGGTTCGGGGTGGCCATTTCGGTGTCCGAGATAGAGGCGGGAATCGAAATCGGTGCTGCCACTACCAATGAGGGCCTTTGGCTCCCCTTGCTGCTGGGGCATGTTCTGGGCGGAATCCTGCTTTTTGGCGTTGGGCTTATTGGTGCCCGTGTCCGCAAGAACGCCATGGAAACCACGGCTTCAACCTACGGTGCTTATGGATCTAAGTTCTTTGCGGTGTTGAACCTGTTGCAACTCTTGGCCTGGGTGGCGGTGTTGAACGCCCAAGGGGCCATGGCCCTTGCGGGGCTTAACCTGCCCCTCTCCTTTACGTTGACCTGCGTTATCCTTGCGTTGTTGATCGGTATCTGGGTGTGGGTAGGGCTTAAGCGTTCCGCCAACGTGGCGTCGGTGGTCATCGGGTTGTTGACCGTGTTGCTCGCAGTGCTTTCTGTTAAATTGTTTGTTGTTTCTGGGGCTGACGCTACGGGTGCTGTTGCCGCAGGAAGTTCTGTTGCAAACGGTTCTGCTGCAGGACTTTCCCTTGGGTTCTGGAACGTGTTCGAGATTTCCATGGCGTTGCCCATCTCTTGGCTGCCCGTGATTTCGGACTACACCAAGGACGCCCAGAAGCCTGTTGCCGCTACAGCAGCCTCCGCCGCGGCCTACACGATGGCAAGCCTCTGGATGTATATCATCGGGCTGCAGATTGCCGGCCTGGGTGCAGGTACCGACATCGCCCATGCCATTCTGTTGGCAGGCCTCGGGATTCCCGGGATCATCATCGTGGTGCTTTCTACGGTGACCACCAACTTCTTGGCGGCCAATTCCGCAGGCGAATCCGCGAAGGCGGTGGTGGCCAGGGTCAACCCGAAAATCGCCGGCGTGGTGGTCAGTGCCCTCAGTGCGGTTATCGCAGCCTCAGGAATCATGGACCATTACATCAGTTTCCTCTACCTTATCGCTTCCGTATTCGCACCCATGGCAGCCGTACTGCTGGTCTCCTTCTACCTGGGGCATGGCCGCGGCGGAGGTCTTGGGTTCTGGCTTTGGAACCTGTTCGCCTGGCTTGCAGGCTTTGCGGTCTATCAGGTGGCGGAACGCCTGGAATCGGTATTCCTTGGACCCACGCTGCTTGCGGTCTTGGTGTCTGCGGTAGTGGCGGTGGTGCCTGTCGTGTGGGGGCGTGTGCGCGGGCGTTGATTGCTATATTTGCCCCGCATGTCCCTTTTGCTTGCCTTAATATTCCTTGCGCTGTTCGTTAGCGCCATTATCCGCGGGAAGTTCTCTTACGGCAAGGCGGATTATAGTTTTAGCGAGCATCCGGTGCAGTTCGTGATTGTGCTGAGCTTTATCTTGGGGGTGTCCGCCCTCTGTTTTTACCGATTTTTGGTGGAGATGGAGTTAATCCGATGAACCTTTCCAAGAAATCCCTTATCGTCTTCGATTTGGATGGAACCTTGTTCAATACCCTGGGGGACCTGTCCGTGGCGGTGAATTTTGCCTTAGGGCGTTTTGGCTTGCCGCAACATGACGAACAGCGGGTACGCTCTTTCATAGGCAATGGTTCCATGAGGCTCATTGAGCGGAGCATGGGGGAGGCGGCTCTCCCCGAAGCGGTGGAGAGGACCGGCGTTAAGGTAGAGGATGTCCACAAGGTGTTTTCGGAGTTTTACTGGGAGCATTGTACGGAACGGACGGAACCCTGCCCGGGAGTCCTGGAATTCTTGCAGAAATGCCCTGCCCGCGTGGCCATGCTTACCAATAAGCCGGAAAAGCCTTCCCTAAAAATCCTGGAACATTTTGGACTGCGGGAACGCATTGAATTCATGCTGTGTGGCGATACCACTCCCGAACGCAAACCCAGTGCCGCAGGGCTTCTGAAGATTCTGGAAATGGCGGGTGTTTCGCGGGATGCTGCCGTCATGGTGGGGGATGACCAGCCGGACATTTTGGCGGCTCGTGCCGCAGGGGTGGATTGCATAACTCTTTTCTGCGGGTTCGGAAAGCCGGAAAACCTCTCCCCGCTAAATCCCGAAAATGTGGTCTATAGTTATGGGGAAATGTGCCGACTGCTGGCACAGGTCACTTTATAAACCCATTTTTGTATATTGTAAATATGAACTTCAAAATACTCGCTTTTGTTTCTACCGCATTTTTGGCGGCCCCCGTTCTTGCCGACGACAACATCCGCTTTGTTCCGGAACCGTACCCTATTGGCCAGGCCGACCAGGGGGAGGTGAAGCACGTCGTAATCAAGGGTGCAAACGTTTCTGGTAAGGAAATCAACCTGGAAAATGTCATGGGCCAGGGCGTGGGTATGTCCAACTTCAAGTTCCCCAAGAAAATCCCTGCGGGGGCGGCGGTGACGGTGGAGTTCGACATGGATTTTGCGGGCATGGACGGCCAGATTAACCCGGTGGTGGTGCTGGTGGGTACCGATGGCACCCCTTACACTGCCTCTTTGGACGGTTTTGTGAAGGCTCCTATCTTCTTTGGGGAAAAACTCTTTGATACGGGGTTCTACGCCAAGGGTGAAAAGCGAGAATGGACCTTCTATGTGTGGGAGACCGACAAGAAGGAACGGCCCGACTTGGCGTTGGACTCTGCCGCTTTTAGGGAATTTTCCATGAAGTCCAAGCCGGTCATGCTGAATGTGGACAAGTTGGACCAGATTAAGGAAGGGGGCAAGGTCCCCGGCCTGAAGGTGACCCTTACCACTAAGGGACTGCTTCGTGAGGGTCTGGAATTGAAGCAGAGGAGCATCCGTAAAATCGTGAGCTTCAAGAGCAAGAAGTACCCCAAGGCCACCCCGGAAGTGCTTATCGTAGGTTATTGGAAGGAGTAGTTTTGCCGATTTTTTAGCGGATTTTGCTTTTTTTTCGCAATTTCGCCTTGAAAAAAAGGAAAACTTTAACTACCTTTGGTTCACTCTTACGAGAGTCTCGGGATGTAGCTCAGCCTGGTAGAGCGCTTGAATGGGGTTCAAGAGGTCGCTGATTCGAATTCAGTCATCCCGACGAAAAGGCCCGCTTATGTAGCGGGTCTTTTTTTATTTTGGAGCCATGGCGAAACGGATCAAAAAGACTGAAGCCCCCTTGGAAGTGGGGCGGAAATGGAAGTCCCAGGAACTGGAACTTTTCTGTGAGGTCTATATCCCGTTGGCCCCCTCGGTTTTTACTTACGGCGTACCCCAGGGCGTAGAGATTAGACGGGGGAGCGTGGTCTGGGTGCAGTTTGCCACTCGCAAAAAGCCCCTGTTGGCGCTGGTGTCCCGCGTGGTTCGGGATCGCCCCGTCTTTGACGTGCGCTGTGCCTTCCCCCATGCGTCGAATTTTGCCTTTAATGAACGCTATATGGAGGCCTTGGAATGGGTGGCCCGCTATTATATCAGTACTCCTATGAAGGCGTTGGACGTGTTTTGGCCCTCGGAATTCGGAAAGTTCTTGGATGCCTATCTGGAAGGAGTTGAGGAGGGGACTGCGGATTCGGAATGTGTTGCCGTAAGTTCGGAAGCTCCACCCCTGACCGACGAGCAGGAAGCGGCACTGGGTTCCCTGGAGAAGCTTTTGGATGGCGAGGGGTTCCGCGGGGCATTGCTCCATGGCGTTACAGGCAGCGGCAAGACCCGGGTTTATCAGGAATTGGCACGTGTTGCCTTGGACCGTGGACTTCGGGTGCTTATCCTGGTACCCGAAATCGGGCTTACGCCTCAGACCGCAGGGCGTTTCGAAAGCTTCTTGAACATGCCGGTGCAGGTGCTGCACTCGGCTCTGTCTGCCCCGAAAAAACGGGATGCCTATGTCTCTGTACTGAAGGGGGAGGCCCGTGTGGTCCTTGGAACCCGCAGCGCTATTCTTGCCCCCTTTGATTTTGACGTGGTGATTCTAGACGAGGAACACGACAGTTCCTTCAAACAGCAGGACCCGGCTCCCCGCTACCACACGCGGGAACTGGCATTCCATTTGGCCCACAAGTACGGGGCCCTGGTGGTGTTGGGTTCCGCTACGCCCTCCTTGGAAACTTTCTACAACGCCAGTCAGGGCCACCTGGAACTGCTATCCCTGAAAAAGCGGGCCACGGCGGCAGCCTTGCCAAAGGTGCAGATTGTGGATATGGTGCAGGTGCACCAGCAGAAGGGAATGCTGCTTTCCCCCGAACTGCGGGATGCCCTCACGGAGTGTGTGGCTGGTGAAAATCAGGCCATTGTGCTGATGAACCGCCGTGGGTATTCCAAGGTGCGGGTCTGTAGCAAGTGCGGCGAGACCCTGTACTGCAAGACTTGCCACGTTCCTCTGGTTTACCACCGCCAGTACCACGGGCTTTTGTGCCATTACTGCAACAGGGTGTATCCCGAAAATTCGGAGTGCTTTTCTTGCGGGGCAGAGACCTACGAATACGTAGGCGGTGCCATCGAGAAGTTGGAAGAAGAAATTTTGGAGTGGATCCCGGGTGCCAAGGTGGTCCGCATGGACAGGGACACCACCCAGAACGTGGGGGCCATCGACAAGATTTTGGAGTCCTTCCGGAATCGGGAGTATAACATTTTGCTGGGAACCCAGATGGTGGCCAAGGGCCATGACTTTCCGGGTGTGCGTCTGGTGGGAATTGTGGGTGCCGACAGCGGGCTTGGCATTCCCGATTTTAGGGGTGGAGAGCGCCTGTTCCAACTGTTGAGCCAGACCGCGGGCCGTGCGGGTCGCGTAGAGGGGGGCGGTCGGGTCCTGATACAGACCATGAATCCTGCAGAACCCATAATGCAGTTTGCCCTCCGACATGATTTCGAGGGTTTTGCCGCCTGGGAACTGGACAACCGCAGGAACGCCCTGTACCCGCCCTACTGCAAACTAGTGTCGCTTTCTGTGGGCAGCAAGGACGAGGCCGCCTTAAGCTCCGCCCTCCAAACCCTGGAGTCGCTTTGCCGCAAGGAAAAGGCGGTGACGGTTTTGGGCCCGGTGGACGCCTTTGTCCCTGTGGTGCAGAACGTGCGGTGGAGCAGGATTTATTTGAAGACGACGGACCTTGCGGTGGTGCGGGGAATTTTGGCCCCGCTGGTGAATCGCCCTAAGGATAGTTTCCCTGGTGTAGAAATCAAGATAGAAGTGGAATAAGGTCTGCGGCGGTTAAATGCAGCGGATTGTGGCGACTACCGGCCGAACTCAATCTTCCCGCACGGATTCCATTGCCTTGCGGAGGAGGGCGGCGCCGTCTTTTGCCCGCGGGGCATCTTGGCTAATGGCTTGGCGGAACTTCCTGGCTCCTGGAAGTCCCGTAAACAGTCCGTAAAGGTGGCGGGTGAGGATGGTGGTTGGGGTTCCTTTGGCGTTTTCCTCCTCCACGTAGGGGAGGTAGGCCTCCAGAAGGGCCTTGCGGCTCTTGGGTAGCGCCCCCGCAATAATTTCCTCGGGATTGTCGCTTTCGGGGCGGTCTTCTCCGAAAATTACTTTGTCTGCATCGTGGAGGAACCAGGGATTTTCATAGGCTTCCCGGCCCACCATCACGCCGTCTAAACTTTGCAGGTGTTCCTGTACCTGGTCCAGGGTCTTGATTCCGCCATTCAGGGAGATGTTCAGTTCCGGCATCAGGGATTTTAGCCTGTGCACGAATTCGTAGTGCAGGGGCGGTACTTCCCGGTTTTCTTTTGGGGAAAGCCCCTTGAGCCAGGCCTTGCGTGCATGGACAATGAAAATTTTGCAGCCTGCGTTGGCCACCGTCTCTACAAAGTCCAGAAAGAATTCCCAGGAATCCAGCTCGTCAACGCCAATACGGCACTTGATGGAAACGGGAATGGAAACGGAGTCTTGCATGGCTTTGAAACAGTCCGCCACCAGGTTCTTGTCCTTCATGAGGCAGGCCCCGAAATTTCCGTTCTGTACCCGGTCCGAGGGGCATCCGCAATTCAGGTTGACCTCTTGGAAACCAGCGGCTTCTACCAGTTTAGATGCCTTGCCTAAATCTTGGGGACTGCTCCCGCCCAGTTGGAGCGCTACGGGGTGTTCCAGGGGGTCGTGGGCCAAAAAAATGTCCGTGTTATCGCAGTGCAAAAGTCCGGTGGCCACTACCATCTCGCTGTAAGGCAGCACGTGCCTGGAAAGCAAACGCAAAAAATACCGTTCATGCCTGTCGGTACAGTCCAGCATGGGGGCGATAGAGAGGCGGCGGTTGAAATCCAGGTCCATGCGGGGAAATATAGAATTTGCTATAATGCTCATTATGAGCCAGATTAAAAACATAGTTGTGGCGGGCGGAACCCATGGAAAC
>CACXIR010000084.1 GCA_902767785.1 Fibrobacter succinogenes | reverse complement strand
GTCGTACTTGAGGGTGGTCTCGTTAAAGACCGCTGCAGTCTTCAGCTGCTCTTTGGTAAGGGCCACGCCGTTGACCCAGATAGAGGTCACGTAGCCGCCTTCCGTAATGAGGGCGGTACCCTTCACGTACACCGTGCTCTTCGGAGCGTCCAGCTGCACGTAAGAGCCATTGGACACGTTAAAGGGGGCGTCCAGAGAAACAGTCATCTCGTAGTCCGCCTTCTTGGTGGTCATTTCCGTATAGGAGGGGCTATAGCCCCACACAAATTCGTCCTTGCGGTAAACGGCAATGTAAGGATCAATGGGGGCCATGTCGTCGTCGCCAAAGTCCTTGTCCAAAAAGGGCATGCCTTCGTAATCTACCCGTTCAGAAATGGAATTGCCCTTGGTATGGGGACTCCAAGACCAGTCGCCGGTTTCCTTGCTAAAGCGCTTCTGCGGAGTGGAACGCAAAGGTTCACAAATGGTTGAACCCGGCTGGTGCATACCCTTGGAGAAGCCCAAGTCTATACGCATACGGGAAGAAGAGTGGAGAGTGGAGCGAAAGAATACAAAGACGGGACATACACCCTGCGCAAGCAATATCGATAAGCCTACAACTGCTTCATCAATCCCGCGAAGCAGCCCGCGAATTTCGGAGTCGTTTTCGCAGGGCTTGTTGAATCCGGCCTCGTCGTACGCCTGGCAAATGTCGCTGTCAATCATCAGGGCACACTCGGCCAGTTCCGCCTCGGTGGCGGTCAGGTAAAGCCTCAGGGTAAGGCTGTCAAAGGCGCGGTTCTCTTTGTTGAATATGTTCAAGTTCAAGAAGTCCATGCCGCCAAATTCATACTGGTAGGCACGAATTTCAAACTTGTACTGGGTAACCGGCGTGGTAAAGCTCAAGGGCTGTCCGTTGGCATCCATAGTCTGGCGCACGCCATTGCTTTCCACAACATAGTAATAGGTGGTCTTCTCCTTGAGTCCGCCGATTTTCACGTAGTGGAAGTTGGTGGGAATCCCGCTAACGTCGGCATTGCCCGAACCCGTATTCCAGTGCATCTTGTCGTAGGTGGTAAGGACCGTATCCCAGTAGACCTTGGACTCGTACTGTCCGTTAGGCGTAAACCACATGATTTCTGCGCTGTCGGCAGAAAGGTTGCACACCTTCACGTTCTGGATGTCCGCAGAAGGGGGTGCGCTTGCCAGCGTGGTAAAGTAGAAAGGCGTAAGCGTGGAATCCACCAGCCAACGGGCCGCATACTTTTCGCTGCGGGCGTTGATGGCCACCACCTTGAAGTAATAAGTGGTGCCGTTTTTCAAGTTCTTCATGTGGATGGTGTGCTTGACCCCAGGAACCGAATCCACCGCCATGTTGGAATAAGGTCCCGTTTCGTTTTCACTGTAAAGGATCATAGCCTGTCCGCGCACATCTTGATTGATGTTCACAATGGCAGAATCGTAACCCACGTAGCGGATTTCCACGTCAATCTTGGAAGGTGCCCGGTTCCGGTCTTCCTCATGGACTGCGATGGTGCCCGCCGCAAGGAACATGGCGGTAGCATCGATACAGGTTTCGGAAAGGTGGTAGTCTTCCCAGCTCAAGGTGCTGGGAGCCCATTTATTGACTCCGGAAGTCGTGGGGGCAACACCGCCAAACAGGGCTCCTACGGGAGGATTATAGACATAGGCCGCACCCGGCATGTTCTTGCCTTCGGGGTTGGCCGCACGGTGGTGGGGGTGAGCGTCGTTCTTGTCGCCTACGCCCAGCAAAAAGGAAACATCCCAGGGGTTCACACCCAGCATGTAGTTCAGCTGGTTGATGCCCAATTTCTTCATTTTGGCAGAATTCCAGTTCTGCGCACCCTTTTGCGGGAGCTTAATCCCTTCCAAGTCCTTGGTCACATCCGCATAGGCAAACACTTCAAAAATGTTGCCCGCCTGGTAGCGGTTGTAAATCCAGGTTTGGTCCGTCTGCATGTTGTACCAAATGTCGCCATAGGTAACGGTATTGCTGTTAAAAAGCCCCGGAAGGGTAATGGGGTCACTGCCCGAGCTCGACAAATATCCCAAGTTCGTAGCCAGCGTGTACGCCACGTTTTCGGCATAAGTCAAGCGTGTCTTGTCGTCTATTCCATACTTCGCAGCAGTTTCCTTATCCCGCAGCAGCAACTTGTAGAACCCATACAGGGTGTAGGTGTAGGCGTTGGCCCAGCTGGTGTTCTTGCTGGACTTGCGCATGCCGTCGCGGTTCCAGGCCATCCAGCCCCCGTGGAAGAATCCAGCAGAAGCTTCCTGCTCAGCGCTAAAGGTCTTGTCTTCCACCGCATCGTTCAAGTACTTCATCCCGGAATCGGGGTAAGTGGCATAGTGGAGGGCAATGGCCGCAATGGCCAAGTCGTCGTGGGATTCGTTGTTTCCATTGTAGGCAGGGCTAGACCAGCCATCTGCAACCTTGTTGTAAACATAGGGCTTGCCGCCGTCGTAGGTCCCCGGTCCCAGGGACTTTTCCTTCAGCTTCAGGTTCTTGGCAAAGTCGTACATCTTCTTTGCCACCATAAGGCAGGAATCCGCAAAAGCCTTGTTGTAGACGGCGTAGTCCTTACCGAGAATGGCAAGGCCTGCCGCAATCTGCCCAGAGATGTTGGAACCCAGCTCTCCCAAGCGGATGTCTCGTTCGTGGGGGCCACCGCGACCTGTTACCGAAGTCGGCAGGGCATCCTGGTTTTCGGGCCTACCCCACCAGCCGTGGTCGGCACCAAAGTTTCCCACAGACACGGCCATGTTGTCCACAATGCCGTCGGCAAAGCGGAAAGCGTTCATAAAGAAGTCAGCCCCGTGCTTCGCCTCGCGGAGGATATCGGGAATACCGTCGGTATTGACCGTTTCGCCGTGGTTGTAGGCGTAGTTGTCTTCGTCACGGTCCGGGTTGGATGCCGCCATCACCGCAAGCACCATAAAGGCGTAAGCCTGAGTCTGGGATTCCTTCAGGTGGTCGCCGCAGTCGTACCAGCCGCCCTGCAAGGCTCCCGCCTTAGAGGTAAAGCCAGAAACATCCACGCTGCCCTGTACAAAGGAACCACCGCCATCCTTGGTATGGCTAGCCGGGTGGAACCAGGATTCCGACTTACCAGAACGGTTGATTCCGTAAAACTTGATGGTGGCGTCGCGAACCATGGAGTAGACGCGGTCGCTGATGATAAAGGTGGAAGAATATTCCTTGCCAATCTTAATGCGGAGCCTTTCGTTCTGGGGCAAAGACAATCCAGCCAGGTGGCCAATGCAAATAAAGCCAGACGGGCCAGTGGCGGTGGCCTCGTAGCGTTTCTGGTTTGCGGTAGCAGCATTGGTTCCAGCAGCGATTTTCCAGCTGGATTCGGTATCAAATCCGCTATTTTGCAAGGCTCCATCTTTGGCAACCGTCGTGCCATTCAGGTTCACCACAGAGAAAGTCTCGCCACAAGCTCCCGGAGAAACGTAGTAGAACTGCTTCTCGGTATCCTCGGGCAGGTAGCCCGCCTGGTTCACGCGGATACGGCCAATACGGAGGTTGCGGGCATCCAAGAACGCCTGGTTCAAGGTGTCGGGAACAAAGCCATTGGGGACAAAATCCTGGGGCTTGGAGCCAACAGGGGGGACCGGATTGCGTTTTGTCTTATTGGGGACGAACTTGCTGAAGCTCTCTACGGTTCCGCCGTTGTCGACAGATGCAGTGTCCCACGTCAAGGGCCACACGGGGCGAACCAAATCATAGGGAGTCGGCTGTTCTTGTTCCACAGCCATGACGAGAGCCGCCAGGGTACAAATCAAAAACGCTAAAAAACGCACGAGGTCTCCTTTAGCACCCTGTTCCCGACAGATCAATTATAATATCTTTCCAGCCTTTTTGTTTGGGGTAAAAATATTTTTTCGCACAAAAAGGCTTTTTTTGACTATATTCTATGCCATGACTGAAAAAAACTTGCTTAAATTAGGGTTTTTTGGGGTCTTATTGGGGTGTTTTATCAGTTTTTCGGCCTGCGGGTCGGACTCTTCGTCGTCTTCGGACAATAGCTCCGCCGATGAATCTAGCGGCAGTGCTGAAGGTGGATCCTCGTCTAGCGGCGATACAACCGGCAGCTCCGCCAGCGCGGGTACTGACGACGGCACGCCTGCCAAGACCGAGACCGTCAGCAGCAAAGAGGTACTGACCGATCCGAAAAACGTCGTAAACGGGACCTGCGGCCCCTCCACTTCCAAAATCAGTAAGGGCGGAATCGCCACGTGGAAATTCTACCGCGGCGAAGGAGAAGGGTCTGTTTTCGACCAGATTCTGGCACCCTTCGTGTGGACCACGAAAGGCGGAAAAACGGAATCCCTGCAGGGCAATGGCATGGACACCATAAATGTCCGCTACCTAACTCCGGGAACCTATACCGCCACGCTGAAGGTGGACGGCAACTCCGTGACCTGCGAGCCGCTACAGGTTCAGGGAATCCCCATAGTTATCAAATCCTGCGGAGTCAATGCAGCTACCGTCAAGGCCGGGCAAACCATTTCCTGGACCGTAGACGCCTCTTCGGAATCCGAGATTACAGGCTATAGCTGGACATCCACCTTTGGTACCGTTTCTGGCAGCGGAAAATCCGGCAGCATTCTCGCAGCCTCGGGAATGCACAAAAAGAGCGTTACTGCCACAGTCACCGTCACCAACAAAGACAACACCAGCGAAAGCTACCTGTGCGAAGGGGCTACAGTGCTTGACCCAGAGGCCGTGGACATGGTGCTGACCGTGGGCGACATAAACGGAGACGACACATACAGGGAACCCAACCGAACCTCTTTGCCAGACGACATGTTTATTCCTGCCGGCACCCCCATGGTGGTGCAAATCCCGCAAACAGCCAAGACCAACTGCGCCATCACATGCGCTCCGCGTGTAGGAGCAGACCACAATTCCACAGTTGTAACCTGGGACGGCTCCGAAGTCAGCAACTTCTCTTATATCACACCCACAGGCTGCGCCCCCGGAAAGAAGTATACTGTAGAATCCAACAACACATTGTTGTGCCTTGTCGGCCCCTAGGTTTTCACAGCATTCAGGCGAATAAATCCATATAAATAAGAACGCAGGCTCGTTTGAGTCTGCGATTTTGAATTGCTTTCGCTTAACGATTAGCGAACGACCTTGCGGTCTTCTTCCGTCATCTTGAGGAAGTCGGCAATTTCGCATATTGGTCTTTTGGGCGTTCCCGCGCATATATGTGCGGTCGGGCTATATTTTAGGGGCCGTCGCCATCGCTTCGCTCGTCACCAGGCTCCTAAAACGGTGCCTCAGCGCCGCCCCAAGGGGTCACTATCCCTAACGCAAAATCCGCATATACGAATAGTTTTATTTCATCTAATTACGGATGAAGAGGATAGCATTCTCCCTGATAAAGATCATACCCTTCGTCGCAGGTAAATCCATCCGTTTCTTTACGTTTCGCATGATTTGGCAAAGGAGCACAAATCCATTTATCTACTGCATATTCTGAGTCTTCGCAAACATAAGGAACTTCACAAGATATAACCCCATTAAATTCCTTCTCATAAAGACCTTCACCACACGAGAAACCAAGGCCTTCATTTCTATGTGCATTTGGAGGTAATTTTTCACATTTGTATTTATCTACAGAATACTCATTTTCTTTGCATTCATAGGGCTTTCTGCAATATGAGAAAAGGCCTATTTTAACATTATCATATCCCTCATCACATTCATAACCGGTTTTTTCGTTTGTTTTGCGATGAGCATTTTCGGGAAGGGGTATGCATTCAAATTTACCGATTGCATATTCAGTTTCTTTGCAACCGTATGGTTTCATGCATACAATGGCGTCATCTTTTTTCACTCTATTATACCCCTTATCGCAAGAAAATCCCAAACCTTTATTTTTATGCGCGTTATCAGGTAGTATTTCGCAATTCCATTTATCTACTGCATACTCGTATTCGTCACAGGATGCACGTTTCTTGCATACATATTCATCTTCTTCCTTGACCTTGTCAAATCCTTTATCACATTCGAACCCGAGTCCTTTCTTCTTATGAGCATTTTCTGGTAAAGATTCACAATTCCACTTGTCAACAACATATTCATCTTCGTCGCAATCAAAAGGCTTTTGACAAAACCCCTCATAAAGTTCTTCACCTTTGGGACATTCAAAATCTTTTTTGCATCGCAGATAATCAGCAGAAGCCCCCCTATAAATTCTATTTGAAGTCATTTCAAAATTATAGCGGTCTGAATACGCCGTGTAATTCAAAACAGACGCATCTTCCGCCTCTGTTGTAGTGAAAGCTATAGCGTGATTAAGGTCTTTATATAGGAATTTCAACGGATATTCACCACTCTTACCCGTTTTAAAAAAACAGGCTCCCGCAGTTGGATCAATTTCCTTGAAACCACCATAGTATTCGAACCCCAAAATCATCAATATGCCGCCATACCTTAGATTAAATTTTTGGGGATTCATCAAAAATCTTTCTGTCGGATCAGTAGACAACTTTCGTGTTGCAGCACTTTCATCACCAGCACCAGCTTCGTTAATGAGAGTATCAAATTCAGCAACTGTAGGTACATGCCAACCAGCAGGACAAAGTCCTTGATGTTCACTTTTTATGTAATTATTCACATTTTCATCATCATAAGCCTTTTTTGCAGATATCTTCATCGCAACATGCCACGGATACATTCGTCCATATTTTTCGCAATTGGAGGACACTCCTTGGTAACAATATGATGGATTGGCATTAAACTTCAAGTTCTCAGCCATCCATGTCTGTGTGCCAATTTTTACAGTCTTGTATGTTCTTCCATCACGTTTGTCAACAAAACTACCAGCAACTGAATGTGTTGCTAGTAGAGAACATGTTAAGACTAATAGTTTGATATTTTTCTTCACTATGAGCATTTTCTTTGATAACTATTTCTTCTTTATGCAGCGAACAGCCAAGGCAATTGGGGTTCCTCCGCCACACTTTGCAGAAAAATTCTGGTTTTTCCCCGATCCAGAGAAAAACATAGGTGAAAGATTCCCCTTTTCGTTTTGTTGCCACAGCAAAGCAACTGAACCTAAGTCAAAACTGTATTGCGTTTTTCCTTTTTCATAATAGAAGCCATATCCATTAAATTGGACATTTCCTTTTTCTATACCTTTAGGACAATAATATCCAGAAGGCAAAATAGAAAAACCAACTTTATCACCGCCGTTCCATTCGTCTTTAGACCAATTCGATGAACTTTTCAGATTATATTCAAAAAAATCTAACTTGGGTATTAGAGAAATCTTTCCGTCTTTTTCTTTTTTCTCTTCATATTCTAAAAGTCCATTTGAATTAAATCCAAGTTTCCAAAGCTCATTTTGACTAAATATTTTCCAGCCTTCAGGGCATGCAGTTTCCGCAGTTTTTTGAGTATATAGCCTTCCGTATATTTCACAATTTTCTTTTTTCCCTGCGTAACAATATGAACCTTTGGTTTCATATCTTAAATTTTCAGCCATCCATGTCTGGCCTCCAATGGAAATGGTTTTGTATGAAACGCTGTCTCGAAAATCCACAAAAACCCCAGTCTCTATATTGGGAACATATTTTCCGGCAGAATAATGATATTCTTGTAAGGAATCAATTACATCAAAATTTTTAGTAACATTGTATCCTCTAAATTTTTGTATTCCTTCAAGTTTTCCATTCACATAATTTTTTTCATACACGGTATCATTTTTCCAAAACCAATAACTTTTACCTTCTAGAATGCCATTTTTATAATTTCTGGTTTCCTTTAAATCACCATTACTCCTATATTCTTTGTATTCTCCAATAATCGGACCTTTTTCTCCATCTGTGAAGTAAGAATTTTTGATGGTCGAATTGTCTTCGTAATACTCAATATGTTCTTTTTTACAACCAACTAAAGCAAGAAATATACTTGCAAAAACAATAATATTCCTAATCAACATAATTTAAGCCTCCTGCTCGTTAAATTTGAGAAAAATTTGATACAACAAATTTAATTGTTCACTCAGTTCTTGTTCAGACTCCGTAGAATTGCAGCAAATTGCAAGGTGCGAAGCCAATTGGTCAATGCACTCTATATTGAACCCATCAATCTTCAGCATTTCAGCTTCGGTTAAAGATAAATTTGATATTGCACATTTCTTATCTCCATTAAAAAAATAAAGGGGAATCTTTTCTGATTCTATTTCTTTTGAGAATTGTATTGCCCTAATAACATCACTTAAAGAGTGCGTGTTGGTTCGGGCATTATTAAAGCGAAGCGTAACAAATGCATAAAAATTTCTGGGATTTTCAGTTTCATCATTAGAGTTTATCCCCAAGTAGTTTGTAAAATGTGATTTGGGTATACTCCTACCAAAAATTTCCACATTGCTAAAATATAATCCCTGCCAGTCTTCGTAAAGATGGCAACATCGATCTAGTATTTTATCTTTGTTGTTTGATACGAGAGGATGTCGGATTGCGCATTTGTCAATGAAATTGCCAAATGTGTTTATTAGTTGCTGGATATTCATTTAATAGTACTCCTATTTTTAATTGTTCTAAATTCTCAATCTTTCATACACCGGACATTGAAGTAATAGCCGTCCTTAAGAAAAGAGTGTGGTGGATTGATAAAAATCCCCTGCGCGCTTTCAAAGCGAACGGCAAACGCCTTTTGCCTTCGTGGAACCATACTTTTTAGAAAACTATCGCTTCGTCTTCCATCCGTCCAAGAATTATTGTCGTCGCTAGAAGTCCAAAAACAGCCGTTTTATCCGTATCAAAGCAGCGATCTTCTTCATAACAATGTCCTAGAAGAACTATTCCAAAGTCTCTATCAACGTTATCAAAAATATTATTCCATTCCTCTTTAGAGGGAAGGTGCCAGTCTCTTGGACAAGCCTGTTCAGCCATATCAAAATTATAATACCGCCCTAATCCACACAATTTCTGTATGTCGTTGATACAACGGCTTCCACGAACATTATAACGCAAATTTTCCGCCATCCATTCGCTACGACCTATCTTGACTGTAGTGTATTGTACCCCATCTCTGCTGTCTGTGAACGAACCTGCAAATACGTATGCACACGAAACGGCCAGCATAAAAAACAAAGGTTGCTTTATGCAATTTTGAAACACATACCTAGCTATTCCCATAGAACCAAGCCTCTTTCATTACAAGAGGTTTACTCCCATTCTGCAAGGAACCATGCCGATTTTTGTAAGGAAACAAAAAAAAAGGCGCAGATCGTTGCATTTACCACCTTGAGGCTCAGCATGCCTAATGAACGATAAATACAAACGACCCACGCCCCAAACGGGCTGTTGCCCTTGGTCATACGACCAAAGACCGACTAAAAAGTCGGTATGACAAACTGAAGCATGCCGCAAAACGGCATACCTGCGTGAGCGTTCGTCTTGTTCCCGTTCATTCGAAATTTGCTGATTTCAAGGTGAGAACAAGAGCAAAAACTCTTTTACTCCTTAAAAATAACATTAAAACGAGCAAAACGCTCAAAAAGTTTACAAAAGAGAGCGTTTTTGTGAAGAAAACGGCATTTTTGGGGCAAATTGTAAAGTCAATGACGTATTCCAACTTGGAAAGGGGTGGCAGTTCAAGCCTGAATAATGTATATTATGAAGGAGGTTTATATGGAAGATCTTGTTCTGACAATACCGACCCAGGACTTGGGCATCATGGAAACGCTGGCAACTCGCATGGGATGGACCATGCGGTCTAAGCGTAGTATTGTCCAGAAATTCGTCGATTCATGTCCCAAGACCCCGATGATGACCGACGAAGAAATCGCCGCTGAAGTCAACGCTGTTCGATACGGGAAATGAAGGTCCTATTCGACACAAATCTGTGGATATCCTTTATGATTGGCAAGCGTCTCGCCACGCTTGCTGATGTTTTATGCCGTAACGATGTCCATGTGTATATGAGCGAACAGTTGCTAGACGAAATTCAAACTGTGATAGCTCGTCCGAAGTTTAACGTAATTATTTCTCTGGAATCTCGGCAAGCGTTTGTTGACATGGTGGATAATGTTTGCCATTGGACTCCAATCACAATACAGGCAAAATCATCTATCAGGGACATCAAGGATCTCTTTATATTGTCAATGGCAGAAAGCGTTCCTGTTGATTTCATTATAAGTGGCGACAAGGATTTGACGGAACTAGAAAGCCATGCTGGAATACCAATTCTTTCGTATTCGGAGTTTTTGAATAAATTAGGTTTATAAATGAAAAACGCAGGCTCAATCGAGTCTGCGTTTTAATTTCATGGGGATGCCCGGTCAAGCCGGGCATGACATGTTCGGCGATTAGCGAACAACCTTGCGGTCGTCTTCGGTCATCTTGAGGAAGTCGGCAACGGTCATAGAACCCTTGTCACCTTCTTTACGGCGGCGAACAGACACGACGCCATCGGCGACTTCCTTCTCACCGACGATGAGGAGGTACGGCACCTTCTGCAGTTCGCACTGGCGGATTTTGTAGCCGAGCTTTTCGTTGGATTCGTCGACTTCCACGCGGACGCCGGCGTTCACGAGTTCGCGTTCCACGGACTTAGCGTAGTCAACGAACTTCTCGGAAATCGGGAGTACGCGGGCCTGAACCGGAGCGAGCCACAGCGGGAAATCGCCCATGAACTCTTCGATAAGAATACCGAGGAAGCGTTCGATGGAACCCACGGCGGCGCGGTGCAACATCACCGGAATGTGCTTCTGGTTGTCCTTGCCGACATACTCGGCGCCGAGACGCTGC
>CACXIR010000083.1 GCA_902767785.1 Fibrobacter succinogenes | reverse complement strand
CAATATGACCGCACTGGCGAGCCGTTTTACGAACGCTAAAGATTTGCAAGAATGTTGAATTTCCTGTCTTGGATGGCTGATTCACGCGAAGAAAGGCGTGAATGGTATATGTTGCGCCATCAACCGTAATCTCGCCAAATTTTTCGCCAATATAAGTTTCACTAGGTTGGCTATACCAGTCGTCTACGATATAGTACTCCACTTGGGGGTTTGTTGTCCACCCATAAACACCGATATACCCATATTGGGCAGTGCCGGATTTAGTGTACTTATAGTCCACCGCAAAATGCTTCGTACTGTGATCAATTCCCCCATTGTATTGGAAACCCACTCGGGCGAGATAGTCGTTAGTGCCACTCCATGAGGCCTTAAACGTTCCGTTATCCCAATAACTCATGGAGTTGTTGCCAGCCTCGTACCACTCTTCAAACCCCCAGGAGGTTCCGCTAATCTTTCCTAAACCCTGGTATTGATTGTTTTGGCCCGAAGGACTCACTTGCACTTTATGCTCTGTACCTACGTGCCCCATGGCATCGTTACAGGCGTCAGCGGCGAAGGCATAATTGCACTCCTTTACAGAGCCAATCCCTGGGTATAAAGATATACAAAAAAAGCCCCGATGGCACCGGGGACGAGTGTAAATTTATGTAAAGATGGCGATTTTCGTTTTTTTTCAGGGAATCAAGGAGATGCCCGCCTGCGCGGGCATGACAAAATGTGGTTTTTGACGTTTTTGGGGGTTATCGAGTTACGCGAACCTGCATAAGGCGGTTGCCCTGCTTGACCAGGTAGATTCCCGGCTTCTGGAACATGGCCCGGAGGGTCTGTTCCAGGGTAGCTCCCGGAGCGACAACAGCCTTGCCCAAGAAGCGGCCCTGCATGTCGAACACCTGGAAATTCCTATTGCCGCCTACAGAAAGCACGCCCCTTGCGATAGCCGTGGTTGCATCAAATGAAGGCTGGTCCACAACATCGGGCCAGTACACCACCGACGCAGAGGACTGCTCCGGAGCGGAACCAGAAGACCACACTACAGAAGCGGAGGATTCCGGCAAGGTCGCAGAAGAACCCGGTTCGGAGGAAGAGGACTGCTCTACAGAAGAGGAAACCGGCTGTTCTTCAGAAGACGAAGATTGCTGCACAGAAGACGAGGACGGTTTTACAGACGAAGAGGACTGCTGCTTGGACGATGATGACTGCTGCGCCGAAGAAGACGAAGACACCTTCGTAAACTTCATGTAGTCAGCATCCACCCAACCGTAGTCGAATGTGACGCGGAGGGTGTGCTGTCCAGCCGAAATTTCCGTTGTAGTGGTGCTGAAGTCCTGAAAGTCCCTCCAGCCCGTTGTCAAAATGTCCGTGACGGTCCCCACTTGAGTTCCGTCAATGGAAACACTCAAGTAACTCTTGTTGTTGTCGTTATCCTGACGGGCTACATGGACCAAAAACTCATAGGCCCCGGCAGAGGTAAAGTCCACCGTATACTCTACCCATGCGTTTCCTTCAATGGAACCCAAAGAGGTTCCATTGTTCTCGAATTCGCCGCCCGAGTTCTGGTAGTCTTCGAACTGGAGGGTTCCCGGCAAAGTGGCCACGGTCGCCTGGGAAGAGGAAGACGGCTTTGACGAAGAAGAGGACTGTTGTGAAGAAGATGACGGCTGCTGCGTAGAAGACGAGGACGTTGCACTCTTCTTGGTGAACTTGAGGTTGTCCACGTTGACATAGCCCCCGGTAAAGGTGACGCGGAGGGTGTGAGTACCAGCAGAAAGGTTTGTCGTTTCAGCCGTAAAAGTATCATAATCGTCCCAATCGGTGGTCAATATGCCCGTAATGGACCCTACAGCCGTTCCATCCACAGACAGGTCTACGGTTGTCGTGCGATTTTCAGTGTCTTTTCTTGCGGCAAGGAGTTCAACCGTGTAAGCCCCGGCCGAAGTAACCGATATGGGGTATTCCAACCATGCGTTGGGTTTGATTTCACCTACGATGGAGCCCCCATAAATAGTCACCTCGTCCCCGCCGCTGGTTGCATAGTTTTCAAGCTCGATTGTTCCAGGGATGTTTGTAACGTCAACGGGATTGACCACGGCAGAACTGCTAGCGGGATTGGACCCGCTAGAACTGGAAGACGGAGTGGTCCCATTGTCCACATAAACCTTTGCATAGTTAAAATCAAATTTTCCACTAGTATTGCCGCCACCAGCTTCGCCCAAGACCTTAGCTTCGTGCATCTTACCCATAGTCCAGTTCATTTTGTTTGCCCATGCCTGGAAATGAGCGGTAATATCTATGGTTCCACACTCACGCTTCGTCTCTCTTACGCTAAAGTACTGATCAAAGTCTGTAGTTCCCTCAATGGAAGGCTGTTGAATCTGTCTATGATAATACAGTTTGTAAGTAGCCCCATCTACGGTAATAGTTCCCTTATAATCTCCCGGATTCGGAGGATAGGGACTTCCCCAAGTATCTACGATGTAAAACTCAACCAGCGGCTGAACGGTCCAGCCATAGATTCCAATGTAGGAGTAACCAACATTACTCATGTTGTTTATGCTTACACTGAAATCTGCATACAAATGGCCTAGTTGCTGCCAAGTTTGAGTCTTGTCATACGACTTACCGGCACGGCACAAAAAATCCTTGGTGCCAGAAAAAGAACATTTAAAAGAACCATCCTCATAGAAGGTCGTCGAGTTGTTCCCTTGATCAGCCCACTGTTCATAGCCAATGCCATTGATGGTTCCAGTCTTGTTGCCGTTGACTTGCACACTCGTCCCAGAATATCCCGCTGCATTGCAGAAATTCTGTGCCAGGACCTGTGTGGAAAAAAGACCAAGGGACAAGAGTGTCAAAACCTTGGCAAACTTCGATAAAATGAACATATTGAACTCCTCTACAGAGCCAATCCCCATAGTAAATATATAAGAAAGCCCGCCATTTTCAAATAGCGGGCTTCGTAAAACAATGTAAACTGGCGTTTTTAAGGAAAAAACGCCGTTTTATTTATTCTTGCTGACCTTCGGAAGACGTTTCCACGGAATCGTCGTCCACTTCCACGCCCTGCACGTGGTCAAAGGTCTCCTTGGCCTCGGCGCTGTCCTGCTCGATATCTTCCACGCTGGGGAGCGCGGTAGCGTCTTGCACGGCGTCGCCTTCGCGGAGGCTGATGGCCTTCACGCCCTGGGCGTTGCGGCCCGTAAGGCGGATGTCGGCAGCCTTGATGCGAATGACCTGGCCTTCCCTACTGGTGATAATCAAGTCGTAGTCGTCAGCAACGCTTTCCACGAACACGGCAGGACCGATCTTGTCGGTGACCTTCAGGTTGATAACGCCCTTGCCGCCACGACGGGTAATGCGGTAGGTGCCGGGTTCGCTGCGCTTGCCAAAGCCGTTCTCGGTAATGGTAAGCACCTTGTTGCCCGCCTTGAGCCACAATAGAGAAATCACCTCGTCGCCCTCTGCAAGCTTGATGCCGCGCACGCCGTGGGTGCCACGGCCCATGGGGCGGAAGCAGGTTATGGGGAACGTGAGTGCCTGGCCGTTGCGAGTAGCAAGCATCAGCAGGTCCTTGGCGATGGGGCGATTTTCGGCGTCATCGGCACCGTCTTCGCTTTCCTCGGGCACTTCGGCAGGTTCTGCGGCCTGTTCGACGGCGTCGTCTGCGTCGCTAGCGTTCAGAGAGGCGTTGTATTCCTCTTCGGTCATGCCCACCAGCTGCACCTTCACCAGTTCGTCGCCTTCGTCCAGGCGGATGGCGTTCACGCCAGCCTTGCGGGGGCGGCTGAACAGGGTCAAGTCCATCTTGTTGATAATGCCCTTCTTGGTGGCGAACACCAGGCAGAAGTAGCCGCCAAACTTGCGGACCGGCACAATGGCCTGCACGGTTTCGCCCTCGGTAAGGCCCACGAAGTTGATAATGGGGCGGCCCTTGCCGTTGCGGGTGCCTTCGGGCAGGCGGTACACCTTGGTCCAGTAGGCACGGCCCTTGTTAGTGAACACCAGCAGGTAGCTGTGGGTGCTTGCCGTGAAAATCTGCTCCACGTTGTCCTCGTCCTTGAGGCCAGCCCCGATAATGCCCTTGCCGCCACGATTCTGGGCCTTGAAGGTGTCAATGGGCAGGCGCTTGATGTAGCCTTCCTTGCTCAAGGTAATCACCTGTTCCTCTTCGGCAATCAGGTCTTCGTAGTCCAGGTCGTCCACGGAGTCCTCAATGCTGGTGCGGCGTTCGTCGCCAAACTTGGCCACCACGGCGTCCAGTTTTTCCAGCACGATGGCAATGCGGCGTTCCCGCTTTTCCAATATGTCCTTGAGGTCGGCCACGGTAGCAATGAGTTCGTTGTATTCCGCTTCCAACTTTTCCAAGTTCAGGCCGGTGAGCTGAGCCAAACGCATGTCCACGATGGCCTGGGACTGGATGTCGTCCAGGTTGAAGCGGGCTTGCAAGTTCTGCTTGGCCACTTCCGTGGTCTTGCTGCTCTTGATAATCTGCACCACCTCGTCGATGTTCTGGGTGGCAATGCGGAGCCCCTCGATAATATGGAGACGGGCCTCGGCCTTTTTCAGGTCGAACTGGGTGGCGCGGGTAATCACGTCCATACGGTGATCCACGTACACCTGGATAAGCTCCTTGAGGGTAAGGAGCTTGGGCAGGTTGTTCACCAAGGCCAAGTTGTAAATGCTGAAGGTGGTCTGCAACTGGGTGTTCTTGTACAGGTTGTTCAGCACCACTTCTGCCACGGCGTCCTTGCGCAGTTCAATCACAATCCGCATGCCTTCGCGGTTGGATTCGTCGCGAATGTCGGTAATGCCGTCCACCCGCTTTTCACGGACCAGTTCTGCAATCTTCTTGCAGAGTTCCGCCTTGTTCACCATGTAGGGGATTTCGGTAACGATAATACGGGGTTTGCCCTTGCTGTCGGTTTCCACCTCGGTACGGGCACGCACGCGGACGCGGCCATGGCCCGTCAGGTAGGCATCGCGGATACCCGCACGGCCGCAAATCAACGCCCCCGTGGGGAAGTCCGGGCCCGTGACCAGCTGCAGCAGGTCTTCGTCGGGAATTTCGGGATTTTCTGCCACCGCATGGATGGCGTTTGCAATTTCACGCAGGTTGTGGGGGGCCATGGAGGTGGCCATGCCCACGGCAATGCCCGTGGTGCCGTTCACCAGCATGTTGGGAAGAGCCGAGGGCAGTACCAGGGGTTCTTCCAAAGATTCGTCGTAGTTGGGGCCCATGTCCACGGTATCTTTTTCAAGATCTTCCAGCATGAGGGCGCCCAGGTTGTTCATCTTGGCTTCGGTATAACGCATGGCGGCAGCCCCGTCACCGTCTATGGAACCGAAGTTGCCCTGACCGAACACCAGCGGGTAACGCAGGGAAAAATCCTGAGCCATACGAACCAGGGTCTCGTACACGGCGGAATCGCCATGGGGGTGGTACTTACCGATAACGTCACCCACAATACGGGCGCTCTTGACCGTCGCCTTGTTGGGAACCACGCCCAACTTGTGCATGCTGAACATGACACGGCGGTGCACCGGCTTAAAGCCATCCCTAGCATCGGGAAGGGCACGGGCCACAATCACGCTCATGGAGTAGCGCAAGTAGCAATCCTGCATGTCCTGCTCAATCAGGCTCTTGAACTGCGTTCCTGGTACCAATTCTTCTGACATTACTTATCCTCTGATGATTTTATTTATCTCTTCTAAACTTTTTTCGTCGGTCTGGTCTATGCGGTGGGGCGTGATGGTAGCGTATCCCTGTTCCAGCAGGTAGTCGTCGCTACTTTCGGGCTGTTCGCTCCACAGTTTTTCGCCATCCAGGAACCACTCCCCACCCTGATGGGTGTAGTGGTCCGTAAACATGCCCAAAGCCATCCGGGTGGCCTTGAACCCCTTGAAATTTTCGGCGGTAGCCTTGGGGAAATTCACGTTCCAGAATACGCCGGCAGGAATGCTCTTGAACAGGCGTTCCTGAACGATTTTTACCGCAAAATCTACGGCAGTCTGCAAAAGGTTCGTATCGGTACCGCGCAGCGAAAGCGCCACCGCAGGCACACGCCACAGGGCGGCCTCACGGGCGCCGGCCACAGTCCCCGAATAGAGGGAGGACACTCCGGAATTCTCCCCCACGTTGATGCCGGAAAAACACACGTCGAAGGCGCCCGGCAAAACATTTTCCAACCCATGAAGGGCCACATGGCCCAGAGCGAACTTTACCGCATCTGCAGGCGTGCCTGAAAGGGAATAGACCCCATAGGGCGGATGGTTGCCCGCAGGGGCTTCGCATTTTTGGAGCCGCAGGCCACGGCGCACCGTAAACGCCTGAGAAACGCCACTCTGCTCGGATCCCGGGGCAAAAACGAACACCTCCCCCAAGGGAGAAAGGGCCGCTGCCAGGGCATGAATATTGGCATTCTGGACACCGTCGTCGTTAGTGACCAAAATGCGGATTTTCCGGGATTCGGGCATACAGGTGAAAGATAGAAATTTATGCGGAAAAAAGCAGAAAAAACACCGAAAAAACGAGGCTTTTTCTATAATTTCGGCCATGTACACCGAACCGAAATTTTTGGCCATGAAGGACAAGTCCAAGGCCAAGCGCATGGCCGAACTTTTGCGGGTCATTATCCTGCAATTGGGCGACGACGTACCCCGTGCCAAACGGGAATTCGAGACCTATGCCGGCTGGATGAAACTGCCCGAAAATGAGCGCCTCACCGGCAAGAATCAAGCCCAGATGATAGACCTGTACAAAACCTTCCGCACCCGAGCGGGCCTCGGGTTCGAAAGGGATATTTACCTGGAGCAGGAACCGGGGGACCGTCAAACAGCAAACGAGAGTCCCATCCCCTTCGCCGTGCTGGTTCATAACCTGCGGAGTGCTTTCAATGTAGGCTCCATTATCCGCAGCACGGACTGCTTCGGCCTGGAAGGAGTCCATTTGAGCGGTTACAGCTGCGGACCCGACCACGTGACGGTTAAAAGTGCGGCACGGGGCTGCCAAGAATGGATTCCCATCAAGCGTTGGGAAAGCCCCATGGACTGCATCAAGTGGCACAGGGATAACGGCTACGAGATCATAGCCCTGGAAACCGGAGAGGACATCCCCAGCATTACCGACGTAAAATGGCCCGAGAAGGGGCTTATCATCCTCGGGAACGAAGAACTGGGTATCGCCCCCGAACTTATGGAGCAGGCCACCCTAAAGGTCACCATCCCCATGGCAGGGCGAAAAGCCAGCATGAACGTGGCAGGGGCATTTGCCATCATGGCGTTCTGCTTGAGGAACCAAAAATAAAATTCCTCCAAAAAACTATATTAGTGCGAAAGGAGACATACAAATGAACAAGGCCATCGCCTTATCCACGCTTTTAATCGCTTCTGCGGCTCTTGCAGAAAACCCCACTGTCACCCCCAAATTGCCAGCCATTGCAGACGGATGCTTCCAGGTTGGCACTGTCGAAGAACTCTACGGCTTTGCCGCCGCCATCAACGGGACCGACGGCATTGAAAAAGACACCAAAACAGAGTGCGTGGAAATCACTTCGAACATTGTTGTAAACGAGAATGTGTTGAACAAGGACGGAGACCTGGCACAAGACACTGCTACCTATATCTTGTGGGAGCCCCCTTCCTACTTTGTCGGAACAATCAAGGGTAACGGACACACCATCTCTGGCTTGGTCATAATAGACGATGCCAAGAAATACCAAAACGTAGGCTTTATCCGTAGCGGCGGCGGTACCATGGAGGACCTGCGATTCAAGGACATCTATGTAGAAGACGGAGATGCTTCGGTGTACCATTACGTGGGAGGCATTTACGGAAAGAATGCAGCATCCGGCAACACAAGCTACGGCATTAACCTAAAGAAGGTATCATTTGCCGGAACTGTTATTACAGCCAGCTATATGCCCGTTGGCGGCATCGTGGGCAAGAACACGGCACGCCTTATGTTGGAAGACGTCCGTGTTTCAGGAAAGGTAAAAAGCCCATCCAAAGCAGGCGGGTTCATTGGCGAAGCAGACGACGTAATCGCCACCCGTTCTACCAATGAAGCAAATGTTGTGTCAGAAGGCGACTATGCCGGCGGTTTTGTAGCTTATGCAAACGGCAACTTCCGTGTAGAAATGTCGTTTACCGAATCCTGCAACAAGGGCAACGTAAATGGCTACAAAGCAGCCGCAGGGTTCATCGGGTACATGGGTTATGCCAAGGCTTCCATCATCAATTCCTACAATAGCGGAGCTCTCGAAGCACGAGACTACGTCGGCGGTCTTGTAGGTGCCCACAAAGCCGGGGAAAGTCCCGAACTCACCATTTATAATTCCTTTAGCGTTGGAGCCATTAGCAAGAGAGATTTCACATATTACTACGGATTGCTAGGGCAGAGCCACAGCGACAATGCATTGAACCTTAAAAACGCTTTCTTTATCAAGGACACCCTTTACAATGACACCGCGATCTTTTACGGAGAAGCCGTTCCCGCAAGCAACTTTGAAAACGGCTCCCTCTTATCTCAATTGCAGTCGTTCACACAAGACTCCATAAGTGGCAACGTCTGGGACCAGGATCTGGAAAGCGACAAGTTCCCCGTACTGGAAAAACGTGCCAAGAAAAACGATCCTTCTACAGACGAGGGTAAACAGGGCCTTATAAGGACCGCCTTCTCAAACGTGCATGCCCTTGTGACCGTCGAAGGCCGCCACATAAGAATGAGCGGAGTGCAACCCGGATACAAGTTCGCCATATTTGACCTCAAGGGAAGCGTTCTGCGGCAAGGAATCGCGGCAGGATCTTCTGTATCCTTAGAGGTCCCGCACACAGGAACGTACCTTGTTCGCATTAACGGAACCAGCAAGGTCATAAAGGTCAGGTAACTTATGAGTAACCAAATTCAGACACCAGTCGAACGCACCCCCATCAGCGAAACGGCACTGACCAAGAAGCTGCTGGATTTCTATTCCTTTATTTTGTGCGTCCTCTGCGCCACCTGGCTCATCAAGACTTTTATCGAGTGCAAGTACCCAGTGCAGGGCGACGCCAAAGAGCAAGACTAGGGCGTTCTGCTAGTTCTTAAGACAACGGATAGAGAACCCGTTGTTCTTAAAGGAGTAGGATGGGTGCGCTGAACCGCCCTTGGTCAAATACGTGTTGTATGCATGGCCTTCATCCTCTGTTGATCCCCAGAAGTTGGCCTCACTGCCTTCGAAGCCGAAATTCCCATAGACACTCCTGCCGCCGGCAGGGAGCGCCGAGAATCCGTAATTATCCGTACCGTTGCCGTCACTAATCCAACCGGTGGAGGTCTTTAGCATGGTACCTGCCGTAGACAAGCCTCCCACAGCCGTAAGCAGCTCGTCCCACTCGTCATGACTCGGCAGGTGCCAGCCCTCGGGACACACTCCCCGCACTGGTTCGCTAAGCCCGCAGGCATGCTCATAGCCGCACTCATTCTCGGTTTTTCCAACCGCAGCAACCCAAGTGTACAAACGGCCAAAAACAGAACAATCGCCTTCAGTCACATCGTTTCCGCCACCGCACCAGCTATTTTCTGCCATAATGTTCAGGTTCTCGGCCATCCACACTTCGGAATAGTCTATTCCGCTTTCTGCGTCATTAATTTCGATGGTGGTGGTCCTGTAGACCTGATTGTCACGCAAGTCTGTAAGGGTGTTGGCAGTAGCGTCGTAAATACTTCCATCGCTGGAGGATGAGGGTACGGAACTGCTAGATTCCAGCTCCTCCGAACTGCTGGATTCCTCCTCGCTGCTAGAAGATGATTCTTCGGATTCGCTGGACGAGGATTCTTCAAAGCTGCTAGAACTTAAGCCGCCAGATTCGCTAGAGCCTGAATCTTCAGAACCACTAGAACTTGAATCGATAGACTCGCTGGAGCCAGCATTTTCGGAACTACTCGAATTACCGGATTCACTAGAGCCAGCATCTTTAGAACTGCTAGACGAGGAAACTTTAGGAATGCCAGAATCCGCCACTTCGGAGCTGCTAGAGGAGGATTCTCCAGATGCACTCGATCCTATTATGACAACCTCACTGGAATCCGGCAATTCGACTAAATCGCTGACACTCGAGCCATTATCGCCGCTGCAGGCAACAAGCATGGCCACAGCGGCAAGAGAAAGTCCTAGACAGAGTTTGTACATATTCTCTCCTTCTTAATTCGTGCAGGATTCGCCTCACCACTAATCATGGTGCAACTTCGTAGCACAGACTCGCGGCGTCTCGGTCATGGAAATGAGCAAACTCATTTCCGCGACTCTCGACTTGCTAGTCTTTAAGGCAACGGACAGAGATTCCACCATCCTTATAATAGGTGCGCAGATATGCATAGTCAGTGCTGTAGTACAAGTCCACGTAGTGAGCTTCCTCTATATTGTACTCCATAGAACTCCAGAAGTATGCGTTATCGCCCACAGAGGCGAAACTCCCATCGAAGTTCCTATAACCAGCAGGAAGTGCTGTGAAAAGATAACCATCCGTGTTCTCAATTACCGAAGACGATTTCCACCCGCTTTTAGATTTCAGCACTTTCCCTGCAACATTGGAACCGCCCACAGCAGTAAATAGTTCATTCCACTCGTCATAACTCGGCAGGTGCCAACCCTCGGGGCATACTCCGCGAACCGTGCCGCTAAACTCACAGGTATGATTATAGCCGCATTCACTCTCGGTTTTTCCAACCGACGCAGCCCAGGTGTACAGGCGGCCGTAAACAGAGCAATCGCCTTCTGCCATTCCGCTTCCGCCACCGCACCAGCTGTTTTCCGTCTCAAAGTTCATATTCTCGGCCATCCACACTTCGGAATAGCTCTTTGACGGAATATCGATGGTGGTGGTCCTGTAAACCTGATTGTCACGCAAGTCTGTAAGGGTATTAGCAGTAGCGTCGTAAATGCTTCCATCACTGGAGGACGACCGTATGGAGCTGCTTGACACCTCTTCGCTGCTAGACTGATTCTTCAGTACTGCTAGAACTCAAATCGCCGGATTCGCTGGAGCCAGCATTTTCGGAACTACTCGAACCCGAACCACCGGATTCGCTGGAGCCAGCATTTTCGGAACTACTCGAACCCGAACCACCGGATTCGCTAGAGCCAGCATCTTTAGAACTGCTAGACGAGGAGACTTTAGGAATGCCAGAATCCGCCACGTCAGAGCTGCTGGAGGAGGATTCCCCGGACGCACATGACCCGATTACAACAACCTCACTGGGATCCGGCAATTCGACTAAATCGCTGACACTTGAGCCATTATCGCCGCTGCAAGAAACAAGCATGGCCACGGCGGCAAAAGAAAGTCCTAGACAGAGTTTGTACATATTCTCCCCTTCTTAAGGTCTCTTCTATTGCCTAATCTACATAAAAGCCTTCAGGAATGCAAACGCGAGGGTGTAAAAATTACCTGTCCAGCACGTGGCGGCGCCACTTGCCGCCTTTCCAACGAAGCCAGAAAATGACCGGAGCCGTGCCATAGACGGCAACAATGGCTATCCAGGCATAATGTGCCGGAAGTTTCAGGACATAGGCAGCCACATACATGGCCCCCGCCACGCACCAGTTCATAATGGCACCGGCGAACATGACCCACAGGGTATCCCCCGCCCCGCGGAGCGCCCCGGCGTAAATCACCAGGAGAACTTCCACAAAAATGTAGATGGTGGCAAAACGCAGCATGAACATGCTCATAGGCCTTGCAGAATCGAATATGGCCAGGGCCTCGGCACTGGCAGAAGCGACGTCGGGGCGGAAAATGTCCGTAAGGACCCCCGGCAAAAAGATAAACAGCACGCCTATAAGCAGCGAGTAGCCCCACCCCAGCTTCAACCCCGAATAGGTAGACCGGTTGGCGGCAGCACCCGACTTGGCACCCACATAACGGCCCACCAAGCTAGTAGAGGCGATTTCCAGCCCCATAAGGGGAACGTACGCCACCATGTCCCAGTTGAACATCACCGAAGAAGCAGTGGCGGCCTCTGGCCCCAGAGCGTGGAACATAAGGATAAGGGACTGGAATGCCGACATGTTCAAGAACATTTCCACGCCCGAGGGAATTCCCTTCTGCAAAAGTTCACGGGTCAGCGGCCAGCTAAAGGCAAAGGAAGCGCGGGTGTTGAACCGGGTGTGGCAGGACTTTCCAAAGAACTTTGCAAACAGAACCGCCGTAGAAACGAAATTGCCGATAAGGGTGCCGTAGGCAGCTCCCGCCACACCCATGGCGGGAATGGGACCGAGCCCGAAAATCAGCACGAAATTACAGACAACATTGACTATCATCCCTATAAAAGCCGCATGCATCACGATCTTGGTTTCGCCAATGCCGCTAAAGAAGCAAGGAGCCACGTTCCTCACCAGGGTAATGACCCCGCCAAACATCAAAATATTGAAGTATGTTTTTTGGTATTCCTGTTGATCGACACTCAGATTCTCCAAGCCAAAAAGCCAATGCCCCACGGGAATAGTCATGTACAAAAGCGGCACACACAGCAAAGAAACATAAAGTGCCTGCGCAAACACCTTGGCACATTCCCCGTGGCGTTTAGCACCCAGACGCTGCGCCACCATGGCGGTGGTGTAGCTGATGGCACCGGTAAAGAACATGGTAAGGGCAAGCTGCACCGCCCCAGCCCCCAAAGAGGCGTTCATTTCCGCCGGCCCCAGTTTAGAGAGGAACAGGCGGTCAATGAAGGTCATGAAGGTATCAAAAGACATGGACAGGAGCATGGGAAGCGCTACCACCAGCACGTCCCTTACGCCGCCGTTCTTCTTGAACCTTGACGACCTGTAAAGCTTGTCCACTATCTCCGAAATCATAAGCCGCGCAAATATAGAAAAACAAAAAGGCCTCCCCTTGCGGAGAAGCCCCTTATATCAATGAAAAATGCTTAAACTACATGCAGGTGTAGCCGCCATCCACAGGCACCATGATGCCCGTGACGTAGCTAGATGCAGGGGACGCCAGGAAGATGGCGGCGGTATCCAGCTCGCCCTCGTTTCCATAGCGTTCTGCCGGAATCATGGTCTTGGCATTCTGCTGGAAGAAGTCGGAATCCAAGGTTTCCTTGGTCAGCGGGGTGTAGAAGTAACCCGGGCAGATGGCGTTCACGTTGATGCCCTTGCTGGACCATTCCGAGGCGAGTGCACGGGTCAGGTTCACCACGCCACCCTTGGCGGCATGGTACGGAGCGCAGCCCGCAATCTTGTTGCCCACCAGGCCGTACATGGAAGCGATGTTAATGATTCGGCCATATTTTGCCGGGAGCATGGCTTTCTTGGCCACAGCACGAGAGACTTTAAATGTACCACCCAGATCCACGTTAAGTTCGCCATTGAACTGGGCGTCGGTAATGTCTTCGGCCGGGGCAATGGCACCCGTTCCTGCATTGTTGATAAGGATGTCAATACGGCCAAACTTGGCGAGAATCTCGTCGACAGCGGCATTTACGCGGTCAGTATCGGTGATATCGCAAGAAATACCGATGGCCTCCACACCGAATGCCTTCGTAATCTCTGCGGCAACAGCCTCCACCATCTCTTTACGGCGGGCAAGGGCCACAATCTTTGCGCCCTGGTTTGCAAGGGCCTTAGCCATCTGCACGCCAAGACCAGTGGAACATCCGGTCACAATAGCGACCTGGCCAGTCAAGTCAAAGTAATTCTTCATTTTTATTCGCCTCCTAATAAATTAAACCTAAAGGTTAATATATATTAAAAGTGGGCCTCCGGACCACTTGTGCAATTTTTTTTGTATTTTCCGCGACTTCGGCCTGGAACCCCCGGCGTTTCACGCCTCAGGATGACGAGGGAAGGCTGTTTTTCTATATTGCGGCCCACTATGTTTTCACAGCTGACCGACTCTCTAGAATCTACCCTCAAGAACCTGCGCGGGCAGGGCAAGCTCACCGAAGAAAACGTCGCAGAATCCCTGCGAGAGGTGCGCCGCGCCTTCCTGGAAGCCGACGTGAACTTCAACGTGACCCGGGACTTCGTGAAGGCCGTCAAGGAAAAGGCCTTGGGTTCCGAAGTCCTGAACTCGGTGACCCCCGGTCAGCAAATCGTTAAAATCATCCACGACGAGCTGGTGGCCGTCATGGGTGGCGAAACCAAGGAAATCAACCTCTCCGGCCCCGCTCCGGTGGGTATCATGATGGCTGGCCTGCAAGGTTCCGGTAAAACGACCTTCGCCGGCAAAATTGCCCTGTGGATGCGCAGCAAGAAAAAGCGCAAGCCGCTCCTGGTGGCCGCCGACGTGTACCGCCCCGCCGCAATCAAGCAGTTGCAAGTGCTTGGCAAGTCCATTGGCATCCCGGTGTACGACGAAGGCCAGGGCGACCCGGTGGAAATCATCAAGCACGGCTACCAATACGCCAAGGACAACGGCTTTGACCTGGTGATTTACGATACCGCAGGCCGCCTGCAAATAGACGAAGAACTGATGCAGGAGTTGGAAAAGGCCAAGGAAGCGGTCCATCCTGACGAAATCCTGTTCGTGGCAGACGCCATGATCGGTCAGGAAGCAGTGAACGTGGCAGAGACCTTCTGGCAGCGGCTTTCGTTTACCGGCGTTTGCCTTTCCAAGATGGACGGCGACACCCGTGGCGGCGCGGCCCTTTCCATCAAGAAGATGACGGGCGTGCCCATATGCTTTATAGGCGTGGGCGAAAAGCTCCCCGACATCGACCTGTTCCACCCCGACCGCATGGCAAGCCGTATCCTCGGTATGGGCGACGTGGTGTCCCTGGTGGAAAAGGCCCAGCAGGTCATTGACGAAAAAGACGCCAAGGACCTGAAGAAGAAGATTCTCAACAACACCTTCGACCTGAACGACTTCCTGAACCAGTTGCGCACCATCAAGAAGCTGGGCCGCATCAAGGACATTTTGAGCCTGATTCCCGGCCTGAACAAGCTTCCGCTGGACCAGATTGACGAAAAGCAACTGGTATACGTAGAAGCGGTGCTAAGCTCCATGACCCCCAAGGAACGCAAGAAGCCCCAGATTCTGGACGGAAGCCGCAAGGCCCGCGTGGCCAAGGGTTCCGGCACCGACATGGGTCGCGTGAACGCCGTACTCAAGCAGTACGAAACCATGAAAGAGATGTTCAAGAAGGTGGGTGCCTTCGCCAAGAAGCAGAACAACGGCGGGACCGTAGGGAGCAACTACACCCCGCCCAAGGACAAGAAGAAAAAGAAGAAGCGTTAGTCTACGCCAGACCTTTAAGTTCCTTCTTGTGGGCGTACATCAGTTGGTCCGCCCGTTCAAAAACTTGCGACACGCACTTGTCCGTCGCGGGATCAAAGGGAGAAATGCCGCAAGCCAAAACAGGACCGTCGCTATCCTTGTTGGCCTGTACAATCCGTTCCATATCCGCCAAAAGGGCCACCCTACGCTCGTAGTCAGACCCCCGGAGGATGGCCACAAATTCGTCTCCACCTATGCGGAAAACCGGACTGTGCTTGAATACGTCGCACACGATCTGGGAAGCGGCACGGATAAAGGCATCCCCCGCCTGGTGTCCCAGAATGTCGTTCACCTGCTTTAAGCCGTTCAAGTCGCAAACAAGTCGCAAACCGCCACGGCAAAGCAAGGCTCCCTTCCCTGAGCAATTTCTTCGTCCAGATTAGCCTCAAATTCTGCATAGGCGTTCTTGTTCTTGATGCCCGTAAGGTCGTCCCGGCGAGACTTTTCCAGGGCGATTCCCAAGGCTTCCGAGAATTCATGCTCCCTACGAACCTGAAAATCAATATTGCTGACTGCTACAATGAAATGTTTCTCATCGGAAATTACGGCTGTCAGGTTCATGTAGGTGGGCACATCCCCTATCAGCAGGCGGTAGGCAAAGGACAGGCCGCCCTTCGAAAAAAGTTCGTTCAGGAAGACATCTTTTTTGAACGCCTCCGAAACCAGGGGAATGTCTTCCTTGTACACCACCCGCCTTAGGTTCCTTTGGCAATCCCCCCAAAAGTCCTCCCCCTCCGTTTCTATGGATAGTTCCTTATACTCGTCGTTGGCCCGGTATTCCTTATAGCTTCCCGACTCGAAGTTCACGCGGTAAATGCTTTCGTACTGGTTTGCAAGCGCTAGGGCGATCTGGCCGTAGGTGACGCTTTTGGAGGTCTCCCTCCTAAGGTCTTCGCTCTGCTGGATTTGCTCGTCTATGTTGGACATGCCTACTATCAAGTATTCCACGCCTTCATAACTCAACCTGACCATTTTCATGGAATACCAGACAGGCTTTTCTTTAACAAGCATACGATAGGCCACAGAAAAAGACCGACCGCCCTCCGTAGCCGAAAGGACCTTTTCTTTGTCCAAGGACGCTGTCAACATTTTAAGGTCTTCGGGGTATATCACCCCTACTATATTCTTCCTGGATTCCTCCCAAAAGTTTTCCCCGGCATAGCTCAATTCCAGCCGGTGGATATTCCCATGGGAGGCGTACTGCTCGTAAACATCCGTCTGGACATCCACGAAAAACACGCTCTCGTAATCCAACGAAAGAGCAAGAGCAATTTCTGCAAAAGAACGAGACATTGCCATAGACGCCAATCCTCTTCCACAAGACTCCCTTACCTAGAAATCTAATCACTTTTGCCCCCAAAAGAACATACTTTTTCAAAAAAATGGTGGACAAACAGCCCATTTTGGCACTTTTCGGGTCTGGTGCACCGACCCTAAAAACATCGATTTTAATCTAAATTCGCCAAATTTTAGTTAATTTGTTCGTAAAGAACGGAAAAAAATTTCGTTTCCGTCCTTTACACACAAATGTATTGTTGCTATATTTGGCCCAAAAAGAACAACAACCCCCGATTTTTCGGGAAAATGAGGTAAAAATGGCAACCGTTATCCGTCTCGCTCGCTTTGGCAAGCGTCACAACCCCATCTACCGCGCCGTGGTGATTGATTCCCGCAAGGCTCGCGACGATAGCTTTATCGAACAGGTGGGTTTCTACAACCCGAATTCCAAGACTCCGGAAATCAAGTTCGAACAGGAAAAGGTCCTCAAGTGGCTCCAGACCGG
>CACXIR010000082.1 GCA_902767785.1 Fibrobacter succinogenes | reverse complement strand
TTTGACGATGACGATATGTCCAGCGATGCCAGTGACGAGTCCAGCCTCTCCCAAGATGAAGAAGAATCCGCCGGCGAAGCCACTGCCAGCGGGGACCAATGGGAGGGATTCCGTTACGAAGAGATGGGACTGACCCAGTGGGAATTTCAGCAGGCCAAGGAAGAAGGCATTTCCCGTGAAAAGTTGACGCACCTTGTAGAACTAGGGGTCCGCCTGTCCGAATACCTGCAAAAGCCGTGGGAAAAGTTAGGCGTTAGCGAAGAAGAGTGGCTGGACCAGCGTTCTGCAGGCATGGAAGACGCCGACATCGACCGTTCTTACCGCAACCGTTCCGGAGACCAGGCCTACGCCTACGTCTCTTTGTTCCTGCCTAGCTTCTACCAGTGGAAAACGGACAAGACCATGAAGGCCATCTGGATGGACGCCCTCTGGGTTGCCGGCGTGGGAGCCACAGTTTACATGGCTGTCGACGGCAGCTCCAACTGGTTCTATTTCTTGCTGCCCGTTGTCGGAGCACACATCTGGTCCTTCGCCGATGCCTTCTTTGACACCCAGTGGGACAGCAACCCCGATGCAAACCGTTTCAGCTACGGCGTTCTCCCCACACCCGACAAAGGCGTAGCGGGATTCTTCAACGTCAAATTCTAAGCGCATCATGCAGCTGGAATTGCTTAAAAGCAAAATTCACCGCGCAACCGTCACCGACGCAAACCTCAACTACGAGGGTTCCATCACTATTGCTCGCGACCTGATGGACGCCGCCCACATCCTCCCTTACGAGAAGGTGGGCGTCCTTGACGTGAACAATGGCAACCGTCTGGATACCTACGTTATCGAAGGTCCTGCAGGTTCGGGCGTCATTTGCCTGAACGGTGCAGCGGCTAGGCTCGTTCAGCCCGGTGACCTGGTGATTATCGTGGCCTACGCTTCCATGAGCGAAGAAGAGGCGAAATCGTGGAAACCTACCGTGGTCCACGTAAACGCCAAGAACGAAATCATTTAACCGCGAATTCCTATATTCCTTGCATGCGGTTTCTGCTGTTGATTCTCGCCTTCGTGGCATTTGCCTTTGCGGTCGACTCCGCAAAGAGCGAAGATACATTGAAGGTTTCTGCAGCGGCTGAACCTGTGGCTGACACCGTCTACGACACAGTCTACGTAAGGATGGCCGACGGCATCCCCTGGAACAACGAATACTTCGACCCCAACCGGCTGTTGCGCCGTCACCCCATCGACCCCGCCTTGAGCGTGGCCTACACCTACTCCGTAAGCTTTATGGGAAGCTCTTTCGGAACCTTTGCTCAACAGAGTTACCTGGCACACTTGGCCTACGAATTTACGCCGGAACTTCATTTGTATGCAGACATGGGTCTCTGGATGCCATTATACTCTAACCTTAAATTCGGCACGCCCATCGAGAGAGAAGACGTGCGTCAAGGCAACGTGCAGTTCGTACTTCCCGATGTGGAGTTGGAATACAAGCCCACTAACAATACCACATTCCGTCTGATGCTCGTGAACGAAAGCGATGCTTTCAAGGCTTACGGGCCCTGGGGCCCATACCGCTACGACTACTGCGATCCATGGCGGTATTCCAGCATCCGTTGCAGGCGGTAGTCCGCCTTGTTTTTCTAAATTTGTACCCTGATGACAAGGACTACCATTCCCCACTTTTTCTTTGCCCTTGGGACATTCTTTGCGATGTTCCTGGTTTGCGGTTGCAAAGAAGAAGTAGTCAAGGAAGAGGTGAAGCCTGTCCGCCATTACAGCGGGGACATCGAGGTTTTGAACAGTTGCGGAATGCAAGGTGCCGCCGCCAAGATGCGGTCTTACCTGCGAGAAAACGGCTTTGACGTGGTCAGCTACCGCAACGACCGCCTGCAGAATTACGACGAAACCATTTTGGTGCTTAGAAACCCAGAATGGGAAGGTGCCAAGGCATTGGCCAAGGCACTCAAGACAGAGAACGTGATGACCATCTACAGCAAAAGGGCCGTAGTGGACGCATCTATCTACATCGGAAAAGACTTTGAACAAATCATCGAACCCGAACAGGGAGAAAACAATGACAACTGACAAGAAAGACCTGCCAGAGTCCGTCCAGATTGGTGCAAGCATTTTGTTTGAACTGCGTGCCCAGAACGTGCAACTCATCGACCTGCGGGGCATCAAGGACGTAACCGACTTCTTTTTGGTAGCCACCTGCGAAAGCGAAGCACAAATGCAAGCAATATTGAATGAACTGCGCAAGGAATTCAAGGCTGCAGGCCTCCCGTCCGTGGGCGTGGAATACAAGGAAGGCGTCCGCTGGGCTGTGTTTGATGCAGGCCTCGACCTGATGGTCCACCTGTTCGAAGAAGAAAAGCGTAACGAGATTTCCCTGGACCGCCTGTACGCCGACGGCCAGATTGTGGAACTGGACGAAAACGACTTTGTAAAGACTAACGACAAGAAGGCCGACGACAATGAACTCGTTTGAGCAAGAAATCGCAGAGGCTCTAGCCGCCACCGGCTCCTTCGAAAAGGAAGCCGCACTCAAGCTTATCTCCGTGCCGCCTGACACCACCCACGGCAACTTCACCATCCCCTGCTTCTCGCTCGCCAAGGTGATGCACAAGGCCCCGAAGATGATTGCCGAAGACTTGGCCGCCCAGGTAAAACTTCCCGCAGGCCTTTCTAAGGTGGAAGCTGTCAACGGCTACCTGAACTTCTTTATCGACCGCAGTTTCTTGGCAAAGTCGACTCTTGAAGAAATTGCCGCGAAAGGTCTGGAATACGGCCACGCAGCGCCGAACGGGAAGGTGGTCTGCATTGACTTCAGTTCCCCCAACATCGGCAAGGAACTGGCATTCCACCACCTGCGCTCCACTATGATCGGAAACTCCCTTTCCCGCATCTACAAGGCCGCAGGCTACAAGGTGGAACGCATCAACCACCTGGGCGACTGGGGTACTGCATTCGGCAAGCTCATCGTGATGTACTTGCGGGAAAACCGCCCCACGGATGACGCCACGCTAGATAGCCTCACCGTGAAGGAACTGAACATTTTGTATGCAGCCTTCTCCAAGGCCAGCAGGGAAGAGCCGGGCCTGGAAGATGAAGCACGAGCCGCATTCACCAAGCTGGAAAAGGGAGACGAATTCTACCGCAAGCTTTGGACCGCCTTCCGTGCGGCCACCCTCAAGGAACTCATGCGCATCTACGACATGATGGGCGTGGGCTTTGACCACTACACCGGCGAATCCTTCTTCGAAGACAAGATTCCCGCCGTCTTGGACGAGCTCCGCGAAAAGAACCTGATGGTAAATTCCAAGGAACTGGACGTGGTGATGCTGGACGAATTCGACCTGAACCCCTGCCTTATCCGCAAGAGCGATGGTTCTACTTTGTACGCTACCCGCGACCTGGCTGCAGCCATCTACCGCAAGAAGGAATACAACTTCGACAAGTGCCTTTACGTGGTGGACCTCGGTCAGGCTCTGCACTTCAAGCAGGTGTTCCATGTGCTCAAGAAGATGGGCCGGGAATGGTACAAGGACATGTACCACATTCCGTTTGGCGTGATCCTCCAGATGGTGGACGGCAAGTGGGAAAAGGGCAAGACCCGTACTGGTACCGCAAGCCTGCTTCGCGATGTGATCGAGGCCGCCCAGAAGAAGATTCTGGAATTCATCGACCAGAAAAATCCGAACCTCGAGAACAAGGAACTTATCGCCCGCCAGATTGGCATTTCGGCACTTACCTTCAACGACCTCAAGAATAGCCGTCTGAAGGACGTTCGTTTCGATTGGGATGCCGTCATGAGTTTCGAAGGCGATACCGGTCCCTATGTTCAGAACGCACACGTACGCCTGTGCAGCATCATGCGCAAGGCGGGCTACACGGTGAACATCGCTGATGTGGACATGGCACAACTTGGTGACGATGCCGCCTACAGCCTTATCAACTTGCTCGCCAAGAAGGGCAAGAAGATCCTGGATGCCGTAGCCGGCGACGAACCCAGCGTTCTTGCACAGTACGCCCTGGAAATCGCGGAAGCTGCGCACAAGTTCATTCACGAAGACCGCGTGCTTGGCAGTGCCGAAGAAAAATCCCGCCTGTTCCTGGTGCAGTGCACCCAGGTGGTACTGGAAAACGTGCTGGATTTGCTGGGGCTGTTCCCCATCAAGCAAATGTAAGCTATAACCAAAAAAAGAGGGCCTCGGCCCTCTTTTTTTGATGTTAAACAGATATCTCTTTTAAATAGCGGCTCAAAGCGTCTTGCCAAGTGGGAAGAGGCTTAAAGCCCGCTTCTACCAGTTTGCCTTTATCCAAGCGACTATTGAAGGGGCGTGCCGCCTTGGAAAGCCCGTACTCCGCGGTGGTTACAGGAACCACATTTGTAGCAAGCCCTGCCTGGCGGTAGATTTCCTTGGTAAAGTCGTACCAGCTGATAAACCCGCCCTCGTTGGTAGCGTGGTAATAGCCGTACTTTTCCGTCTCGATCATGTCCACCAAAAGGCGAGACAAATCATAGGTATAGGTGGGCGTTCCAATCTGGTCGTTTACCACCCGCACGGTGTCGTGGGTCTTGCCCACGTTCAGCATAGTCTTGATAAAGTTCTTGCCGTTGAGACCGAATACCCAGGCAATACGGACAATGAAGAACTTTTCCAAAAGGCCGCTAACCGCCAGTTCTCCCTCCAGTTTGGTCTGTCCGTAAACATTCAGGGGCTTGTAGTCCTTGCAGTCGGGTTTCCACGGGTCGGTTCCTTGCCCGTCAAAAACGTAGTCGGTACTGATGTAGACCATCTTCGCCCCGACGTTCTTGCAGGCCTTCGCCATGTTTTCCGTACCGCGAGCATTGATGGCAAATACCTTGTCCCGCTTGTCTTCGTCTTCGGCAAGGTCCACCGCGGTCCAGGCCGCGCAATGCACTATCACGTCGGGGCGAACACGCGCTATCACAGATTCCACCGCGGCACCATCGGTAATGTCCAGCGGTTCGTAGGGCATGGTAGTCACCGCAGAACCGTCCTGCACGCCGGCGTAAGCGGGAGCGATATCGCTGCCTACTCCCTGGTAGCCGCGACGGGCCAGCTCGTTCATCACGTCATGGCCCAACTGCCCGGCCACGCCTGTCACAAAAACTTTCATATCATTCCTTTTTTTCAACGATAAAAATAAAAAGTTTGGCGATTCCCGTGCAACCATAACATTTCTATATTTTCTCATATGGAGAAAACACCCAAGACCGTAAAAGAATCCGCCACCGTCACCCACGACATTGTCCACCCGGGCGACGCCAACTCCTATGGAATCGCCTTTGGCGGCTACCTCATGGGGCTTTTGGACAAGGCGGCCTGCATTGCGGCACGCAGGCACTGCGAAGGCAAGGTGACTACCGTAGGCATTGACGGAGTCCGGTTTTTCCGCCCTGCAGCCGTAGGCGCCATCTTGGACATCAAGGCCTCCATCAACCGGGTATTCAATTCCTCCATGGAAATTGGCGTCAAAGTAACCGCCACCCCCCTGGAACAGACCGAGACCTTTGACGTGTGCCACGCCTACATGACCTTCGCGGCACTGGACAGCAACGGCAAGCCCACCGGCATCGCCCCCGTAATTCCGGAAACAGACGACGAAAAGCGCCGTTTCGCGGAAGCCCATATCCGCAGGGAATCCCGTAAAAAACTGAAAGCCCTGTATACAGGAGCAAACACCTCTCCAGAAAAACCATAGCGAGAGGCCTCCCTAAATTTCTACCATTGGGTCCATGACTGGAAAGCAAGTCAAAGACCGTTCCCTTATCAGTCTTTCTTGGCCGCTTATCCTGACCTTCGCCGTCGGGATTTTCCAGCCCATGATGGACAGCTGGTTCCTTTCCCGCACCTCCGAAACGGCGGCAGCGGGCGTGGGCGCCCTGATGCCTGTTATCGCCACCATCTTTACCGCACTCCATGCGTTTTCCCAAGCAGGAGCCAGCATTACTTCCCAGTACATCGGTGCCAGGCAGAACAGCCACGCCCGTTCTACACAGACCCTGGTGCTAGTGGGCAGCTTTTTGCTAGGCGTTTCCATCACGCTTTTGGTGTTCCCCCTGTCAAACACCATAATCTCCCTGATGGGCCTTACCGAGGACCCCGCCATTTACGCCAACCAGTTTTTGTCCGTGGTAGCCTTCGGCTTTGCCTTCCGTTCCCTGCAGGCCACCCTCATCGCCTTAATCGCCACCCACGGGCTTACCATTTGGAACCTGATCAGCAACGTGCTTACCATCGCGAGCAACGCCGTATTGAACTACATCTTTTTAGAGGGCCTTTGGGGCCTCCCCAAAATGGGCGTTTACGGCGTGGCCCTGGCCACCGCCATTTCCTGGGTGCTGGCCACCCTGATGCTGTGGATAGTGCTTCGTTTCAAGGTCCGCCACGTTACGCAAAAACGAGACCTGGTCCGCTCCAGGGTCATCCTTCCCGACTGGATACGTATAGGACTCCCCGCTGCCGCAGAACCCATCAGCTTCCAGCTGTTCCAGGTGTTCATTACCGCCATGGTGGTGTATGTAGGCACAACCGCCATGACCGCTCGCGTTTTTGCCGGAAACTTTTCTGCGGTGTCCTGCATCTTGGGAATTGGCCTAGGCAGCGGAAACCAAATCCTGGTGGCCCACCTGGTGGGCGCCCACGAATACGACAGGGCTTCGAACCAGATTAAGCGGACCTTCATTATCGGAAGCATTAGCGGGCTTATTTTTTCCATCGCGGTAGCCCTTTGCGGCGAGCACCTTATCGGCGTTTTCTCCAAGGATCCTGAAGTCATCCGGCTGGGTTGCATCTGTCTCTGGTGCGATGTGGCCCTACAGCCCTTCAAGGCCGTCAATTACATCATCACCTCTTCACTTCGTGCCATCGGGGATTCCAAGTTCCCCGCCATCGTAGGGAGCACCATGATGTGGACCCTGGGCGTGGGCACCGCGCTGTTTTTAGCCTTCGGGCTAAAACTGGGGTTGGCGGGACTCTGGCTGGGCATGGCCAGCGACGAATTCTACCGTTCCATCGCAAACTTCTGGCGGTGGAAAAGCGGTCGCTGGAAAAGCAAGGCCGTGGTATAAGTTTCTAAATTTGGGCTATGCCCTTCTACCCCAACGAAGTCATACAACAGCTCAAATCCCAAGCCGACATTACGGCGGTCATTGAGCAGTTCGTGCCGCTAAAGCGGTCCGGTAATGGGCGTTTCGTGGGCGTTTGCCCCTTCCACGACGACCACTCCCCCTCCATGTACGTAAACCCCACCATAGGCATCTACAAGTGCTTTGCCTGCGGTGCCGGGGGGGACGTGTTCAAGTTCGTGCAGGAACACGAAAAAATCGACTTTAACGCTGCAGTACGTTGGGTAGCGGACTTTTGCGGCTTTGACCTGCCCAGTTTCGACAATCCGGAACGAGCCGAAGTCACCGAAGAACGGGAACTGGTCCGCAAGCTGAACGAACTGGCCTGCAAATGGTTTGAAGAGCAGCTGACTCTTAATCAGAAAGCACTACAGTACTTGAATTCCCGCCACATTTCCGAGGCCACCCGCAAGCAGTTCCACATCGGGTACGCCCCCGAAGGCCGAGAAGGCTTTGTGGGCTATGCCGCCAAGCACGGGTTCTCCCCCAAGGAGTGCGTCAAGGCGGGCCTGGCAGTAGAAAAAGAGAATGGCGGCATTTCCGACAAGTTCCGGGACCGCCTGATTATTGCCATCCAGAACATTTCCGGCGTGGTGGTGGCCTTCGGGGGGCGTGACCTTTCCGAGGGCAAGGGCGACTTCAAGCGCCCCAAGTACCTAAACAGCCCCGACACCGCCCTCTATTCCAAAAGCGATATTTTGTTTGGCCTGAATCACAGCAGGAGTGCCATCGCCAAGGAAAACGCGGTGATTATCGTAGAGGGCTATTTTGACCTAATAAGCCTTTACCAGGGCGGCGTGCAGAACGTGGTGGCCGCCTCCGGTACCGCCCTCACAGAAAATCACGCCAACATCCTTTCCCGCTATGCCAAGACAGCCTACCTGGTATTCGACGGTGACGAGGCCGGCAAAAAAGCTACGCTCCGTACCCTGGAAATAGTGCTGCCCAAAGGAATCGGCCCCAGGATTTTTGCCCTATCCAGGCCAGACGGCACCAAGATCGATCCGGACAACTTTGTGAACGAGCAGGGGGCAGAAGCCTTCCGCGCGGCTCTAAGGGATTCCGAAGACTGGCTCAGCTACCTTTCCCGCCAGAAAAACCTGGACAGCATCGAGAGCCGTGCGGAATTCATTACCTACGCCAAGTCCCTCATCAAGAGCATTGGCAACAACGAACTCCGGAACCAGTATGTCAAGCTCCTTGCGGAACGCTTTGACACCAGCAGGTCCTTAAGCGATGTAAACCAGATTCGCGTAAAGCACAAGCCTACGGAGGCCCAGGAGGCCGCCCAAAAAGCCTTGGAAGAAGAAGAGAAGATGGTTCCCTGGAACCTGATTCCCCCCATGGAAATCCGCTTTGCAAACCTCTTGTTCCGCAACCCCACCCTGCTGGACCGGGCTTGCGAATTCTTCGACATGAACCTGGCGGAAAGCGGAATCCAACTTTTGGAATCTTCCATCGTGGACGAGTTCGTGAACACCCTTATCGCCCACTACGCCGAGACGGGCTACTTTTCGCCCCAAGCCCTTTACGCGCTTTTGCCACGGCAACTGCAGCTCTTTATGGAAGGACTCCCCGAAGAGTCCTGGACCACGCCCAAGGAAATCCACGAATTCTACGATTCCCTTGTGGTTCTTACCCTAAGGTTCTGCGACCGGGCGAAAAAAAACATAACTTTGGAATCCCCCGAGGGAATCCGCAAGCGCATGGACCTGTACAACTTTGCACAAGAAATGCAGAACCTGGACAAGTCCTACAAAAAAGGATCCCTCACCATCAACGACTTTGCAGACAGAATCGTCAGCAGCAAGGAAAGGCTAATCCATGTTATCCATTAAGAACCTCAAGGCAAGCATCGAAGACGGTACCCAGATTCTCAAGGGAATCAACCTAGAGGTAAAGGCTGGCGAAGTACACGCCATCATGGGTCCCAACGGTTCCGGCAAGAGTACCCTTTCCAAGGTCATCGCGGGCCACCCCGCCTACACCGTGAACGAGGGTTCTGTCACCCTGGAAGGCCGTGACTTGCTTCAGATGGAAATCAATGAGCGGGCCAACTCCGGGCTGTTTATCAGCACCCAGTACCCCACGGAAATTCCCGGCGTAAACAACGTAGAATTCCTGAAGATGGCGCTGAATTCCAAGCGTGCCTTTTTGGGGCAGTCCGAAATCGACGATGCGGAATTCAAGAAGCTCATCGAAGAAAAAATGCAGCTCCTGGAAATGGACGAACGTTATCGCGACCGCGGCGTGAACGAGGGCTATTCCGGCGGCGAAAAGAAACGCAACGAAATTTTGCAAATGGCCATTTTGGACCCCAAGGTATCCTTTCTGGACGAAACCGATTCCGGCTTGGACATTGACGCCCTGCGCATTGTGGCAGGCGGAATCAACCACATTATGGGTCCGGACAAGGCAGTCATTCTGGTGACCCACTACCAGAGGCTCCTAGACTATGTGAAGCCCGACTTTGTGCACGTGCTACGCCACGGGAAAATCATCTTGAGCAGCGGCCCCGAACTGGCTTTGGAACTAGAAGAAAAGGGCTACGACTGGATCGAGGAAAAGTAATGGACGCCCTGGCCCGCATCAAGCAAATCGGCATGCCTCGCCGCAACAACGAGTTGTGGACATTCTTCCCCGTGGCAAGCATCCCTACGCTAGAGTTCCCCGAGGAATGCGTTAACACCGAAAATTACGACAGCGAAAACGATTTCGCGGCACTGCTGCCCATCGCCTGCAACGCCCGCCCCATGGTCAAAGACATTGCAGAAAACGCAAACGAGATGGCCATGCTCAAGTGCAACAGCGACTTTGGCCATACCGTATTAAACATCGGCAAGAACGCCACCGCCAGCATCGAGATTCTGGACAACAAGGTCACCCACGAAATTTGTGCCGAAAGGTTCGACATCCATGTGGCCGAAAACGCCACCGTCCACGTCTTTTTTGCAAACCCCGCAGACCCTGTCCCCCTGCGCTTCAGGCATTTCCGCATTACGCAGGCGGCAGGCTCTAAGGTCTATTTCTCCGAAATAGAGCAAGGGAACGGCACCCGGCGCACCAGCATTGACGCCTTTTTGGAAGGGCCTGGCGCACAGCTAGATGTTCGCACGCTGAACATCTTGGGCGGAACCGATTCTGTGCACCACCGCCTTACCATCCACCACAAGGCTCCCGAGACACGAAGCGTACAGTTCGCCAGGAACCTCTTAAGCGGAAGTTCTCGTGCCAGCTACGATGGCAGCGTTGTCGTGGGCGACCACTGCACCAAGGCCTTCTCGTCGCAATTGGTGAACACCATCCTGCTTTCCGAAGATTCCAGCGTGTCGGTAAAGCCCGTACTAAAGATCTACCACGACGACGTAGAATGCACCCACGGGAACACCTGCGGCGAATTGGACGCCGACCAGCTTTTCTACTTGGTGAGCAGAGGCATTCCTAAAGAAAAGCCATGGAAGACTCCCCCGCCAAAAAGCGGCTGGAGCAAGTGGTTTCCGCACTGTAACTCGCACTGTAAACCGCACTGTAATTCACACCATTTTTTCCCTACATTTCCCGTCTTTTACAGCCTGCGAAAGCCTCAAATGGCGTTTTTACACATTGTGTCATTTTCCCTTTGGGGAAAAATGTTTTTATCACCTTATTTTTGGCTTATATTCAAAAAAACGCCGTTTTTCGCCCCAATTTTATAATAAATTGTGGATAATGGCGAAACAGGAACTGACATCCAACCAGACCCACATTGTGGACGTGCTGATTAAGAAGAATCCCGAGCTGAACCGCGAGATTCTGGAGGATGCCATTGTCTTTATTTCGGAGGCCCACAGCGGGCAATACCGCAAGAGCGGCATGCCCTATACGGAACACCCCTACGAAGTCGCCAAGATTCTTTCTGACTTGAAGCAAGACCAAGCCACCGTGCTGGCAGGGCTGCTCCACGACGTGGTGGAAGACACACCCCACACCCTCTCCGAAATTTCGGAACGCTTTGGCGATGACACTGCCTTCATGGTGGATGCCGTCACCAAAATTACCGCCGCCCAGCAAGAGAGCAAGACCGCCCAGAAGGCGGAAACCTACCGCAAGCTCATCAAGGCCATGGCCAAGGACCCTCGGGTCATCATGATCAAGATCGCAGACCGCATCCACAACATGCGGACCATGCAGTACATGAAGCCCGAAAAGAGGAAGATTATTGCCCAAGAGACCCTGGACATCTACGTACCTCTCACCCACCGATTCGGCTTATACAAGCTGAAAACCGAGCTGGAAGACCTGAGTTTCAAGTACGTGAACCCGGTAGAGTACCAAAAGCTGGTAGACGCCCTTATCGAGAACAAGGAAGCTCGGGAAAAGTACATCCAAGACGTTATCGGGCCTCTGCAAATCAAGATGGCCCTGGAAGACTTCGACTGCACCATCCAGGGCCGCACCAAGAACATCTACAGCATTTACAACAAAATGCTAGCCCGAGGTTGCGAGTTCCAGGACATCTTCGACATTTTCGCCATCCGCATTATCGTGGAATCCATTCCCGAATGCTACCTGGCACTGGGCTATGTCCACAACCTGTGGCCACCCCTCCAGAGCCGATTCAAAGACTACATTGCCACCCCCAAGCCCAACTTGTACCAGAGCATACACACCACAGTCATCGGGCCAGAAAACAAGATGGTGGAAGTCCAGATACGCACCAAGGACATGGACCTGACGGCAGAGAAGGGCTTTGCCGCCCACTGGGCCTACAAGCTGGAAACCCAGCACGAAGGCGAAGAACTGGCGTGGCTAGACCACATGGTCAAGTTGCAATCCGAAATCTCGGACTCCAAGGAATACCTGGACTTCTTGAAGGTAGACCTGAAGCCCGAAGGCATGACCGTATTCACCCCAAAGGGGACCTCCATAGAACTCCCCGACGGAGCCATCGTGCTGGATTTTGCCTTCGCGGTACACTCGGAACTAGGCCTGCACTGCATTGGCGCCCGCATCAACGACGAAGTGGTTAGCCTGGACAAGCCCGTGCCCCACGGTGCCACTATCCAAGTTTTAAAAAGCCCCACCCAGGAGCCTAGCCCCGAATGGCTGGAAATGGTCAAAACGGCAAAGGCCAAGCAAGAATTGCGCAAGTGGATGAAAACCAGCCTGCTACAACAGGCCAGGGATTTGGGTCGGGAAATCTGGACCAGAGAACTTCGAGTTTCCAAAATGGAAAAGGACCAGTTCCCCTCTGACGAAAAAATCGCAAAGCACTTTGGCGCTCCCAACATAGACACATTCTACGAACGCCTGGGGCAGGGTGAACTCCCGCTGCAAGACATCCACCGGTTCCTGAACGGCGGAGAAGACCTCCCCAAGGAAACTACGGCACTGCGGTTCTTCCCAACCTTCAACAAGGACAAGAAGAGTCCCGTGCAAGACGACATGCCGTTGGAAATTGGGCAGGAAACTAACCTAGTGGTGCATTTTGCCAGCTGCTGCGGACCCGTGCCAGGCGAAAAGATCGTGGGCGTCATGCGTCCGCAAGTGGGCATCGAAGTTCATTCCCTCAAGTGCCCCAACCTCAAAAAATTCCCCGCAGAACAGCAGATTCCCGTACAGTGGAGCCCGGATCTTTCCGAACCCTTTACCACCCACTTGATTATCGAGACCGACAACCGCAAGAACATCACCTACGACATTCTGAAGGAACTCAAAGACGAAGACCTGTTCCTGGATCAGATGAGCGTAGTCAGCAAGCAGTCCTTTGGCAGGATCCGCATGGAATTCAAGGCCTTCCGCAAAAAGCAGGTGGATTCCATTACCCGCAGGATTCAGCAAATCGAAGGCGTCAGGGAGGTTAAGAAATCATGATTACGCCCCTGCACCACAGCGACTACACCTTAAAGAACCGCGCTTTCAACTGCCGCATGCGCAACCGCTATTACGAGGAAGTGTACTACGCCTTCAGGGCACTTTTGCCCAGCGATTTTAACGGCACCGACCGCGGGAAATTCGACCAGGAATGGTTCAGCAACCTGCAAAAAGAAATCAAACGTTACGCAAGGCAAATCAACACCTGCCTGGATTATGCCCAAGCAGCCATCTTTTACGGGAAGGCAGACCATGCCACCCTCTATTCCAAAGACAAGCGATGGGGCATTTTGCAAGAGGAGATATTCTTAGTACACTTCTTGCAGGAACTGCTTTCCACCACCCGCTACATTATCGCCCGTATCGACACAGACAACATGCTTCACGACTGGAGTACCAATATGCAAGGCATGAAGGCAGAGCCTGCCGAACACGGATTTGTCTCTTCCATACAAGAAAAGCTTTCCGCCATGTCCAGCGCCACCATCAAGGAATTCCGCGAACTGCTGAAACACGTGTCGGAACGCTTCCAGATAGGCAACACATTGTTTGGGACTATACAGGAGTTACAGAACTTCTACTAGTGTGGAATGTGGAATGTGCAATGTGAGATGTGGAATGTGTAATGGTTAATGACTATGTCTGAATATATCATACTATCCATCTTCCTTTTCTTGGGTGCGTTCATCGCGGCAGCGGCCACCGTCACGGGGCTTTTGCTGGGCTACCGCACAAAGAACACCAAAAACAAGATGGCCCCCTACGAATGCGGCATGGAGACCATCGGCAATGCCCGCATCCAGTTCAAGGTGGGCTACTACCTTTTCGCCCTGCTGTTTCTGGTCTTTGACATCGAAGCCCTGTTCCTCTACCCCGTACTCATGAACTACAAGGAAATCATGGCAGGAAACACTCCCCTGGTCCCCGCGGTGGTAGTCATTGACCTAGTGATATTCATGGCCATCCTGGTCTCAGGCTTGGCATACGCCTGGAAAAAAGGAATTCTCAAATGGGAATAATCAACCTTGCTCCAAAGATTCTCGACCCCATACCCGGTGGAAAGTACGTAGTCAACGCCATCGACTACGTGGTAAACTGGGCTCGCGCAAATTCCATTTGGCCCCTTACCTACGGCACCAGTTGCTGCGCCATCGAGATGATGAGCAGTTCCATGGCCCGCTACGACATTGCACGTTTTGGAAGTGAAGTGTTCCGCTCGTCCCCCAGACAGGCGGGCCTTTTTATTTTGGCGGGAACCATCACCCGACGCATGGCGCCTGCCATCCAGATGCTGTGGGAACAGATTCCTGGCCCCAAGTACGCCATTGCCATGGGCGCTTGCACCATTAGCGGGGGGCCATTCATCTATGACAACTACTCCGTGGTCCGCGGCGCCCAAAACTTGATTCCCGTAGACGTGTTCGTCCCCGGGTGCCCGCCGCGCCCCGAGGCCCTTTTCCACGGGCTGCTCACCCTACGTGAGAAGATCCTGAAAGAAACTTGCAGGAAACCCTGGCACGAGGGTTCCCCCAAAGATGTAAGCACCATGGACCGCTACCGCGAAGCCGCCAAGACCTGGGACGCCCTGGAACGCATCAAGGACGAAGAGATGGCGGAAGCCCGTGCCAAGTTCAAGGAAGAAAATCCCGACTACAAGAGCAGCTACAAGCCCATCCGCATCAAGAAGGAAGAATTCCCCGAAGTGGAACGAGTTCCCTTCAAGCGCATGGGGCTAAAACAGTCTGAAATCTTTGAAAAGCTGCGGGCCAAGTTCCCCGCAGTAACGGTACACACCCATAGCGAAGACCCCATTGAAGACGTAGTGGCCGCCATGCCTGCAGACAGGCCTTTGGAAGTGATGGTCACCCCCGAAGACTACCTGCCCATGGTGGAATTCATCAAGGGAGATCCCTCCCTGAGCATGGACTACCTTATCGACATCACTGCCATAGACTATGACGACCACTTTGACGTGGTGTCCCAGTTCCGCAGCATAGAACACGGCCACAAACTGTTCCTTTGCCTGCAACTGAAAAAGAACTTTTCCATTCCCGAAGAGGAACGGCCCACGGCCTTGCTGGCACAGGCCCCTACCATTAGCCACCTGTACCCGGCGGCAGAATTCAAGGAACGCGAAGTCTACGACATGCATCGACTTCAAGGGACACCCCGACCAGCGCCGCATATTCCTGGACGACGACTTTGTAGGTTACCCGCTGCGCAAGGACTTTACCCACCCGGAAATGATAAGGAGGCCCCAATGATAGGACAGCTTCCTCCGGGATTCCGCATCCAGCGTGAAACCAACACCGAAGAATTCTTTATCAACATGGGTCCCCAGCACCCCAGTACCCACGGAGCGTTGCGTTTGGCGCTCCGCATGGACGGGGAATCCATCGTGGAGCTGGTGCCTCACTTTGGCTACATCCACCGCGGCATGGAAAAGCAGGCAGAATCTTTGAGCTACCTGCAGTACATCGCCTTGAGCGATCGTCAGGACTACCTTACCGCCATCCAGAACAACCTGGGAGTGGTTATCGCCCTCGAGAAAGGCATGAACATCGGCGTTCCCGAGAAGGCGGAATATATCCGCGTGATGCTGCAGGAACTGGGCCG
>CACXIR010000081.1 GCA_902767785.1 Fibrobacter succinogenes | reverse complement strand
GGGCTCGTTGCCGCCTACCGCTATAAGTTCCGGCTGCGGGATCATGGCGCGTACCAGGCCTTGGGGCGTGGAGTCCGACTGTACCAGCGTGATTTCTCCGCCAAAACGCGTAGTCAGCGAGACGGTTCCCGGGAACTTGAGCGATGCACTTAAAAAAATGCTTGCGATGGAGTTTTCGGCCAAGAGTTTGAGGGCGAAACCCTGTGCGTTGTGCTTCTTGCCGATTTCGTTCATGGTCGCGGTCAGGTCCACGACAATCAGCCGGAAGGGCGTTCTCTTGCCCGTGGCGCGGATAATGCGGTCCTTAAAATTCATGGCACAAAGATAGAAAAGTGAAGGCCGAAAGTTGGACGCAAAACCATGTAAAGATGGTCTAAAGGTCGCTGAAGTAGGCCTGCTCACGAATTTTGACAGAATCAGAATTCGGCTTAAGATAAAGACTGCGGAATCTCGTACGCCGTTTTGACAATTTGTACAGCATTACGAGCCATCCGATAAGTTGCGGGGAGAAAACGACAAGTGAAAATACAGCAAGTGACCAATCAAAACTCATTGCGGCAATTAGGGTCAAGAATATGGGGACAAAAGGAATGGTCAAGATGATTCTTGCCGAACTGTCTTTCTTGACAAGGCATAAATAGTTGTAGCCAGCAAATATTGTGGCGGATGACAAAATGATTGGAATAAAAAGAAATAGACCAATCAATAAAATCACTTCTGTCCCTGACCCAGTCGATCGACGGGGCGTAATAAAACAAATGAAGAACAAGAAAAAGGCTGGAACCAGGCAAAGCAGAAAGAGTATTGTTGTCGCTATTTTAAAGCCGAACACCTCTTTTTTAGCATTGCCTAAAATTCCTGCATTTTCTGGGCGTGAAAAAACGGAGCGTTCTTTTCTACTGACAAAACGCATCCATAAGAATAGGAGAACTGGTAAACCGAGGGCAAACAAGCCTAGAGATAAAGAGTCCATGGGAATAGGTATATGCTATTTAAGGGTGAAAATGTTCATGCCGCTGACTGTTAAGTATAATTCATGCGACCGGTATTCGAATGTTTCCGAAACAGACGCCCACAATAAGAGCAAGAATAAGAACGAATGGCAAAACGATGACAAGCCAAAACAGGATGGTAGCATCCCTGGTTTCTTTTTTTACGGGGTGCCCGTCTCCATCCCGATAACGACCTCTCGAAAGCTGGAACATGTTGTAAACGTTCCATATAAATACAACTTCGTAACCATGTAGAAGAATAGACGTTATTCCATTGGGGTTGTAAGTATCGAGAATTGTACTTGCAAGTGCAATTATCAGAATTCCTAGTTTGATAGCCCCCTTTATGGGGTGCTTCATGTAAAAGTCGAAGAATCCGACAATGCCGAAAAGTGCTAAGAACCAAGCCGCCGAACGGTCATTTCTTGGGGAATAAAGTTTTGTTTCGATTGTATCTACAGGATGCATTTTTTCCCGAATATCAACATGCATAATATATGTTATTTCATAGGGAGAATCAAGCATTTCTGTCCACTTTTATTATATTCTTGCGAAAACGAGGCTCAATATGAAGATTTTATTCCTGATGGCCGATGGTTTCGAGGAAACCGAATTCGTCACACCTTTCGACTACCTGCAGCGGGCGGGCTTTGAGGTCGCTCTTGCAAGCGTTTCCGGTAAGGCCGAAGTGGTTGGATTACGCGGCCTTAGAATCCAGACGGATTTTGCCCTTTCGGCTGCCGATACGGCTGCTTTTGACGGCGTTCTTTTGCCCGGTGGCGGCATTGGTGTCAAGAACCTGAAGGCTTCTGCCGAGGTGGAAAAGGTCGTTTGCGATTTCAACGATCAGGACAAGTGGATTTTTGCCATCTGCGCCGCTCCGCTGGTGCTGAGCAAAGCTGGAATCCTAGTGGACAGAACCGCTACTTGTTTCCCGGGCTGCGAAGTGGAACTGGTCTGCAGCAAGTTTGTGGAAGACCGAGTGGTGGTGGACGGAAACATCGTCACTAGCCGCGGGGCCGGTACTGCCGAAGAGTTTGCTTTTGAATGTATTGCCCAGCTAGGCGGCCGTGAACTTGCGGAAAAAATCCGCAAGCAGGTAGTGGCTCGTTAGGCCGCCGCCACGCAAAAATTACTTCTCGATAATTGCCGAGGCCACGATGCCGTCGCCGGCGTAGAGTACCATAATCTGGCCAGGAGTAGCGGCGAATTGCGGCGTGTCGAACCGGATAGAGACCTTGTCTTGCGAGAGGTCGGTGATGGTGGCCTCGGCGAAGGTATGGCCCAGCCGGATTTTTGCCTGAAGCTTTTGCTGCAGCAGGGGTGAATCCTTGGAGACCATCAGGTTCAGCTGGCTTCCGCTCACCTCTTCGCATTGGAGCAGGCTTCTCGGGCCAAGGACCACCTGGTTCTTCTTGGTGTCGATGGCAATCACGAAAAGGGGTTCCGGCTGTCCACCGATGTTTAGGCCCTTGCGCTGGCCGATGGTGTAGTGGATAAATCCCTTGTGCTGGCCCAGGACTTTCCCGTTGATGTCCACGAAGTCTCCGGGAACGTTGTCGCTTTCGTCGAAAAGTACGGAGTAGTCGCCGCATTCCAGAAAGTCCTGGCTCTCCTTTTTGGAGGCGAAATCTTCCCAGCCGATTTTACGGGCCAGTTCCTTGACTTCGTCCTTGTGCATTTCGCCCAGGGGGAACAGCACCGACGAAAGCTGGTCTTCGGTTAGCCTGGAAAGGAAATAGGACTGGTCCTTGAAAGAGTCCCGGGCCCTCCACAGGAAGGGCTCCTCTGGGCTCTTGAAATCCAGTCGGGCATAGTGCCCCGTGGCAAAGTAGTCAAAATCTACGCCCATCTTGCGGACGGCGTGGAGCATGGCTCCGAACTTGATGGACTGGTTACAGCGTACGCAGGGGTTGGGTGTACGACCCGCCCGGTATTCGGCGCGGAAATAGTCCAGCACATTTTTCTTGTATTCCTCAACCACGGGAACCACGTGGAAGGGGATGGACAGGCGCTTGGCCACCTTCTCGGCAGCCTCGATGCTTTCTCCTTCGTTGGGGCCGAAACATCCGGAGCGGCCCTCCACGATGGGCATATCGATGGAACCGTCCCAGAGGGCCATGGTAATGCCGATGACATTGTAGCCTTGCTGCTGCAAGGTCCAGGCGGTAAGGGCGGAATCGACGCCTCCTGAGAGGCCTACCGCTACTGTTTTTGTGTTGTTGCCCATAATACTAGTGAAAATATAGGAAAATGAGAAGGAATTGTGCGTTTTAAATGAATTTGGGTCAGGATGACGTAGTATGATACTTTTGTATATTGAAGAATATGATAGACAAACTTCTCAATACTTTGGACGGCGTGCTGCTTGGCAAGCACGAATCCGTAGAATTGCTGGCGATGGCTTTGCTGGCCGATGGACACGTACTTATCGAGGACGTTCCGGGAACGGGAAAGACCACCCTGGCCAAGGCGCTTGCCGCAGCCATCGGGGCGGACTTTGCCCGTATTCAGTTTACCCCGGACTTGTTGCCGGCGGACGTGACCGGCGGTGCCATTTTCCGCATGAACACCGGGGAATTTGAAATCCGGAAGGGACCGGTGTTTACCCAGATCCTTTTGGCGGACGAAATCAACCGTGCATCCCCCAGGACCCAGAGTGCCTTGCTGGAAGCCATGGAAGAGCGTCAGGTTTCCCTGGAAGGGGAGAGGCACTCCCTGCCGGAATTGTTCATGGTGCTGGCTACGGAAAACCCGGTGGAATTTCACGGGGTGTACCCCCTGCCCGAAGCCCAGATGGACCGGTTCCTGTTGCGGATTTCCCTGGGATACCCCACGGCGGAAACGGAACTGCAGATTTTGAGGAGCCATCGGGATGGCCGCCCCCTGGATTCCGTAACTGCAGTTACGACGCCCGAAGAAATCTTGAAGGCCCGTACCCAGGTGCGAAAAATTCACATAGACGAATCCTTGGAAAAGTACGTGGTTTCCTTGGTGCAGGCGACCCGCGAAAGCCCGCTGTTGCGACTTTCTGCAAGCCCTCGCGCAGGAATCAACATTTTGAAGATGGCCCAGGCGGCTGCTTTTGTGGCCGGGAGGGACTTTGTGAACCCCGACGACATCCAGAAGGTATTTTTCCCTGTGATGGAGCACCGCATTTTTGCCAAGGATGGCAATTCCTCTAGCACTCGGAACATTCTCGAAGACGTCCTGAAGCAGGTGAAGATTCCCAAGTGACTTTTAAGGAACTAAAATGGTTCTTGAAGTTGGTCCCGCGCTCCCCCAAAAGGGCTGGACTTTTGATGCGTATTTACTTTTTGTGGGACGAATTTTTTTCGGCGGCGGGCCATAGCGCCTTTGCCCTCTTGTTCTTTTCGCTTTTTGCAGGGATAATTCCCGGATTTTGGCCTGCGTGGATTTTTTGCGGGCTGGATTTGCTGTTCTTGTTTGCTCTGGTACCGTCGCTTTTTATGACCGCCCGCAAGAGCAAGTTTCAAGTAGATTCCCTGGAAACCACGCCTGTTTTTGAAGGAGAGACGGCGGCAGTCTATGTCCAGTTAACGGCTTTGACAAAACTGGACTGCGTTTCGGTTTGTTGCTACCGCATTGATGGAGATTTGAAAGGGGAGGATAGCACCGCAGTACCGATTCCCAAGGGGGAATCCGTGCGGCTTTGCTGCAAGGTGAAAACGGAAAGCCGTGGCTGCTTTATGGTTTCTAAGGTGGGGGTGGTTGTTCCCGAAATCATGGGAATGCTCCGCTACGTAGGCAAGGCGGGAACGTTGGAACTCTTGGTGTATCCCAGGCCCGTGCCGCTTGCCTCTTTTGGGTTCTTGACGTTTGGAGCTAGCGGGCTTGTGTTTGCCCCGCTCCTCATGCCGGGAATCAACCGCGGCATGGACTTTTCGGGAGTCCGGGAGTACCGCGAAGGCGATGCCCTGCGGGATTTGCACCACAAGGCCTTCGCCCGCTACGGAAAGCCCTTTACCAAGGAATTCGAGTCGGAGCGGGGCGCAGGTGCCATATTGCTTTTGGATGTTTCTGCCAGGAATTTGGCGGAAAAATTTTTGCTGGAACCCTTGGTGCGGTTGGCCGCAGGCGTTGGAATGTGGTTTATGGAGCGGGGAATCTTGGGGCGGTTCTTTATCGGCAACGAAGAAATTTCTTTGAACGCCCAAGATGGAGGGAAGAGTTTTTTGGAAGCCCTGGCCCGGATTCCACGGGTGAGCCTGTATGAAAGGGGTGCGTCGCACAGGTCAAGTGCGTCGCGGTCTGCCGAACAATGGACTCCCGCTGCGCGGCCTATGGGGCCCGTGCTTCGCCTGGGACTTCACGAAACGGATGATCCTCAAGTCCACAAGCAGGTGGTGGTGTGCCGTGGAGGCCAGCAGGTCTTGGTGGCGGATAGCATACTAAAAGTAGGTTACGAACTGCTGAATGCAAAATCCGTTTCGCTGGAGGGGGTGTCCCGATGAGAATGTCCCTCCGCGAAATAAGCAAGACCTTGTTCCTGGCAATAGCTGCTCTCAATTTGGGGGTGTCCAGCGAATTGCTCCCTTTGGGAATCTTGTTTGCCGTTGGCTTTGCCTACCTCCATTTCAAACTGTCCCGGCCGGCCCCACGGTACAAGAAACGGTACGCCTACGGTGCCATTCTGCCTTTTGCAATATGGTGGGTCTTGACTCCTGGCAATGACTCTGGCTTTACTCCGGAAATGGTGTTCATTCCAGCCTGGTACCTGATGTTCCTCGCCTGGCTGCAAAAGCGGAGCCTGGGTGCGGGCGGGTTCGAGGCCTTCGTGATTTTTGATGGCGTGGCGGCACTGCTGCTGGGTACATTCCAGGCCGGCCGGGTGGGGGTCTTTGCTGCAGTTTTGGGATTGCTGCTGGTGGTTTTTACCTACAGCAGGCCCAAAACCGCTCCCTACAAATATTTGCTGTTCCTGCTGATGCTGCTCTTTTTGGGCGGGTCGACTTATGGAGGCTGGCAATACTGGAAAAACCACCGGAGTTACGACGGCCGCTGGGCTAGGGATTATATGGAGCGGAATCGGGTCATGGGCTTTGACCCTGTGGTGTCCTTGGGTTCTTTTGCGGATAACTACCGGTCCCGTTTCAACAGCCAGGTGGTTTTGCGGATTTGGGACGCTGACGCGCCGGAATATTTGCGTGCTGCCGTTTACGAAAAATATGTTGGCGGTTTTTGGAGGTTGCCTGCGGCCCCCGTAAAAAGACTTTATTCCGCCTACTACCAAATAGACTATCCTGTTTTTGAAAAAGCTGATTCGTCCACTAGAATGGCAGATGTCAAGCAGGTATGGGTACAGTCCTCCATAGACAATTTTGGCTTTTTGTTTGCACCAGAGGGTGCCGTAGGCGTGTCCGTGAAAAATGCGGACTCTTTGGACTACTACCAAACCGATATTGTTGCGGGAACCGGAGGAAAACAAAAAGACTGGTATTATTTTGCCCAATCTGCCCCAAATGGGTATGTTCCGGGAACGAGCTTGTTGCCGGTGGATTCCAGTTCCTTGCAGCTGAACGAAAGGCAAAGGCCTTTTGTGGATTCTGTCGCCAACGAAATGGGTGTTCTTTCCAGGGACTCGGCCTTGGCTGAATCGGAAGCGGAATATGTGAAGAGTTCCCTACAGACCATAAGGAATTACTTTGTTCAGAATTTTAAGTATTCCTTGGTGATTCCCAAGATGTCGGAACATCGCAATGAGCCTCTGCGGGCCTTTTGGCAAAGTAGGGAAGGTTTCTGCACGCTCTATGCAACCATGTCGGTATTGGTCTTGCGGCACCGCGGTATTCATGCACGCTATGTTTCGGGATTTGCCCACCCAGAGAGGGTCCCCGGCCGCGATTACGTGCTGTACCGGAGACACCACACCCATGCTTGGGTGGAGGTCTTTGTAGATGGCCGCTGGTATTCCTTTGACCCCACGCCTCCCACTCTTCGAAAAATATTTGCTTCGCCCTCGGGCTGGCAGTCTTGGTGGGAAGGTGTTCGCGGCCGGATTGTGCACTGGTTCCACTTGCTCAAAGAGGGCCAATGGCGCAGTGTGGTGGATAGTTGGCAATCCTATACCCAAAGTGCACTGGAAAGCCTCTGGACCTATTTGATTCCGGGCTTGATTGTACTTGCTCTGTTGGCGTTCCGCGGACTTCGCCGGTTCAAGGGCCGCTCTGCAGAAGTCCTGAACGCTCATGCATTGGAGTGGACCCGCAAGTTGGATCGAACGGAAAAGGCCTTGAAACGCTTGGGCTATGTACGCAAACCGGGAGAGACGGTAGGGCGATTCCATGCTCGCCTGGTATCGGGCATGGACAAGGATTCCGGCCGTTTAGTTCCAATGATAGAGAGCCTTAGCGATTACGAAAAGAATCGTTGGCGGTAAATTGAAAAAGCCCCTGGAAACCAGGGGCCGAATAATATGAAATCGATAGGACGCAATAAAATTATTTGCGGTCAAAGATTTCGGTGGCGTTATCCTTTGTGTTGCCGTCGGTATTGTCGCCGGCCTGGAAGAGAACCCTGTTGAAGTTCATCTGATACTCATCCACAGTGGGGGAGACCGTTCCACCCATGAAACAGACTGTTCCATTGGGGGTCTTGAACTTGATGGTGGCGTCGATGATTTCCCACTGACCGTATCCAACCGCTCCACCGCAGCCACTTGTTGCCATTTCGGACTTGGGGGAGTTGGATGTGGTATAGGTATAGGTACCGTCGCCCTTAATTTCCAAAGTCCCGGGACTGTCTTGGTAGTCTGTGAGTGCGACATTCAGGCTATCGCCCTTGGTGTAGATTGCCTTCAGGCTCCACGTTCCAACGATGCAACCCTTGGTTACGCCGTTGTTGCTTTTGCACTTGTCGCCCAGAGACTCGGAGTCGTCTTCGCTGCAAGCACTGAAAAAGCAAAGGCAGCCGGCTGCCAGGAGAGTCAATAGTTTAGTTTTCATAAGATTCCTCTTTGGTTTGTATGCTTGTAATATAAATAAAAGTTGGAGGAATTGGCTTAAAAAAGTGCTGTTTTCGGAGAAAAAAGGCTTAAATGCTAGCCTACGCTGTGTTCGAGCTTTAAGGTCAGCAACTGACGGGCTTCCGTGGCAAATTCGCCGGGGAGTTCCTTGAAAACGTCCTTGCAGAACCCGCCCACCATGGCCTGGATGGCGTCTTCGCGCTTGATGCCACGGCTTTCGAAGTAGAAAAGCTGGTCTTCGCTGATGCGGCTGGTGGTGGCTTCGTGTTCGGTAGTGGAGCTGGCGTTCGCCACAGTGATGTAGGGGAATGTGTGGGCGGCGCTCTTGTCGCCTACCAGCATGCTGTCGCACTGGGTGTAGTTGCGGGCGCCTGTGGCTGACTTGCGGATGCTCACTTCGCCGCGGTAGGCGTTGCTACTGTAGTCCGCGCTGATACCCTTGCTGATGATGGTACTCTTGGTGTTCTTGCCGATGTGGATCATCTTGGTGCCGGTATCGGCCTGCATGTGACCGTTGGTAAGGGCCACGCTGTAAAATTCTCCGACGGAATTGTCGCCCAGCAGTACGCAGCTCGGATACTTCCAGGTGATGGCAGAACCGGTCTCCACCTGCGTCCAGCTGATGCGGCTGTTCTTGCCGGCACACTTGCCGCGTTTGGTGACGAAGTTGTACACGCCGCCGGCTCCCGTTTCGCGGTCGCCTGCGTACCAGTTCTGCACGGTGGAATACTTGATGCTGGCGTTGTCTTTTGCCACCAGTTCCACGATGGCACTGTGCAGCTGCTTGCTGCTGAATTCCGGCGCGGTGCAGCCTTCTAGGTAGCTTACGCTGGCACCTTCATCAGCGATAATCAAGGTGCGTTCAAACTGGCCCGCTTCCTTGTTGTTGATGCGGAAGTAGGTGGAAAGGTCCATGGGGCACTTGACTCCAGGCGGAATGTAGACGAAGCTTCCGTCGCCAAAGACTGCACTGTTGAGGGCTGCGAAATAGTTGTCGCCTGCGGGCACCACAGAGCCCAGGTATTCCTCGATGAGTTCGGGATATTCCTTGATGGCGTCGCTAATGCTGCAGAACAAGATGCCCATTTCCATGAGCTTGCGCTTATGGCTAGTGTAAATGCTCACCGAGTCAAAGACGGCGTCCACGGCCACGTTGGCAAGGCGCTTCTGTTCGTCGAGCGGGATGCCGAGCTTTTCGAAGGTGGCCAAGAGTTCCGGGTCCACGTCTTCAATCTTTTCGTGGCTCTTCTTGGTCTTCGGGGCGGAGTAGTAGACGATGTCCTGCAGGTCCACCGGCGCGAAGTTCAGTTCGCCCCAGTTCGGCTGCTCCATGGTCTTGAGCTTCTCGTAGGCCTTCAGGCGAAAATCAAGCATGAACTGGGGCTCGCCGCGGAGCTTGGATGCCCTGCGGATGATATCTTCGTTAAGGCCCTTTTCAAAGGCCTGCCTGTTCAGCGGGAGAAGCTTGGGCTTGGAGGCCAGCTTGTGCTCGATGGTATCCCAGACGATGGCAGGCTCAATGACCTCGGTAAAGCCTACATAGACGCCCAGCATGATGACGTTCAGAACCTTGGCATTGCCCATCTCAAGCGCGAGCTCGGTCACGGGGGCCTTCACCACAGTCACATCGCTGCGGTCGATCCGGTCGGAGACGATGGAGCTGTTGAGAAACAGGTTGCCGCCCTTCCTGAGCGTGGGCAGAAACTTTGCCAGCGACGGCCCGTTCATCACGATCAGGTCGTCCATCACATCGCCCAGCGGCGCGCCGATGTCGTCATCCGAGATGACCACATAGCAGTTGGCGGTGCCGCCGCGCTGCTCGGCGCCGTAGGAGGGGAAGAAGGTGACGTTTTTGTCAGTGGAGCTGCAGGTGGCGTCCGCCAGGAATTTGCCCAGGGACATGACGCCCTGACCGCCGAAGCCGGCGACACACAGATTGGTTTCCATCGTTCAAGCCTCCTTGCTGCGGTCCCGGAAGACACCGAGCGGATACTCCGGGAGCATCTTTTCTTCGATGAACTCCAGACTTTTCAGCGGGTCCATCCCCCAGTTGGTCGGACAGCCGGTTACGATCTCGACCAGAGAAAAGCCTTTGCCGTCCAGCTGGTTCTGAAACGCCTTTTTGATGGCGTTCTTTGTCCTGTTCACATTGGCCGGGTTGTTGCAGGAGCAGCGCTCGAGATAGTAGGGTGCGGTGAGCTGGTTAAGAATCTCGCACATATGCATGGGATAACCGTGCTCCTCGGCGATGCGCCCCTTCGGAGCGGTTGTGGCCTTCATGCCGATCAGCGTTGTAGGCGCGAGCTGACCGCCGGTCATGCCGTAGATCCCGTTGTTGATGAAGATGACGGTGATGTTCTCTCCGCGGTTGGCGGCAGAGACGGATTCCGCCAGTCCGATGGAGGCAAAGTCGCCGTCGCCCTGATAGGTAAAGATCAGGCTTTCAGGATTGGCGCGCTTCATGCCGGTAGCGACGGCACAGGCACGGCCGTGTGGCGCGGTGATCGTGTCGTAGGCGATATAGTCCATATGCAGACCGCAGCAGCCGATGCCCGTGATGCAGACGGTCTTTTCGATCACGTCCAGCTCCTCCATCACCTCGCCGATGAGCTTGATGACCGTGGAGTGCATGCAGCCGGGGCAGAAGCCGGAGACCTTGTCCTCCTGAATGGTTTTGGTTCGGGTATAGATTCTGTTCATTT